>JBEIEK010000083.1:0-18985 GCA_040382995.1 Planctomycetaceae bacterium
CATCCCCTGAGCGGAAGTCTTCGTTGAGTTTGCCGGCCCGGTTGTACAGGCAGGTATTTGAACATCGACTTCGCGATTGCCGCGGCCGCGATTGCGACGACCGCGTTGCCAAACTGGCGGTAGGCTTGCGTATCGGACACGGGAATGACGAAGTCAGTGCAGCCCGGCTGCTCGAATCCCATCAGCCTTGCGCATTCGCGGGGCGTTAATCGCCGCGGATTGCGGCCCGGTTGGGGTATCAGAATTTCTGATCCGTCCTTGTAGTATCTCGCGGACAGTGTTCGCGCGACGTCGCCGGGGCCCGCAAGGCCGAAGCCAAAGCCATTGCCCTTGCGGCGGTGCTTTTCTGCGTAGTTCTGCAGATATTCCCAGAGCCGATCTGTTAGTGTGTATTTGGGATTCACCGCCCCGCTCGGGCCCAGAGTAAAGGGCTCATCGAGTGGCTCGCTTCCGTCTTCCGGGTGCAGGATCAGTTGCATTCGGGGGTGTTGCGTGGGATCCGGGATTTCCAAACGGTCGAAACTGAAGTCATTCTCCTCCCGGAAGCCCACAATGAAGATGCGTTCCCGGTGCTGGGGAACCCAAGCCCGTGCATCCAGGATTCGATAATGCAAATTGCTATATCCCAACTCGTCCTGCAAGGTGCGACGAATCACTGAGAACGTGTTGCCACGGTCGTGATTGAGCAGGTTTTTAACGTTCTCCAGCAAAAAGGCATGGGGACGGTGGTGTTCGATGATTCGGGCAACGTCAAAAAACAGCGTTCCCTGCGCCTCACACTTGAAACCGTGTTCACGTCCCAGTGCATTTTTCTTGCTCACGCCTGCGATCGAAAACGGCTGGCATGGGAATCCGGCCAAAAGCACTTCGTGTTCGGGAATGTCGCACGCCTCGACCTGAGTGATGTCGCCCGTGAAGATATGGTCCTGAGGATTCTGGAAGTTGGCTTTGTAGGTCTTCACTGCAAGTTGGTTCCACTCGCTGGTGAAAACACAACGTCCGCCGAGCCTTTCAAATCCGCGGCGCAGGCCACCTATTCCTGCGAACAGGTCGATAAAGCGAAATCGATCACGTGGAACAGGGGCGGTGATGGCAGGGTGGAGGCTATGCAGGTGACTTGCGTCACCTCCTGTTTGTGGCTGAAGTTTGTTGAAGGTCATAAAAATTTCCCGTCTAGTCAGCAGCCAGGAAGTCGGACACCACGGAATCAGCCACCAGGAGTCCCGCGTCGGTCAATCGGAGCCAGTTCGAGACGATTTCCGGTAGTCCCATGTGCAAGCTGCGTTTCAGTGCTGGACCAGCGAGGTTTTCAAGTGAAACTCCGAACCGGCCCTCGAAAGTGTCTAGTGAAAACCCCTCCCGCAGCCGGAGGCCAAGCATCACCGCTTCGCGGGCGCGGTCTGCGGGTTCTGGGAAATCGTCCGGTTCGTTGCAGGGGCGGTGTGCCGACCATGCCTTCAGCCAGCGCAGGACACTGCGGCAGTTGGTCGAGCGTTGGCCATTGACGTATCGCGCAGCTCCCGGACCAAATGCAAAGTACTCCTGTGCCCGCCAATAAACCAAATTGTGGCGGCAGCGACAACTGGGCTTTGCAAAGTTTGACACCTCGTAGTGCTCGAAGCCGCTACGCTGCAAAGTGGCAATTGCGTTCAGGTACATCTGGCATTCAAGATCTTCAGGTGCTTTCTGCAGCGCTCCCTGCCGCTGCCTGCGGAAAAACGGCGTTCCCTGCTCCCATGTGAGCCCATACGTGGAAATATGGTGCACAGGCAGCGATATGGCGGTTCTTAGGGAATCTTCCCAGCTGACAAGAGTCTGGCCGGGTACAGCAAAAATCAGGTCAACACCCACCTGGCTGATGTAATCCGCCGCGCGACAAACGGACTCCGCTCCTTCGGTTCCATTATGGGTGCGTTCGAGAACTTCGAGTTCCTGATTTTGGAAAGACTGAACCCCGAGGCTGATTCTGTTTACTCCATGAGTTTTCAGGAGTTCAAGCTTTTCCGTTGTCAATCCATCTGGATTGGCCTCGATGGAAATTTCTGCGCCCGCTGCCGGCCGAAAAAAAAGTGCCAGCAGCTCAAAAAGTGCCTTCAGCTGATCCGTGGCGAGATGTGTCGGAGTTCCGCCGCCCAGAAAAAGCGTGTCAAACTCAATTGGTCGAAAATACCCGGCCAATTCATGATCGAGCTCCCTGCGCAGGCATTCCAGCCACTGAGGAATCAGGTCATTGCGATTGGCAACAAGGGTGAAGTCGCAGTATCCGCAGTGGTGCAGGCAGAATGGGACATGGATGTAGACGGAACGTGGCAACGACTGCATGGGACTTGCTGTATCTGTGTATTGATGAACGCTGTCAGACCGTGTCCGCTGCCGCTAGAAGATCGGTCCGGGCATCCACGGACAGAACTCTTCGTCACCAATCCCCTGCTGCTCGCTCAGAGTCTTCTCTCCGCTGGCGACAGCGATGATCTTCTCGAAAATCTCTCTGCCGACGGATTCGACACTTGAACCCTCAAGTATGGAACCTGCATTGAGGTCCATGTCCTCGGGCATTCGCAGGAACAGTGGAGTATTCGTGGCGACCTTGATTGTGGGCGCTGGCTTGCATCCGAAGCAGCTGCCGCGGCCGGTGGTAAATACGACGACCTGGCAGCCGCCGGCGACAAGTCCAGTGACGGAAATCGGGTCATACCCCGGCGTGTCCATGAAGGTAAAGCCCTTCTCAGTAATGGGCTCGGCGAATTGATAGACGTCCCTCAGTGGAGCTGTGCCTCCTTTAGCTACGGCGCCGAGTGATTTCTCGATGATGGTTGTGAGTCCTCCCTGTTTGTTGCCCCACGAAGGGTTGTTGTCGATCGAAGCGGAGTTCCGTTTTGCATATTCCTCCCACCAGCGAATTCGATCGAGCAGCTTTTCACCCACGGCGCGTGAGACCGATCGCCGCGTCAACAGCTGCTCGGCGCCGTAGACTTCAGGAGTTTCTGCCAGCACCGAACCACCACCGTGAGCCACGAGCAGGTCGCTGGCCACTCCAAGTGCCGGGTTGGCCGTGATCCCGCTGGCTCCGTCACTCCCTCCACATTGCAGCCCCAGCAGCAATTCAGACAGCGGAATCGGCTCGCGGCGAACATTGTTGGCGCCGCTGAGCAGATCCCGAAGCACCCCGACGGCGCGGTCCACAGTTCGCCGCACCCCGCCGACGTCCTGAATATTGAGAATCATTGGCAGATCATCACGACCGCCAGCCAAAGAGCCACCAAGCTGTACCAGTCCCTGAGTTTCCTGCAGATGGGAGGCCTGTGCCGTCTCGCAGCCCAGTCCCAGCACGATACACGCTGCAATGTTTGGATGCCGTGCGAAACCTGCGAGCGTGCGATTGAGCAGCAGATGGTCTTCGCTGTTGTAGGCAAATGCACAACCACTTTTGTGAACGATGGGGATGACGCCATCGATATTTGGCCACGCGCCCAAATCGGTACGCGAGAGTTCCTGAGCCACGTAGCGGGATGTGGTGGCGGAACAGTTCACCGTGCTGATGATGGCGATGTAGTTGCGAGTTCCCGCGCGGCCATCCCGCCGACGATAGCCCTGAAACGTTCTCAGCGGTGGCTCTGGAAACTGCAGCAGCTCCGTGGAAAACTCATAACCTGTACGCTCACGTTCAAGGCTGACATTGTGCGTGTGAACCCAGCCACCTGCCGGAACAGCGACCAGGGCTGAACCAATCGGCTGCCCGAATTTTCGGATGCCAGTACCCGCCGAAAGATTGATCAGCGCCACTTTGTGGTTGGCCGGAATCGGCTCTGTTGTCGTGACGCTGACAACTCCGCAGCTCACGGTTTCTCCAGCCCGCAGAGCTCGGCGGGCCACGGCGACATTGTCAGAGGGATGAAGCTGCAGGAGTGGGTGGAGTACGGTCACAGAGAACTTCCTGGGGTGATGTCGTCAAGAATCTTCAGTGGCTCCGGGACTGGACCACCGCCCCCGAATTCTCCCGAAACTGGTCGCTGTGGGCAAGGCACGGCACCTGCGTTGTCGCAATGACTCTTCAAACTCCACACGGCATTGATTTCGCGCGACACCCTTCGTCTGCCATAATCACGATTTCCGGTGCCACTATCTGCGCGGCAGCATTGATCAACACCACGCTACAAAGCTCCCTTGCGAATGGAACTAATCACCTCCATCCGACTATTGACGACATTCTGAATTCGTGGAGAACACAGATTGGTGCTGCCTATCGAGGATATCGAGGTCACGTTTACCGGACTTCGAACATTGGGATGGCAGTGTTGCCCTACATTGGATTCCCAGTCATGCGCAATGCGACCATTGTCTTTCATCAGGTGGTGACACAAAGGCCCATTCATGAAACGTCAGCTCCTGAACTCCATCGCCCTCGCGATTTGTGTCTGCAGCAGTGTCCTCTTTGCCTGCCAGGCCCCCGTGTTTCGCTATGCGCTTGAGCGCTGGATCCCAGGAACATGGAAAATCATAGTGTTATCTGACGGGCCACTTTCCCCCGAACAAACGGACTCTCTGCTGAAGCTGCAGCATTCCGTAATGCCGAACATCGCCCGCAACAGTCCGCTCATTGGTCTTCAGCATATTGACCTCGTTTCTGCCGCACCCGCCGATCGTCGCCGTTGGGAGTCTTTCAGGAATGCGATCGGAAGCGACGGAACACCCGTTGTCGCAGCCCTCTACCCGCAGCCTTCCACCGTTGATCAGCCTGTGGCAAGTCTCAGGAAACTGTCTGCGACCACCTCGGAGCAGATATTCACAAGTCCCGTCCGCAGCGAACTTGCCTCACGGCTCTCAGCAGGCCACTCAGCAGTCTGGCTGTTCCTCGAATCCGGCAACACACAGGCTGATCAGGATGCCATCGAGCGACTCAGCAGCCAGCTGAAGAATGATGAGCAGCGACTCCGACTGCCGACAGCCACAGACCTGCAGATCACCCCGGAACAACTCCGCCAGCTGCGTATCCCGCTGAAGCTGCAGTTCTCTGTGATCAGTCTGCGTCGCGATGATCCTCGCGAGCAATTTCTCGTTGACAGCCTGCTCAGCAGCGAGGCTGACCTGGGTGAACTTGCAGAGCCCATGGCCTTTCCGGTCTTTGGACGCGGCCGTGTTTTGTACGCACTGGTTGGCAGTGGCATTGACTCGAAAACAATCTCTGATGCATCGGACTTTCTCGCAGGACCATGCTCGTGTCAGGTCAAGGAGCAAAACCCGGGCTTCGACCTTCTGTTGGTACACGACTGGAGCAAATCCATTGGAGACACTCTGGTCAGCTCACCCGTACCCGAAGAGCGGAAGAGCCCCAGTCTGATTCAGATTCCCCCCGGCCGTGGCAGTACCCCGAAGCCAAAGAACTGAATTTCTCAAACTGAACGAATGAAGGCCTGGTAATAAAACAGCAGGCCAGTGACCGAGGTGAGCGTGATGTCGATGGTGGAGAGCCACCCGAGCACTTTGTGGAGCCGGCTGTGGCTTCCAGGCCGGGCGTCACTGCCAAATTTCATCAAGGCCAGCCCAATTGTCGCGCCCCAGAGAACGGGAGTGCTGACCGCAAACACCAGGTGCACCAGCAGCCATGGGCGTACAGCCATGATCTTTGCCTCCAATTGCTCGGGAGCAAGATTCTGCCGGCCGACAATCTGTTCCCACCCACCATGCACCAGTTGCACATCAATTTCGAAGGCGGAGACCGCAACCAGCAGGACCAGACCCAAAGCAATCTGCAGCCGCTTATGAGCCAGATAACTTCGGCGAATTTTCACCAGCCAAAGACTGTACAGCAGCAGCGGTACAATCAAAACCAGTGCACAGACTACAAAGTCCAGCATGAACGTAGTTGGATATCCAAGAAATCCACTTTTGAACATTCAGGACCCTGTTCCTTACACAGTTATCTTGCCGGACCCGAACGGAGGATCAGTTCACGCAGCCCGGTGCTATTTCAGCAGCGATTGGGCGGCAGCCTGTATACCCGCAGAATCAAGGCCCTGATAACCCATCTGCTGCCACAATCCGCCCGATCCTTCGCGGTGGGTGCCGATGTTGTTGTAGCGGCCGCGAAAACCACGTTTGAGCAGTTCTGTGCCGAAACGGGAACCGAGCCCCGTGTTGACATTGAAGGACTCTGCCACCAGCACCGCCGGGGTTGCCGCCAGCCGCGACATCATGGCTTCGTCATAAACATTCAGCGTCGCCTTGCACACAAGTCCAATCTGCAGCCCGGCTGCTCTGAGTTTGATCTCCGCATCCAGTGCCCGGTAGACCGTCTCGCCGAACGTCACAATGTAGCCGTCTTTCCCTTCCCGGATCAGGTCATCTTTCCCTGGAATGAACTGGTAGTCAGCCCCGTAAAAGCGTTCGCCGGTCTCCGTCAGCAGATCCGGGACTCCGGAACGGGTGGAAAACAGAAATCGGAGCCCTGGCTGCGGAAAGATCGTCTTCAGACACGCCCGAAACTGGTGCTGGTCTGCGGGGAAGTAAAGCCGCGTCGAGTCGCGGCCTTCATCCGGTAGCCCATTCGCCGCGAACATGTTATTCAGACCGAAATGGCAGGTGTTGTCGGCCATATCATCGCAACCGGCATGCGAGAAATGCGCCAGCACGTTTGCCTGGTTAAGTCGTGCCATGGTGATCTCTGATACGACCATCTCAAGAAATGCTGAGAACGTCGCGAAGACTCCCTGTCTTCCAGTTTCATAACCAAAGCCCGCTGCGGCAGAATAGTTGCCACGTTCCATGATGCCACCGCGCACAAATACTTCGGGATGCGCCGCACGAACGTGATTCAGGCCGCACGAACCCTCGAGGTCGCTGTCAAAGACTCGCACGCTGGCCACTCGCTGCTCTGTCGGCATCTCACCCAGAATCTCATTCAGGATCTTTCCGAACAGGTCGCGGTTGCGGCCGACGCTTTTTGCATCGGAACCCTCACAAACTGGCGCGGAAGGTCCCTTCGGAACGCTGCTGAGATACTGAACCGCAGCCTCGTGACCGCGACCGGCCAGGTACTCCTTCGCCACAGACACCTTAATCACATCATGACCATGAGCACTGCCTTCGAGCCCGCGAATACCAACGCACATCCTGCGTCGGTTAATCAAGGCAATCGGCCCCGAGGATGTCACTGCGGCACACATCCGGGCATACAGAGCATCCAGTTCCTCTCCGTCACCGATATCGACCGCCAGACCGTGTCCCTCAAGAGTCTTTGCGACGCAGTAACCAGGCAGATAATCAGAGGGATGGCCGGCAATGGTCACGTCGTTGTCGTCGATCAGCAGCTTGATATTCAACTGCTGGGCGACCGCCAGTCGCGCTGCCTCGGCATCGTTGCCCTCCATCTGGGAGCCGTCTGAACCCAGCATGAAAACCACCTTGCCCGGATTGGCGATTGCCACGCCATTCACGAACGGCCACATATGACCCAGTCGGCCCGATGAAAACTTCACGCCCGGGGTGAAGCCGCGTTCCGGGTGCCCTGGCAGGTGCGAGAGGTATTCGCGGTAGTGAAAGAGCTTTTCCAGAGGAAGCTCGCCATCCAGAACCGCCATCAGATACTGAGTAGCAACACGGTGACCGGCTTCATCGAAAAACACCGGAAGCACGTCCGGTGTTCCCCCGGCGGCCGCATGCTTCATGAAGCCATGCATAATGCAGACTTCAGGCACCGTGTCGAAAGGTCCACCAGTGTGTCCGCCGAGCCCCTTTGCATCGGCGACAGCGGTGAAGAAGATGATCGCGTCGCGGCACAGCTGGATGTTGGCCTGCAGAGCCGCCTTTTGGTCCGCAGTCAGCTTTGGGTTGCGGGGATCGAGCACCAGTGGCTGGTAGTTCTGAAGCGGTATCGGAAACTCAGCGGCAGCAGACATGGACAGCTCCAGCAGCCCTGACGGCGACACCGATCGGGGCGACAGACAAAGATGGGAAATGGGTGAGCAGGGGTGCAGTATCGGGCTGCCGGGGCGAAATGCAAACCCGACACCGGTTCCGGGGGCAGCGGGCTGTGAATTCCCAATCGCCTGAATTCACATCCAGACTTTGTTGTCAGAATCAACGCGACAACAGCCAGAGAAATTCCCTGTTCCCATCGCCGCCACTGATCGGGCTTTCCAACGCACCCCCGTCGATTGCGCCTGCCAGTGACTCAGCAGCAAACTGACGCATCTCCCTCAGCACCTGCAGCCGGACCCCGTCGTCCCGAATCACACCCCGCCCCCGAGAAACCTCCTGTCTCCCCGCCTCAAACTGCGGCTTCACCAGCGCCATCAAATGGCCTTCAGGTCGCAGCAGAGGCCAGACCACCGGGAGCACCAGACGCAGGGAAATGAACGACACATCAATCACAATTCTGTCGAAATCCTGCTCCGGAAGCTGCACAGTCCGCAAATTCCGAACATTCAGCTGCTCGAGATTCACCACTCTTGGGTCCCGGAGCAGCCTGTCGTGCAGCTGCCCAGTGCCAACATCAAGGCAAATCACACGAGCAGCCCCGTGCTGCAGTGCACAATCCGTGAAGCCACCCGTCGAAGCACCCACGTCCAGCACCACGGCACCTGCAAAATGCAGACTGAATCCCGAAATCGCGGCTTC
Source organism: Planctomycetaceae bacterium (assembly GCA_040382995.1). Taxonomy (GTDB): domain Bacteria; phylum Planctomycetota; class Planctomycetia; order Planctomycetales; family Planctomycetaceae; genus SXXK01. Next base: position 8,617 of record JBEIEK010000083.1, read on the forward strand.
CAGCTTGAGTCCGCCGCGACTGACATAACGCGGCTGCTCCACCACCTCCAGCAGTTCTTCGGCTCAGACGGTTTGAGAAGCCTTCAGGGCGGGGCTTCCGGCAACCTTCACCAAACCTTGTTCAATCAAAGACTTCGCCTGAGTTCTTGAACTGGCAAGGCCACGAACCACAAGCATGAGATCGAGGCGAACGGACTTCGCAGAACTCATAACTCCCAGCAGCCTCCAACCGACCGAAAGGGACTATTTCCGATTCCTCAATTCTCGTTTCTCAAGTTAGAAACGTCGCACCAGGGGTGGGCTCCACAGAGAATTTGCAACATGCCATTAAAGGCGGCTTATTCGGCACAATCGATACAGGTTGACTGAGGGCGCTTCAGAAAATGGGCGTTTTTTGAAGAATTGGCAGGCTTAGTGGCCTGATTTGATTGCGAGATCTGCGGCTGTCAGGAAGGTTGTGCGGGTTCTGTGAATTTATTTATTGTTGAGCTGGGGGCTCTGCGTTAGCCTAGACGTTTACTTTTCGCAGCTTTAGTGGTGTTTTCTCCACAAGCTAAATCTCAGAAGCAGGCGCATTGCGCATTCCCCTTTTCTCCCAAGGAGAACAACATGATCAAGTTTCTTAAGGCTGCCTTCACAGCCTGTGTTGCGGTCGTCGCCGCAGCCGGGTCGGTCAGTGCAGCTCAGGTCTACCTGACCGGTACGGCCAAGGAAGATGTGTCCAGCGTTACCTCGACGTGGACCTTGCTTGTGGACTACACACCAACCACGACATCCGGTATCATCGCGTCCGTCACCTCGGCTGACTTCAGAATCAACCGCAGTGGTACGATTTATCAGTGGAACGTGCTGAAGTCCTCGTCGCAGAACCGAATTCGAATCGCTGGTGCACAGACGGCCTATGACCTCGGCCTTCGTTTTCAGGGCCCGGCAAATGCACCTGCTGGTGCCACTACCGGCATCAACCAGGCCGATGTGAACCTCACCGTTGGCGGTGGAACTACACTGGCAAACCAGGAAGCATCAGAGGCGAACATCAGCCTGCTGACCTCCACTTCCACAGTGCTGCAGGGCCAGTTCATTGTCGACACTGAATTCCCGTTCAGCACCGACGGAGTACTGACTCTCGATGGCCTTCCCGCCTCTGCCATTCCCGAACCAGGCTCCATGCTCCTGCTCAGCGGACTCGGCCTCGTTGCCGGTCGCCGCGTGATGGCTCGCCGCCGTCAGCAGAAAGCCAATGCCGATACGGAAACCGCCGTCTGATCTGCGGTTTCCCAATGCGGTCGCAGAAAAGAACCGCCGGGTGGTGGTGCCCCCCCGCCACCCGATGCTCTGACGGCTGCCAAAGTGCTCTGATTCCTTTTCCCCTGTACTGAATGGAACGTTCCAGCCTGGTGTTGTGTCCGGGCCCGGTAACATCGCCCACGAACTCCGGCAAGTGCAGTTGAATACGCTATCAGATCAAAACTCATGGGCTCGCCCGGCATGACGCTGTGCAAAGTCCCATGCAACATTCGATCCGCCGAGTTTGGGGAAGCTCGGTGTTCTCTCTCGCTCTTCAGGCCTGCTGCTTCTCTCACCGCGTCTGCTTCAACACCGGCAGCGGACTAACAAGTGCACTTATGCCCCGAGGAAGTTTAACTTCCTCGGGGTTTTTTGTTGCGACTCTTCAGTTCTGCACTCTATGACGACTGGATCTGCAGCGATCATTGAGCCACAGGCTGGCTGTGGAAATCGGTCGGCACACCTATGATCAGCCCTGTCCCGACAGACTGTGGCAACGAGTACGAATTGGCAATGCCTCACGATCCAGGGGCCATCAACGAAAAAAGGCTGTTCGGCGGGAGGCCGAACAGCCCGGGAGGATGACCGAAGGATTGCTCCAACGATCAGCAGTGACTCCCGATTCCAGCCGCACCACTCAGGGCTGGTGCGAAGAACGGGGCGACTGGATCCTGGTCGTTGCTCTGTGCAGCGGTGCGGTGCTCAGATCTTCACGGCCCTCACGGTGCGAATGATTTCAGACGCCACCTTATACGGATCCGCGTTGGATGCCGGACGACGATCTTCCAACCAACCCTTCCAGCCGTTGGTGACTGTCGCCACTGGAATACGGATGGACGCCCCACGGTCAGAAACACCGAAGCTGAACTTGTCGATGGACTGAGTTTCATGCTTGCCGGTCAGACGCATATGGTTGTCCGCACCATAAACCGCAATGTGCTCCTTGATGCGTGGCTGAAACGCACCACAGATCTTCTCGTAGGTCTCGCGACTGCCGCAGGTTCGCAGCACGGAGTTGGAGAAGTTGGCGTGCATGCCGGATCCGTTCCAATCGGTGTCGCCGAGCGGCTTGCAGTGCCAGTTGATCCAGACGTTGTACTTTTCGGCGGTGCGTTCAAGCAGGTAACGGGCAACCCAGACCTCGTCGCCGGCCCGCTTGGCACCCTTGGCAAACACCTGGAATTCCCACTGTCCGGTCGCCACCTCAGCGTTGATGCCTTCGACATTCAAGCCAGCGTCCAGGCACAGATCCAGATGCTCTTCAATGATTTCGCGACCGAATGCGTTCTTGGCGCCAACGGAGCAGTAGTAGGGACCCTGTGGAGCCGGGTAGCCACCGATCGGGAAGCCCAGCGGAAGATTGGTTTCGCGATCCCACAGGAAATACTCCTGCTCGAAGCCGAACCAGAAATCCGCGTCATCGTCATCGATCGTTGCACGGCCGTTGGAATCGTGAATGGAACCGTCCGGGTTCAACACTTCACACATCACCAGGAATCCGTCCCGACGGCCCGGATCCGTGAAAATCGCAACCGGCTTGAGCAGACAGTCGGACGAACCGCCCGGCGCCTGGTTTGTCGAGCTGCCGTCGAAGCACCACACAGGACACTCTTCCAGAGTACCCCCGAAATCCCTGACGATCTTGGTCTTGGAACGCAGCACCTGCGTGGGTTTCGTGCCGTCCAGCCAGATGTACTCCAATTTCGATTTCTTCGCCATTGTCTGAAAACTCCTCCCGATGGGTAAGCACTCCGCGGATGTGCACCGGAACTTCCTGGTCGTTACTGCTGATCAGAAGCTCGCTTTCTCCCGAAAGTACACGGCCGCAGAAAATCTTCCGGATAAAATCGCCCCAGGCGATGTCCGACCCGGACATCCAAGTTCACTCCTGAATGATCTGCTGAAAATTTGAGCTGTCGTGCCTGTTTCGTCAGCAATTCGCGCAGAATCAAAGGGGTTTTACCGGCAGAAGCTGGAGCAGCATATTACGTGCCAGACCCTGTCAGTCGAAATTGGAGCCAGCCTGCCGACCCCCGCCTCGCGAGGCCGCCAAATCGATTTTTTCCCTCTCAGCCCGCCGATTCCCGGTGAACGATTCCCGGAGCCTGGCAAGGGTCTTGACTTCCCCGGAAGATTCTCCAGGATGCCTTGCATACTGTCTTTATCCGCGTGCCGTCTCCCGCCCTCTCTGCCTACCCCCAATTCCGTTTCAGGTGCCTGCCATGTCCCGTGTTTCAGGCTTCTCCAGGCTTAAAGGTCTGTGCGTCCTCCTGCTGGCTGCACCCGGCCTGTCGGCGGCCGATCCCGTCGACTTCAACCGCCAGGTGCGTCCGGTATTGTCTGACCTGTGTTTCCGTTGTCACGGCCCGGACGTCAACGAGCGACAGGCGGGGCTGCGGCTCGACACGGCTGAAGGCGCCCGTTCCATGCTGGAATCCGGGCACGCTGCCGTCATTCCGGGCAACTCGGCCTCCAGTACCCTCATCCAGCGACTCCTGTCCACCGACCCCGACGTCGTCATGCCTCCGCCGTCGACCGGCAAAGCAGCCACGCCCCAACAGATTGAAGTCCTGAAAAACTGGATTGATCAGGGGGCCGAATATCGTGGACACTGGTCCTTTACTCGCCCGGAACTGCCTCCGGTTCCCGCCGTCCCTGCCGATCTGGCCGTGCGTAACCCGATCGATAACTTTCTCGCCACCAGCGCTCTCAGAGCAGGCCTGCGACCAGCCCCGGAAGCTGATCGCACCACACTGATCCGCCGCGCCACGCTCGATCTGACAGGTCTCCCGCCGACGCCCGCCGAAGTCGATGCCTTCGTCAAAGACACTTCCCCCGATGCCTGGGAGCGAACGATCGATCGCCTTCTCGCCTCGCCCCGTTACGGCGAACACATGGCTCGCTACTGGCTGGATCTTGTGCGCTACGGTGACACCCACGGACTGCATCTCGACAACGAACGATCGCTCTGGAAATATCGCGACTGGGTCATTCAGGCGTTTAACTCCAATAAACCGTTCAGCGACTTTACCGTCGAACAGCTGGCTGGTGACCTGCTTCCCAACGCCACGCTGGACCAGCAGGTGGCCACCGGCTTCAACCGCTGCAACGTCACCACCAGCGAAGGTGGCTCCATTAACGAAGAAGTGCTCGTACGCTACGCCGTCGACCGCACAGAGACAATGTCCACCATCTTCATGGGTATGACGCTCGGTTGCGCTGTCTGTCACGACCACAAATTTGACCCGGTCACCCAAAAAGAATTCTATCAGCTGTATGCCTTCTACAATGCGTCCGCCGATGCCGCCATGGACGGCAACGCGCTTGCTCCCCCGCCCACCATCCGTGTCCCCTCCGCTGAACAAACTCAAAAACTCTCCGAACTCGACCAGCAAATCGCCGCTCTCCGCACCTCGCTTGATGCCGCCACTGAACAGTTTGCGTACACCGATCCCGGCCCGGCTGCAGAGACGATCCCGGCCGAGCATCAGGACTTTGTCTGGATCGAAGACGAAGCCCCGTCCGGCGCACAGCTGCAGGGTGACACTCCGTGGGAATTCGTTTCAGCCCCCGAGCACCCTGTTCACAGTGGCACTCGTTCCACCCACCGCACCGCGCCCGCACTCAGCCAGCACTTCTTCACCGGTGCTGCCGTGCCGCTGAAAATCGGTGAAGGTGACCGACTCTTCGCCTACGTCTGGCTGGATCCCGCCAACCCACCCCAAACGATCATGCTCCAGTTCAACGACGGTTCCTGGGAACACCGCGCATGGTGGGGAGCCGACAAGATTCCCTTCGGATCCGGCGACGCCGAGAACCATCGCCCCATGGGACCGCTCCCGGAGGCCGGCAAATGGGTCCGGCTCGAAGTCCCCGCCGCCTATGTGGGGCTCAAACCGGGCGCACAGCTGAACGGCTGGGCCTTCACACAGTTCGGCGGGCACGTTTACTGGGACCATGCCGGCAGCGTCACCAAAACGCCTCAGGGCTCACAAAGCTTTGAATCGCTGGTGGCCTGGGAGGCCCACGACAAAGCCCTCAGCACCTCAACCACACCCCAGCCCGTGCGCGATGCCATCAAGGTTGACCCCGACAAACGTTCACCCGAACAAACCAAACTCATCCGCACCCACTTCCTCAAAGCCGTCTACGCAAAAAGCCGCGCCCAGCTGGAACCCCTCCAGAAACAAATCGATGACCTCACCAAACAGCGCACCGACCTTGATGCATCCATCCCGGTCTCCATGATCATGCAGGACCTTGCCACACCCCGCGAGACTTTTGTTCTGCGTCGCGGCGAGTACACGCTCAAAGGGGAAAAGGTTGAACCCGGCGTGCCCTCGATCTTCCCCCCACTCCCCGCCGATGCCCCCCGCAATCGACTCGGACTCGCACGCTGGCTCGTCGACCCCGCTCACCCACTCACCGCACGCGTGACGGTCAACCGTTTCTGGCAGCAGGTGTTCGGTACGGGCATCGTCAAAACTGCTGAAGACTTCGGCTCGCAGGGACAATGGCCAACTCACCCCGAACTGCTCGACTGGCTCGCTGTCGATTTCGTCTCATCCGGCTGGGATGTGAAACGCTTCATGAAACAGCTGCTGATGTCCGCAGCCTACCGCCAGTCGTCGCATGTCTCTCCCGAACAACTCCAGATCGACCCTGCCAACGAATTGCTCGCACGCGGCTCCCGCTTCCGGCTTGATGCTGAGGTCGTTCGCGACAGCGCCCTCGCCGTCAGCGGACTGCTCCGCGAACAAATCGGTGGCCGCAGCGTTCGGCCTTACCAGCCGGAAGGCATCTGGGAAGCCGTGGCCTTTGTCGGCAGCACCACCCAGTACTACAAGCGTGATTCCGGTGACGCCCTCTTCCGCCGCAGCCTGTACACCTTCTGGAAACGTACCGCACCCCCGCCGTCACTCATGGCCTTCGACGCTCCCTCCCGCGAAACCTGTGTGGCCCGCCGCGCACGCACCAACACCCCACTCCAGGCTCTCGTGCTGATGAACGACGAACAGTACGTCGAAGCCGCCCGCTCGCTTGCTGCCCGCATGCTCACCGCCGGCTCAGACCCCACCGCCCAACTCACACTCGGCTTCCAGCTCTGCACGGCTCGTATCCCAACCGAACAGGAACTTGCCGTTGTCCGCCGCATCCACGAACAGCACCTCGAACATTATCGCAGCAATGCTCCGGAGGCCGATAAACTGCTCGCCGTTGGTACCACTCCGCGCCCCGAACTCCCCTCACCCGAACTCGCAGCCATGACCATGACCGCCAACCTGCTGCTGAATCTGGATGAGATGATTTCGAGGGAGTAGTGGAGCGTTGTCAGCCATCCGGGCTATTCACAGGTCCTGAAGTCGGGTGCGCAGCAGGCCCTTGAAGCGTTGCGTCCGTGCAGAATTAATGAGTCCGCTGGAAGCCATATCTGGACGGCGTCAGCTCCGCCGATGGCTTAAGGGATCTGCGGTGCGTCCAGCGCCCGTGTCAACCTGCGAAGGCGCCCCCTGACTTTTTCCACGACTTGCTCTTACCGGCTGAACAGGGCCTCCACAAACCCCTCCGGATCAAACAGCTCAAGGTCATCCACCTGTTCGCCCACGCCGATATACTTCACTGGAATCCCCAGCTCCTGTCGGATCGCGACTGCGATGCCGCCTTTCGCAGTTCCGTCCAGCTTGGCCAGCACCAGGCCCGTGCACTGCACAGCCGTGGAAAAGCTCTTCGCCTGGCTGAGCCCATTCTGGCCGGTGGTGGCATCCAGCACCAGCAAACTTTCATGAGGAGCGTCGGGAATGACTTTTTGAATCACCCGGCGGATCTTTGTGAGCTCATCCATCAGGTTCTTCTGCGTCTGCAGGCGGCCGGCCGTATCGACAATCAGATAGTCGGCTGCAAGTTCCACGGCCTTCTGAGCACCCTCATAGGCGACGGCCGCCGGGTCTGAATTGCTTTCCTTGCGGACAATCGTACAGCCCAGACGCTGAGCCCACATGGTGAGCTGTTCAACAGCCGCTGCACGAAATGTGTCGCCTGCCGCCAGCACAACTCGCCGGCCGTGCTTCTGCAGCAAATTGGAAAGCTTCGCGATGGAAGTCGTCTTTCCTACTCCATTCACGCCCGCCACCAGAATGACGGTCGGCCCACTGGCAGCCCGCGCCAGTGGAGACAGCGGATTGGACAAGTCCCAGCGAATGTCGTTCTGGCCCCGCAGGAGCGCCGTGAGCTCTTCACGGACCGTTTTCCAGATCGCCTCCACATCCACCGTTCGCCCGCCGTGGTCCTGACGCAGTCTGGAAATGATTCGGCCGGCGGCCGCTACACCCATATCTGTACGAATCAGGCGAGATTCAAAGTCCCCCAGCAGCTGCTCGTCCAGGATCTCCCCGGAACGAAACAGGTCGCGAATGTCAGTGCGCAGGATTTGTTTGGTCTTCTCCAGACCACGTTTCAAGCGATCAAACAGGCCCATATGGAAGGATCTTCCTCGAATTTGTTACGGTATCACGAACGTTATGGTTGGGCGACTGATTGGTTTCATGGGGCCATGAACGCTACTGCAGTTGCTGGAATCTTTGCCAGGCTTCGTCCCAGCCACTGTTCCGGGCAGGAACAAACTCAGTGATGCTTTCGGAATGCCGCACAACCTCGCGAATGTCCTACAGTGACCCAAGGTCACCTGCAGCCATTGCCTGCACCAGCACATTTCCCAGCGCCGTCGCTTCCACCGGACCAGCCATCACCGGGATGCCGCAGGCGTCGGCTGTGAACTGGTTCAGCAGGGCATTGCGTGAGCCACCGCCGACCACGTGAAGCACCTTGACGCGGACGCCCGTGAGCTCCTGCATCCATTCAAGCACCATCCGGTACTTCAGCGCCAGACTTTCCAGCGCACAGCGGATAAACTGACCTTCGTCCTCCGGTACCGGCTGACCTGTGCGACGGCATTCCGCGGCGATCGCGGCCGTCATATCATCAGGCCGCAGGAATTCAGGTCGGTCGGGATTCACAAGTGATCTGAAAGCAGGTGCGGCTGCGGCGCGGCGGGTGAGTTCGGCATAGTCCAGCTGAACTCCCCGCTGCTCAAACGCCACACGACACTGCTGCACCAGCCACAGCCCCATGATGTTCTTGAGCAGTCGATAAGTGCCACCAATGCCGCCTTCGTTGGTGACGTTGTACCTAAGTGCCTTTTCCGTGAGCACCGCGTCGGCGACTTCAACGCCCAGGAGCGACCATGTGCCGCTGCTGAGATAGGCCCATTCAGGGTGACCCGTGAGCGTTGTGGGGACCGCAGCCACCGCGGAACCCGTGTCGTGAGTTGCCGGTGCAATTACCTGCACGCCGTTCAGACCAGTTGCATCAGCCACATCCCGCCGCAGGGTTCCCAGCTGTGTGCCTGGCGTCACCAGCTCAGGAAACATCGCAACTGGAATGTCCAGCTTCCGCAGCATTTCATTCGCCCAGGTGCGGGTGGTGGCGCTCAGCATCTGTGTGGTGGTGGCGTTGGTGAATTCAACCACCCGACTGCCACACAGACACCAGTGAAAGAAATCGGGAATCATGAGGAAACGGGAGGCCTGAGCCACGAGTTCGGGGTCTCGCCAGCACATCGCCATCAGCTGGTACAAAGAATTGATCTCCATGAACTGCAGGCCGGTCTCCGCGAAAATCTCCGCCCGCGGCACTCGGGAAAACGCACGCTCCAGCATGCCCTCAGTCCGCGAATCGCGGTAGTTCCAGGGCTGGCCCAGCAGCTCGTCGTTGCGGTTCATCAGCACAAAGTCAACGCCCCAGGTGTCCACACCGACCGAGGACACCGCTGAACCGTGCTCGGACGCTGCTTTCCGCAGGCCGTTCTGTATTTCTGTCCACAGACCAATCAGGTTCCAGCGGAGCGTGCCACCCAGACGGACCGGGCCATTTCCAAAACGGTGAAGTTCCTGCAGCGCGACACGGCGTCCGTCAAACTGACCCGCCATCACACGACCACTCTCTGCACCCAGATCCACTGCCAGATAGGTTTTTTGAGCCATGTAGGTTGACTTTCAAGGGAAAACACCGCGGGAAGTCCGGTGGAAAATGATATCAGTCGGGTACGGCAGTGAAAACATCGCGGACCGGAATGCTGATGGAAATCGGGAGGTGCCGTGGAGGAATTCGCGGGTCATGACGTCAGTGACACCGTCACTGCAGCTCAGCCGTGTCTATGGCACATCCGTACGACGGATTTCCAGTCTCGTACAAGTTCCAGCGACAACTCGCACCAACCAAACAGTCTGACCGAGCCGCCACCGTCGAAGAGTTGTAAAACCACCATTCTAATCGGCATGGGCTTCCCCAAAAGTGCATGGCACCTGAATGCAGAAGGTGTTTTCCAGATGGGCTTTGCAACGAAGAGACGCGTCCGCCTCCCTCACGGTCGGGGCTCGGTTTTCACCCTCAGAAGGCATCCCCTCGAATGACGTGCGGCCGACGCCAAACGGCCGGGGCCGCCCGCAGCCCGAAATCAGCTTCCGCGCCGTGCAGCCACTCCCCGCAATTCCTCAGCCAGCAGCACGATGCGTTTCGAGAACTTCGCTGAGGGAACTGCCAGCACCAGCGGCTCGCCGGAATTCACCGACCGCAGCAACGGTTTCGGATCGTCCGGAATATCGACGCTTACCTTCATCTGCAGTCCGTCTGCCACCTGCGCTGACGGCACTTCGCCGGACCAGCCTGTGCGGTTCAGTACCACTCTGAACTTCGTTCGATCCACCCCGGAATCCACCATCCAGTCGAGCATCAGTCGGGTGCGTTTCAGGGAGGGAAAATCCGGTCGCATCACGAGCACGAGGGCGTCGGTGGTTTGAGCAGTGGCGAATGTCACGTGGTTCAGGCAGCGGTCCAGATCCATCACGACAGAGTCGACCTGCCGGCTGAGCAGTGACAGTGACCGCTGGACAGCGCGCGGGTCCACAGGAGCGAAACTGGGGAAGTCGCCGGCAGCTGTCAGCAGCAGAGCTCCGCCGGCGTGCGGCACAAGACAGTTCTTCAGCACTGCAGAGTCGAGGCCTTCCACGTTGCGACTGACGTCTGC
>JBEIEK010000084.1:0-18946 GCA_040382995.1 Planctomycetaceae bacterium
GCTTTTGAGTTCACCACAGCACCGGTCAAAAGCAACGCGAATCACGTCAAAATACGCCGAATTACGTCAATCTCGCCCGCACCCCGTGCGATTTCGGCCTGTAAGGCCAGCTCCACCAGCCCGGGATGCAATCCCGGGATACCGGCCCGATCGCCCCCTTCGGCCTGTAGGGCCAGCTCCTAGCCTCGCCCCTCCCACGCGCCGCTCGGTCGCCCGCGATCGACTTCAGTGCATCAGGCGGGAGCAGACAGCGGCTCAGCACTGAGAACGTCGATGTAAGGTCGCCACGCGTAGACACGATCGCGTTTCTTTCCTGTGACTTCGCGCAGCACACCCGCTGCACACAACGAATCGATGGCCTTCTGAGTCGTCGGTTTGGTCGCCCCCAGCAACTCACCTGCTCGCGCCAAAGTCACCACAGGGTGCTGCGGAAGTTGCTCAAACAGGCGGAGGGAATTGACTGTTGCCGACCTGTGCCAAATTGCCTTTTGACGATCGTCTCCGATGACCTGAAACAACCGCTGAGCTGTCGTGACGCCGTCGTCCGCCGACTCACGAACGCACCCCAGATAGAACTCGATCCAGCCTTCCCAGTCACCATGAGTCCGGACTCGGTTCAGTCGCTCATAGTACTCCTGCTGATGACGTTTGAAACTGAGGCTGATGTAGAGCAGGGGAGACGAAAGAAGTCCCCAGTGCTCGATGAGCAGCGTAATCAGCAATCGACCAATTCGCCCATTGCCGTCCAGAAACGGGTGAATGGTTTCGAATTGCACATGCGCGAGTCCGGCTCGAATCAGTGGGGGAAGGGCATCATGACCGTGAATCCAATTCTCCCGGCAATCTCCAGACGACCAATCGCGGCGATGGCTACGGAATGCAACTCGGACAGAAGACCCTCCACTCGAAGCGCGGGGCCCGCCGGCGGCAAGGGAAACGGCACGAAGGAATTCACGTTCTCGCCGGCAAACTGCCTGGTGATGTATTTTCCCGTCTCTCGCCGCATATCTGGCTCAGCCTTCTTTTTCCAGCAACTGGACAAGTAAACGATTCTTTCATCCGAACTGATGCTAGTCAAGATTTCTTTACCAGTACTGTGGAAATGCAGGAAGACTGTTTGTTGTCGGCTTCCGCCCCATGCCCAAAGGTGCCATGCACCTTAATCAGAATCGCCAGCGTTTTTACTTGCGGTGATGCATGTGGTGCGCAGTCGTGTGTGTTGCGAGCCGCGAACTTTGACTGGCGCGTTGGCAGTGGCGTTTTGCCCGCGGACTGCCGTCCGGCGGCTCAGGATCTGCCTCGCCCTCGACTTGCGGTCAACGCTGCGAACCCTGCGATTCCGGCCTGTAAGGCCAGCTCCACCAGCCCGGGATGAAATCCCGGGAAACCGGCCCGATCGCTCCTTTCGGCCTGTAAGGCCAGCTCCTAGCCTCGCCCCTCCCACGCGCCATTCGGTTGCCTGCCATCGACGTGCCCGGGTTCGCATGCGGATCGCCGCCGGAACGTGCGCAGCAGCAACCAGCACGCCCCCGCGGTAACCACGAATCCACCATCGCCCCGCCGCGCAGCACCCCACGCGTACCACCCATCCCACGGCGGGGTCCAACTAAGAGCTGCCCTTGCAGGGCGACGACGCCTCGCGGATGCATGACCTGGCATTTCATGCCAGGCTGATTGAGCTGGCCTTACAGGCCGGAAACGCAGCTGGGCCGCAGATGCACGAGGACCGGAAGTGAGGAAGGGCCGTTGAAGCACGAAGAAGCGTCACGGCCAATTTCACAAACACATCTGACTTGCCCCATGCATCTCCCGTTGTCATGCTCATTGCCAGCCTCGACGCCTTGCGGCATACGGTTCGTTACACCCGCATCGCATTGCATGAAGGCCACTTTCCCGCACTACCAGTTTTCACTGGTCTCACACCGCAAGTCCGGGCACACTCATCAGCGGGAGCAGCTCATGGTCTTACAGAGATGTCAGGAAGTGCTGCAGCGCGATCGGCGAACTGTCTGAGCGCTGGGGTGAGCCCCGGCGGCAACGGCGGTCGCCCACTCACATCCGCTTCAATCAGCCGGATCAGCTGCGGGAGTGTGGCGGGGCTGAGTCGTTTCAGCAGACGACGCAGAGCAGCAGAACTGAGCTGCGGCTGGGTGTGCGCGAGATGCTCGGCGACAAGCGGCAGAACTTCGCTGATGATGGCGTCCGGAGCACCCACGCGACGCAGAAACTGCTCCGCCAGTGGCACTCCGACCTGCGCATGTGCAGGGGCCTTCCAGCGACCATCCACGAAGACTGTGGTAGAGGGCTTGCCAAGGTCATGGCAGAGTGCCGCCAGCAGCAGCACAATGCGCTCGGGTTCCCCAAGGACGTCCCGGTCACTGATCGTCGCCGCGTAATCACAGACATGCAGCGTATGAATCCACACATCACCCTCGGGATGCCACTGCGGGTCCTGAGGAACTCCGGGGAGCGCTGCGAGTTCGGGGAACAGGCTGAGCTGCCCATCGGCGCGCAGTTGCCGCAGCAGTTCCGCCGGTTGCGGCGCCAGCGCCCACGCACGCCAGTGATCCCATGTGAGTATCATAAATCCTCCCCATTCGAGCCGCACCCGTCAGGAAGCGGGAACCCCTCTTCACGAATCAACCTCCGCACCCCGAGCCAGCAGACCCCGCCACCGATCCACGATGCTCGTGATCTCTCTCAGCGCTTCAGCCGCAGCATCCGGCCGAGCGATGACCTGATCAAGACAGCCATAGTGTTCCTCGATGCACTCCAGCAGCAGTCGGCGGATGGCCGCTTCATCCGGCCGATCGGGCAGGCGACTCTGCAAATACAGATTCTCCAGCTGCTTCTCTTTTTCGGCAGCCCAGCTGCGAATGTCAGCCTCACTGACCTCGCCCCGGCGGATGGCTTTGAGATGTTCGCGATCGCGCCGGAGGTCCATATCGCCGTGCAGCAGCAGCTGTTCGCATTCATACAGCAACCGAACGACGTGATACGCAAATTTCACGTCAAAGCCGTACTGTTCGCGCAGTTCAGCCCGTTTTCCCTGCGGCTGCCGCGACTGCATTTTATGGAGCTGCGAGTAGCCGTAGGCCTTGAACCGTGTCCAGAGACCCTTATGCAGGAACAGCTGACGGCGTTCACGCACCATGCTGCCAACTCGCGTCAAATGCAGGATACATTCCTGAGCAGTGAACAGCGAGTCGATCAGGTTGGGATTGCATTCCATGCACAGCGTGAAGTAGCGGGGCAGACTATAGACATTGATGTCGTATTCACAGCCCCTTCCGGCATGCGCGTCCGGATCACGGATCTGATGCTGCTGAAACACATCAAAACGTGGCTGCGGCTTGCCAAAACCTGCAATTTCACCCGCCAGATGCGGGAACAGATGATCGCGGGGTGGCATGGCAATGCCGTAGACATCGACATCCGAGATGTCCGTGGAAACACCGTAGGCTGTCGAGCCCATGCGGGTTTCGTAAAGCATGTTTGCGGGCAAAAAAGCGGGGGGCCGCAGAAGTCCTCGGGCTGTCAGCTGCTGAATAAGAGAAGCCATGACGCATGTTTCCGCATTTACAGGGTGGGCGAGATTCAACCGACAGCGTCAGGACATTCGCCGGCCCAGCTGGGTTCAGGGTTCTGCGGGGTTCTGCACCAGCGCTGTGAAAACAATCGCAGCCGTCTCGGTCCGCAGGATGGATTTGGGCCAGTGCAGCAAACGGGCTCCGGCTGCCAGGGCCGCGGCCACTTCCGTCTCCGTAAAACCTCCCTCCGGTCCAATCAGCAGCAGTTGCTCGGCCGCGACGGAGGAAACGTCGGGAGTCGATCCGGGAGAGTGATTTCGAGACGTCGTGGATAGCGAAGCCGCCTCGGCAAGCTCCACTGGAGGATGGGCGATTGCGATCCGGCATTCGAGCTGACGCGCCTGATTGAGCAGTTTGTTGAAGTCGGTGAGCGGCTGCAGCTCGGGAAGCCAGGCCTGCCGAGACTGTTTGCAGGCTGCCACGGCAGTGCCGCGAAGCTTTTCCAGCCGGGTTTCACCGGGTTCGGCAATCGTGCGTTCACAGCCAAGCAGCGTAATCCGCGTCACGGCCAGTTCCGTGAGTTTTTCGATCATCCACCGCAGACGATCGCCTTTGGGGGGTGAGACAGCCACTGTGAGTGCTCCGGCAGACTCACGCGGGACAGAATTTCTCCGCAGCACACGGCAGAAAACGCTGCGGCGAGTTGTGGATTCAACGACCGCGTCGGCGAGGTTTCCTGACCCGTCAAAGAGCACCAGCGACTGCTGGGTCCGGATCCGCAGGACATGCAGCAGATGATGCGCTTCAGCATCCGTGATCTCAATCAGTTCCGGCTGCAGCTGTTCAGCGAAAGTCCATGACATGGGGCCGGCTCGTGGTGGCCAACAGAAAGACTCCGGGAGGCTGGCACCTGCACCGGAGTCTGCGAGGGAGCATTGAATTCCGGACCTGATCAGGCCTCGGACGCCGCGTCTGGCATTTCGCCGGATTCTGTGGGCACAGTCACGGGGGAGGCAGCGGGCAGTTCCAGCCACCACTCAGCACTGTTCCACGTTTCCATCACGGCGTCAACGTCGCGAATGACTGCACTGGCGACCGCAGCGGCTTCCACCGGAAGTTCACGCACGGCTTCAGCGGCAGGCCTTACGGGAGTTGCCGTGCGCTTCTGCTGTCTGTCGGTTGACGTGGCAAATTCGGGATTCAGCAGCGGGACTTCAAGAGCAGCCAGCATGACGTCACCGACCGCTTTCCCCGGAGCAGGTGTGTCGCTGGAGGCCACTCGGAAGCGCACTGGAGCACTCCACGCTGATCGCTCGCCAACGAGGCTTACCGCTCGCAGCCAGACGCGGTACCCACCGGCCAGCAGCGGCAGGCCGAACTGGAACGACGTTCCGGTAATGTTGTTCCGGGTGAACACGGCGTTGTCCGAATCACGCTGCACCCAGATTTCGTACTTGTCTGCATCCCCAACAACCGTCCATGAGAATGTATGGTTCGCGGAAACCACGCCGTTGGCTGTGGGATTAAGGAGTGTTGGGGGTCCACCGACGGTGAAGTTCCTCGGCGGCGACCAGATACTGACAAGCTTGTCACCGACCGCCCGGACCCAAACCGTGTAGTCACCTTTGGGAAGGTCCATTGTGGCCTGATACGAGGTTCCAATGACAGCCTGATCCCGGAGCACAATCGCCTTGGTTGCGCGATTCGCCACGTACAGGTCGTAATACCTTGCACCGACCACAGAAGTCCACTCAAACAGTGGAGTGGTGTCAAAGGTACTGGTGAATTCAGGTCGAGTCACCGTGGGCTGGCCGAGGACCGTGAATTCCTTCGCGAGGCTCCAGTTCCCAAATTCATTCACTGCGTTGGCAGCCCGGACGAAGGCTCTGTACGTGCCTGAGCCCATGCTGGTCAGCTCACGGTAGGTTGTCGACCGGATGTCTGTCTGATAAATCACTCGGGAGGAGTTGGTCGTCACGTTGTTCACCCAGACCTCGTAGCGGACGGCATCGGCAACGGCCGTCCACGAGATATCCGGGAATGAGGCAGCCGCGACCCCACCAGTGGTCACCGGCGCCGTAATTGTCGGTGCGGTGACGACGCGGTAGTCCCGCGGAACGCTCCAGAATCCGGGCACCTCGAACTGGTCATAGGCACGCACCCAGACTCGCCACAGGCCAATACCAAGGTTTTCCGGTGGCGTGAAGGACGTCGTGGTAAGTCCGGAGCGGAAAATGTAGTTCGGAATCTTCAGACTCAGATTGGCCAGCTGCAGGTCGTACCGGACAGCACCTGGGAGTGGATTCCAGCGAATCGTTTCGCGTGGGTTCACCGTTGTTGCAGCCGGAGAGGTAAGCACCGGGGGTTCATGGTCAAGGACGGTAATCTGCAGGTTCGTTCCGAAATAGGCTGTCGCTGAAGCGGACACTGTGACCAACTGGGCACCGTCAAGGTTGGGATCGTTGACCGCAGCAATATCAAAGGCGACCGATGATAAGCCGGCGGGAATGGTCACAAACGCGGGAACAGTCAGTTCTGTCGTATCCGACGATGCGAGGTTGACGATCAGCGGCAGCGAGCGATCGGTGTTGCTGCGGGTAACCGTCCCTACTGCTGCCCGCGGTCCTGCGTTCTCAAGGAACGACGTGCGATTCACGGTGAGTGTAACCGTTTCGTGGTCCAGCACGGTGATATCAAGGCTGCCGTCAATCAGGCCTGCTGCTGAACCTGTGATTTGCACCGTGCGATCACCAAGCAGTGTGTCATCCAGAACAGTGACCGGGATGCTGATGGAAGCCAGACCGGCTGGAATGGTGACAACCGGAGGGACAACAAGTGCGGTGTTACCACTACTTGTGGACAGATCCACGTTGAGATCCACACCGAGATTTGCACTGGCATCCCGCTGAATGGTAATGGAGATGCTGCCGGCGTCCTCGCGGGGATTGGCGGAGGATGTAGTGATCCGAATTCGCGGCTCCTGATCCTCCACCACAATCTGCTGAGTCAGGTTGCCACCGTACTGCGGTGACACGACGGTGATGGTGACCGTGGTATCACCGTCAATGATGGCGTTGTCGATGGCATCCATGCTGAACGTGGCCGTATCTGAGCCGGCTGCAAATTCAACAAGGAACGGAACGCCCGAGACAACGCCGGTGAAGTCCAGCTTGTCACTTCGTGACGTTTGAACTTCCAGAGAAAACACGTCGAGGTCGGTGTTGAAACGTCGCAGCGTGCCTGTAACAGCGGCCACGCCGTCTGATTCGGAAATGACAGAGCGACTGACCGTGAACTGCAGGTTCTCGACGTCGGTGACGTCCGTCTGGTCACCGCCCAGAAGCAGCCCTGTCACGTTGACATCCTCAGCGACCACCTGAGCGACCTGAGTACCGTCGAGGAGGTCATCGTCAACGGCATCAACAAAGACTGTGATCCCGCTCTGGTTCGCGGGGATCACAACCTGTCGGGTCGCGGCACCTCCGAATGAGAGTTCGGTTGGGTCTACGCTTCGCAGAGTTACAGTCGCTGGAGCCAGGCCAATGGTGGAGAAATTCAGAGACCAGCCAAGAAGCGACCCGAACTCACTCACGTTGTCATCGCTGATTTCAAGCTGCCACGTACCCTGTGCCTCCTCACCATCAAAGGTGCTCAGGCTGCCTTCAGGCATGAAGGAACCCGTGAATGGAGCCTTGCCATGGACAATCTCCAGATTTGCTTCATCGTCGAGCACCGTCGACGTCATGTTGCGTTCGTTACTGTTCAGATCCGTGAACAGCTCGACGCGAGTCCCTTTGGGGCTGATGAGGAAGACGTCGAGATCACCCAGCCAGTCATGACGGAAATTCACCGTGACGTTGACATCGGTGAGGCGGGAAATCTGTGTCGGCACCACAATGGGCGAATAGGTGGTGCTCTTATCGCGCAGCTGGTAGTTCAGCGGGTTGCTGAAGCTCTGCTGGGAAACAAAGCTGAAGGGACCATTGATATCCGTCCGGCGAATATGCACAGCGGAAGCGTTTGTTCCAAAGTTTTCTGCGACGGACGTTTGCACAACGTCCACCTCGATACCCTCAAAATCCTCAACAACGATGTCTTCGCTGTCTGAAACATAACCTGTCGCAGCGGCTGTCACGGTTACAATCTGAGCACCGTCGCGGATGAAGTCATCGACTGCATCGAAGGGTACCGTAATCGAGGTCTCGCCTTCAGGGATTACCACGGTCAGTGGAACCGCAAGTTCGGTGGTGTCGGAGTTGGTCAGCTGGACAACGAGTTCTCCGCGATTCCTGGTGATGTGTTCACCGAACGAAATGAAGGCGGTGGAATTCGTGCCGGAAGCGTAGATGTCGATTGACGTCAGTGCGGCCGTGGAATAGCCAAAGTTGCCGCCGCGACTGGTGACCAGTACAGTGCCGGTCACGTTGACTTCAATGTCTGAAATCAGGCCAACGCCGGTGCTGAGCTGTCGGTCCACGGTGCCGGTCTGGTCCATGGCGATGATTGTGCCATCATCCAGCCCACCATAGATGGTGCCGGTGGAATCCACTGCAATTGCCTGAGTCGCTGTTGGGACGTTGATAAAGGCCAGAGTCGCGACTGTGGTGGGGTCGAACTTGCCCACGATTCCCGCAACGTCGTCGAGCGCGTAAAGGAAGCCGTCCAATCCGAAGGTGACGTCGCGCCAGCGATATGGAGAATCCACGAGGCCGGGGATACCGTCGCTGCCAAGGCCGAACATCGAGAAGAAGAACGGTGCAGGAATGGAACCCGTCTGATTTCCATCGAAATCATAAATCAAAATGCGTCTGTTGTTGCCCGACGACTCGCTGATGTAGAGCCGATCGCCCACTGTGGCCATACCCTGGGCCGAGATGCCGGAGACGAAGAACCGTGGATCACCGTTGGGCTTTCGCAGCAACAGTCCTGAGACAGGGTTGATCTCGTAGACTTCGTTATTAAACGTCGAGCTGACAAACAGGGAGTTGCGTGAGGGATTGGCTGTCAGGCCGCCGGACAGGTTCAGATTTCCACCCTGACCAGGGCTCAGGTTCAGCTGTCCCACCGGCAGACGTCGGGTTACCTGCCGCAGCACCGGATTGAATTCGACAATCTCGTTCGTGACGAATGGATCCAGCAGGTAAATCAGGCCATTCAGCCACGCAATTCCTTCGTAGCTGCCATTGGTCGTTGTTCCGGTGAAGAAGGTATCCACTGTGACGCCGGTGTCGGCATCGACCTTGTACAAAGTGTTATTGTTATCAACGATGTACCAGATGTACTGGCCGTCGAACGCCATACCGGCTGAGGTGCTGCCGGTCGCGGCACTGGTGATGGTCTTCAGCACCGCACCGGTGGTTGGATCCAGTTCATAGATGCTGGACTGGGGCCACGTGCTGCCGAAGAGTCGATTTCCGAAGGCTTTGGTGACGACTCGGGTGATTGCCGCGGGGCCGGTGCGACTGGTGTCGTAGCGTACGATTCCGTAGGGATCGCCGGAACCGGTCTGCAGGTCACTGATGTAGACAATGGTTCCGGATGTGGTGATTCCACCGGTGCCTGTGTCTGTCGTCGACGCTGTGGCACCGGCGATCAGCTGATGCGTCCACGAGCCTGGACCAATGTTGTAAATCGAGACATAGACGGTGTCGGTTCCGTTGAAGACGGCAATTCGACCATCTTCCATAATCGTCACATCACGCACGGTGTCGTTCGTGGGACGATTGCCGCCCGGCCATGGGACGGGGACTCTGTTTCCTGTCTCCACACCCTGCCGGTCATAAAAGATCAGCTCATTTCCCACCGCAACGACCCGATTTGGTGGGAAGATGTCGGTGTTGCTGCGAGCGATTGTCAGGGTACC
Source organism: Planctomycetaceae bacterium (assembly GCA_040382995.1). Lineage (GTDB taxonomy): Bacteria > Planctomycetota > Planctomycetia > Planctomycetales > Planctomycetaceae > SXXK01. The sequence goes on from JBEIEK010000084.1 coordinate 9,394, forward strand.
TGCACCGATACCTGCGTTCTCGATGACGGTGGTCGGATCAGCGGTGAGTGTCAGAGTCTCGTGATCTGTGACGTCGATCGTGACGGTTTCGACGTCGTTACCACCGATGCGGAGCGTGATCGAGACTCTTTGCGTTCCATCCAGCAGGGTGTCATCGATGGCGTCGATCGGGACAGTAATCTGCCGCTGGAAGGCGGGGATCGTCACGGAGGTTCCGGTGAGTCCGCCGACGGAAAGTTCGGTCGGATCACCAACAATGATATTCACTGTCAGTGGCTGATTGACTGGAGCAATTGTTTTGCGGATGGTCAATCGAGCTGCGTTGTTTCCATCATTCTCGGCGATTGTCGATCGGTCTGCGGAGATCGAAGCCAGAGGCAACTGCTGGAGCGCCCTGTTGACGTTCAGACGTGCGCCAGTAGCTACACGACCCGCCAGCCCCGGTCTTGCATCAGCACCCTGATAAATTGCATTGATGATGTCTCGATAGTTCGTGGTTGGTGCCAGGCTGCGAATAAGCCCGACGGCACCAGCGACCATTGGCGAGGCCATGGAGGTGCCACTGCTGAAATCATAATTTGCGGCAAAAAGCAGCGATCCGGCGCGCGGTGTTGTGCTCCAGATATTCACACCCGGAGCCCCGATATCGACGCTTGTGGCGCCAAAGTTGGAGAAGGTTCCGAGCGCGTCGTTCTGGTCCGTTGCTGCCACGGCAATGATGTTGTCCTGGGGATAGGACGCTGGGTAGCTGGGAAACAGATCGTTGTTTCGCGTCGAGTTGCCTGCCGAGCAAACGACGATGTGTCCGGCGGCCCCCGCCGCAATAATTGCATCCTCGAATGCTCGCGTTCGGCCGGGTCCACCGTAGCTGTGGTTGGAGACGGTCGCACCCATGCGCACGGCGTAATTCAGTGCCTCGATCGCTGCGGAGACAACCGGACCGCCAAAGTCGGCACCGATTTTGCAGGCCATGATCGACACGTTCCAGTTCACGCCGACGGTGCCAACCGAGTTATCGCCGCGGGCGCCGACTGTCCCGGCCACATGCGTACCATGCCCGACGAAATCCATCGGATCCGAGTCAAAGCTGGCAAAATCGAACCCGTTGACGTCGTCTATGTAGCCGTTGTTGTCATCATCGCGACCATTCCCAGCAATCTCACCCCTGTTCACCCACATGTTGGCCGTAAGGTCCGGGTGGAGATAATCCACGCCACTGTCTACGACCGCAACAATGACGTTTGATGAACCCGTGGTGCTGTCCCACGCGGCTTCGGCGCTGATGTCGGCCCCGGCAGTACCCGCCACACCGTTCACCGTCTGCCCGGTGTTACGCATCCCCCACATCCGCGGGTAGGTTGGGTCGTTGGGAACAGCATCCCATTCAAGAATAAAGTCCGGTTCCGCATACCGAATCCCCGGTTGCCCGGTCAGCAGGCTGATGGCCGAAGGCACAGTGCGTCCCTCCGGCAGTTTCATCAGAAACACGCCGTAGTCTCCGAGCGCCCGTGTTTCTGTGCCAGGTACCATTGCCGTCAGGCTGTTGATGGCGGAATCCGGGCTGGTGTAGCCCGGAGCCACCCCCACAATCACGTGGTTGGGCACGTAATTGGACAGCACCAGCCGCTCTTCCAGTGGCTCTGTGTGCCCCTGAGCACGGCTATGCTGCCGTCGCTGATTCGACTTTGCAAAGAAAGCCCCGAAAAGCCCCCGGATGCCCTGTGCCCGCTTGTTTCCACGCCACATACTGATCGTGTCCTGAAACTGCGATCTGATAAGGTCCGCCAAATGCCGCGTTTGATCCGTTTGGATTTGTAATGACGTCGGTGCGAGCAGACGCATGAACGATGTCATTCCAACAGTTGACACGGCGCAGAGAATGCCCCTGGCAGGAAAAACTTCGACCTTGCAGGCATTTGCAATCAGTCTTTCCCCGGTTTTTCAGCCCACAAAGTGACATTCAGAACCGCTTTTCCGTCATACAACCCCAAATTCAGCTCCGCAACCCACCAATTCATCGGATTCTCTGCAGTTTTCTGCAAAAGTCTGCTCGGGGGGCCAAATGGGGGCAGGGGAGTGAACCGGGGAGTTTCACAGAGCAAAACGCGACTTTGAACCGCTTTCGTCCTGTTGCAACGACCCGCTCGCGTCGCCCAAATTTCCCGTGTAAACTCCCTGCAGCCCGCTTGTCCTGCCGTTTTCCTCAAGGCTAACCCCCCATGCTGGCCCCGGCCGTTGTTTACTGTCTCCTTGCCTTCCTGCTCGGCGGGATCCCCTTTGGCTACGTGATCGGCCGCCTGGTTCTGAGGGACGACATTCGGCGGCACGGCAGTGGCAATATCGGTGCCACCAATGTCTGGCGCGTGCTGGGCTGGAAATGCGGTGTCAGCGTGCTGCTGCTGGATGCACTGAAAGGCCTGTTGCCGACAGCTCTCTCCGAAATCGCCGTCCGCGCTGCTGGGCATACTCCCCCAGAATGGCTCATGGTGGCCGCCGGCCTGTCTGCGATTGCCGGCCACATGTTTCCGGTCTGGCTGCGTTTCCACGGGGGCAAAGGTGTGGCCACAGCGCTGGGTGTGGTGCTGGTGATTTCGCCGAAAGCCAGCGGCTTTTCACTGGCAGCCTTCCTTGTCGTGATGCTGGCCTCCCGGATGGTTTCGCTGTCATCCATCGTCGCGGCGCTCGCTTACGCCGGTGCCCATCTGTGGCTGCAGGGTGATTCTGCATGGACGACCCGTGGTTTACCGGCGACCGTGTTTGCCCTGGTGGTTCCAGCGCTGATCATCTGGCGCCATCGGGGTAACATCCGCAGAATCCTGAACGGCACAGAAAGTCGATTTGGACGTTCTGCGAAGCCCCCTGACCAGTCCACGCCCGGCCGCTGAAAAATTGTCACGCCCGGACGTTTTCTTTCCCGCCCTCCCATGCGATACTCCGCTGGTGGCAGCCCATTCCCGCTCGCTGCCGGCATTCCACGCACTTCTCCGCCTTTACGGACCCGCCATGCGTATTCCCACCCTGCTCTGCTGCCTCTGCGCAGCCTCGCTGTGCTCCGCTCAACAGCCCTTCACTCAGAAAGTCGAACTTCAGCCCGCTCAGCCGCGCGGTGCGGCCACGGCTCCCGCAGCCGTCGCCACTCCCGCCATTTCTGACGCTGAACTGCTCGCCGGCCCCCAACCGCTCTGGATCTGGGGCCCCAACAACGACTCTAAATACGTGCTCCGCAAAACGTTTCAGCTCCCGACAGCAGCCACTGCCGCCCGGCTGAAGGTGTCCTGCGACAACGCCTGCACAGTCTTTCTCAACGGACGCCGTGTGGCCGGTGGATCCGAATGGCAGGAACCGTCCGACGCCAACGTCACCAGTATGCTCCTGCCCGGCGATCAGCCAAACGTGCTCGAAGCTGAAGTTGCCAATCAGGGCGGAATTGCCGGCTTTGTTCTGGCCCTTGCGTGGAAGACTGCCGACGGCAAACCACAGCACGTGGTTTCGGACCTGACGTGGACATACGCCAATGACCGCGGCGCCGCCGATGGCCAACCTGTACAGCGTCGCGGTGCCTACGGCGACGGCCCGTGGAACGCTGTCTTCTCTGCCCCCGCTGTCACTTCTCGGGTTCCCGCCGGCGTCTTCGAACTGCTCCCTGGTTTCCAGGTCGAAAAGCTCTACACGGTTCCAAAGGACGAACTGGGGTCCTGGGTCTGCATCACCTTCGACAACCGCGGACGACTGCTGGCCAGCGACCAGGGCGACAAAGGCATCTGCCGCATCACACTTCCGCCAGTGGGTGATGCCGAAGGTGTGACGCAGGTCGAACGACTGGATTTTTCAAAATGCGAGGTCCAGCCCACAGCAGCCCAGGGAATGCTCTATGCCTTCGACGCCCTGTACTTCTCCATCAACGGTGGTCCCGGCAGCGGGCTCTACCGCGCGAAGGACACAAACGGCGATGATCAGTTTGACGAATGTGTGCGGCTGCGTCAGTTTCGCGGCGGCGGCGAACATGGTCCGCACGCCCTGAGACTTTCCCCGGACGGCAAACGCATCTTCGTAATCTGCGGCAATCACACCCTGCCCCCCTTCGATGCCGGCGAAGAACTCACTAACCCCGACTACTCCAGCCGCATCCCCACCAACTGGTCCGAAGACCACATCCTGCCCAGAATGTGGGATGCCAACGGACACGCACGCGGCATTCTCGCTCCCGGTGGCTGGATCGCCAGTACTGACGTTGACGGCAAAACCTGGGATATCTGGTCCGTCGGCTACCGCAATCCCTATGACATGGCCTTCAACGCAGACGGCGAATTGTTTGCCTATGACGCCGATATGGAATGGGATGTCGGAACACCGTGGTACCGCCCAACTCGCGTAGTGCACGCCACCAGCGGCAGCGAATTCGGCTGGAGAAGCGGCAGCGGCAAATGGCCCAATCATTACCTCGACAGCCTGCCGCCCATGGTGAACATCGGACCGGGCTCTCCGGTCGGAGTCGACTTCGGATACGGCTGCCGCTTCCCCGCAAAATACCAGAAAGCCCTGTTCATCTGTGACTGGACCTTCGGCACCATGTACGCCATTCACATCGAACCCTCAGGCAGCAGCTACACCGCTGTCAGAGAAGAATTCGTCTCCCGCACACCACTTCCGCTCACCGACGTCGCTGCCGGTCCCGACGGCGCCCTGTACTTCTCCATCGGTGGCCGTGGCACCCAGTCAGAACTCTTCCGAGTCACCTACAGTGGCCCCGAGTCCACAGAACCGACCCAGTTGAGGGATCCCCGGCAGGCCGGACTCCGTTCCAGCCGCCGCACCCTCGAAGGCTGGCACGCCGGTCGCAGCGGCAGCAACCTGCAGCCTTCAGCGGATTCACAGACGTTCATTCAAACGCTGCAGAGCCTGGGTCAGGGTGGCGATCGCTTTCTTCGCGCCGCCTCACGCAATGCCTTCTATCACTCCCAGCTCTTCGCGGATCTGATGCAGCCGCAGAACGTGGCCGAAATGGACCTCTCAGCCTTCGAGCCAGGCGACCGACTGTATGTGCTCCTTGCCCTGATTCGCTCCCCCCTGAATCACCTCACCAAATCCCGCGGTCTCACCGAAAATCAAATTGTGGAACTGGAAGACGCCATTCGCTCCATGAGCATTCGGCAGCTGCAGGGACTTGAATTCGCCAGCCTGAACCGAGAACAGAAACTCGATTACCTGCGCGTTCTCAGCCTGCTCTTCCTGCGTCTGGGGCCTCCCGAGGACAATGTCCGCACGGCCTTCGTCAGTCGCATTGACAACCAGTTCCCGTCCGGTGATGCCGAGCTCGACCGGGAACTCTGTCAGGTCCTCATCTATCTCCGCTCCCCAACCGTCGTCGGCAAAGCCGTCGCGCTCCTTCAGGCAGAATCCACTCCCACCGTCACCGATGACATGCAGGACCTGCTCGCACGCAATCGCGGCTACGGCGGTGCCATCGCGGCCTCCATCGCCAGTGCACCGGATCAGCAGCAGATCGCCTACGCCTTCAGTCTGCGTAATGCCGTCGAAGGCTGGACAATCGACACCCGCAAAGCGTACTTCGCATGGTTTGAACGGGCACGGCGGTGGTCGGGTGGTGCCAGCTTCCAGGGTTTCCTGCGAAATATGGAAAATGAAACCTTCCTCAACGCCAGCGAACGCGACCGGCTGCTGATTGAAGCCTCGGGTGCCCGCAAGCCATACGCGCCACCCGAACTTCCCAAACCCGCCGGACCCGGCAAAGACTGGACCCTCGACGAAGTCCGCGCACTCGCCGAATCAGCACTCAAAGGCCGCAACTTCGAGAACGGCCAAAAGATGTTTGCTGCCACGCGCTGCATCATCTGTCACCGGTTCGGCGGTGAAGGCGGAGCCACCGGCCCGGACCTCACCCAACTGGCCGGCCGCTTCAACGTTAAAGACCTCACTGAAGCCATCATCGAACCCAGCAAAGTGATCAGTGACCAGTACCGCGGAAGTACTGTTGTCACCAAAGCCGGACTTTCAGTCAGTGGTCGAGTCATCGCAGAAACCGGCTCCAGCGTCACCGTGCTCACCAACCCTGAAGATCCCACGAAGATCACGGAAATCGCCAAATCAGATGTGGACGAACTGCTGCCATCAGCCGTGTCCATCATGCCCGCTGACCTGCTCAAACCACTCAACCAGGACGAAGTTCTCGACCTCCTCGCCTACCTGCTCTCACGAGGCGAAAAGAACAATCCCATGTTCCGCAAATAACAGCCAAAGTCGCGTTTCGCTCTGCGAAACGAACCCGATAGCAACACGATCCCGGAGCTTCCCGCGATGTCTCAGCCCTCACCCTGCCGAAAGTCCATCGCACACCTGCGCCGCGGCCTGACTGTCTGTCTGGCCGTCGCAGGGCTCGGGTTCTGTGTATTTGCGGATGAACCGCAAGCGCCGGTAGAACAAGCGCCGGCTGAGCAGCCGCCGGCAGACCTCGCTCAATTCTACGGGTTCTCGGGCCTTGAGGTCTATAAGATCGACGCGCGAGTGCTCAACCTCCGCGCCGCAGAACTCAACGGCGACGGTAAATCCGACCTGATCATGATCGACAACTTTGCCAGCTGCCTGAGGCTGCTGCTGCAGAAGTCGGCAGGCCCGAATCCGGTGCCCGCAGACGCGGCACCTGCAGCAACCCCAGCAGCAACCCCGGCCGCCGTCGCTGTCAACGAAACCGGGTCCGACCGGCGATTTGAAGAACGTCGGCTGCCACTGGACCGCGCTGTGGCTGCGATTGAAATGGGAGACTTCAACGCCGACGGCCGCCTCGACATCGCCGCCGTCGGTGCTCCTGATCAGTTCAGCATTCGCCTCCAGCCAGCACCCGGAGTGCGTGACTGGTCAGATGTCTGGACCGTCAGGCTCCCGGATCTCGAACCCACCTCCGGCATGCTTACGGCCGGTGATCTCAACGGTGACGGCAAAGACGACGCAGCTGTGATCGGAAAAGACTGCACCTGGCTCATTCTTCAGGGGGCAGACGGAAAGATGCAGGCCCCCCTGCGACTGCTCAACACGTCTCCCCGCCAGGCTCTGCTGCGGGCTTCCGATCTGAACGGCGATGGTCGAGCAGATCTCAGCTACATTTTCGGTGAAGCCAATGCCCGGGAACTCGGCATGCGGCTGCAAACACCCGACGGTCGGCTCGGCCCGGAACTCAGCTTCAGCGGCAGTTCCCCCCGCGCCGTCACCATTGCTCCGGTCGACACAAAGGCGGGGAGTGAAATCATCACCATCGACAGTCGCACGGGACGGATACTGATCCGCGGCGTGATGCCCGCCGCCACCACTCCCGACGGTCCCTCCGAAAGGCTCGTGCACTACGGCATCGGTCCCGGCACCGCCAATCGCGATCGCGCCGCCGCCGCGGCCGACTTCGATGGCGATGGCCGCGTCGATCTGCTTGTCAATGATCCCGAACAGGCCCAACTGCTGCTCTATCGCCAGAACGGAGTGGATGGGCTGGGAGCTGTGGAAGAGTTTCCTTCGCTCGTCGGCGTCACCGATCTGGCCACCGGTGATCTGAATCAGGATGGACGCCAGGAAGCCGTACTCATCAGCAGCCGCGAAGGTGTGGTTGCACGCACAGAATTCGTCGGCGGACGGCTCAGCTTTCCCGAAGTGCTGCTGAAGAAACCCGAAGGCTGGGAACTGGCCGCCGTCGCGCTGCTCCCGGCTGCTCAGGGCCAGCGAATTGTTCTCGGGCTGACCCAGGGCTCCGGCAACGCCGCGAAGCTCCAGTACATCATTCACGATCGGGCGGCCGATGGCACCTGGAAGCCCCTCGATGGTTCGCAGCCCGTCGAACTGACCGGTGCGGTGGGCCCGCGAGGCGTCAAGCTGCTTCCACTTGACATCAACGGTGACCAGCGCATGGAATTGCTGTCCATCGCCGGAGGTGCAGCAAAGTCAGGCGTTCATGTGCTCCAGGTGCAGGACAATGGCAGCCTGACCGTGGCCAGCCAGACCAGTCAGCTTGATCCCGGCATCACAGCCCCAGGCCGCGCGTTCGCCAGGGGTGGGCAACTCTTTGCCGCACGGGATAACTTTGCTCGCAAACTGACCTTCACCGCTGCCGGCTGGAAGGTGGAAGATCAGTTCAATGCGGGCGAGGCTTCTGCAAAACTGGAAGGCGTCGCAGCTCTCAATCTGGATGGTCAGCCGGGAGATGAAATTGTCCTGGTGGACACCGGAGTAAAGAAGCTGAGGATTCTGCGGCAGGAAGGGATGGTTTACCGTCCGTGGAAGGAGATTGACCCCGGCAGCCTGCAGTATTCCTCAATGCTGACAGCAGATCTGAACAGTGATGGAGCCGAAGACCTTGTTGTGCTGGGCAGTCAGCAGTTCGGAGTGCTTTACTGTGGCGTCGCTCAGGTGTCCCTGAAGGAAGTCGCCTCGTTCGAATCCAGCCGCGACAAGGCCTTTCCAGCTGATGTGATCACCGGCGACATTAACGGCGACGGTCAGACGGATCTGACAATGATCGACACCAGCATCGATGGCCTCGCAATCCTTGCCTTCGACGAACGCAGTGGTATCCGCGAGGCGACGCATTTTCGGGTCTTTGAGGAAAAACGTCTGGTGTCGCAGGCCGAGAATCGCGGTACCCAGCCACGTGAAGGCGTGGTGGCGGACGTCACCGGCGACGGCCGCAGCGATCTGCTGCTGCTGTGCCACGACCGCCTGCTGCTCTACCCCCAGGATTCAGGTGCTCCACCCGCACCGACGAGGTGAAAATCGAGCCGCGACCGTGAGGGAGTCGGACGCAAGTACCCACGGCGCAAAGTGAATCCAGGAAACACCTTCCGCGTGCAGGTGCCATGCACCTTGGCGTGCACCCGGGCGGCACCCAAATGGCGTTGAAGTTCTCTGGAACCCTGTGAACAGACTGTTAAAGACTTGGGAGGGCGAGGCTGGGATGGCGAAAACTTCCAGGCGGGGGGCTTTGGGTAATTTTTAGGGATCGAAAAATATTACGCTCCAACGTATTCGCTTTGTGTCTCAAACCCACGAAACGAAGGAGCGTAATAGTGGACTCAGCATCCCCATATTCCCTGTCATCGTTCAAGTCTCCCGCCCGAATCCTCGTGCCAAATCTCTGCGATTCACGAAACGCCTGGAGGGTGCAAGCCAGGAATCTCCGTGTCAAATACCGGCAGCTGGAGGAAGAACTGAAAAAGGCGAAGGAGAATATCCAGGAACTTCAGGCCGAATTGGTCACTGCACGACGCGAAATCGCAAGGGAGCGTGAGCCCCAGTGGGCACGAGAGAGACCACTGCCGCATCACCAGTACAGTGCGCGCATCATTTCGATGTATTGCAATCTGTCGAAGGTGACCGGTTTCCGCGCGGCACCAGAGGTCGTGAAGATCATCAACGAGTCGTTGAACATGCAGATCCCTGTTGCCTCGCACGATGCCGTGAAAAACTGGAATTGTCGCAATGGTGTGGCGATCCTGCAACGACCGGGAATGGCGGATGACTGGATCTGGATGATCGACCACAGCGTACAGCTCGGGAA
>JBEIEK010000085.1:0-18767 GCA_040382995.1 Planctomycetaceae bacterium
CGAATCGGACGGGTTCGCTCCAACACCCGGCACCGCGGCCCCCGGCGTCATGCGGCGCTCCGATGTCGACTGGGGCATGGGAATTAAGACCATGATCGGCTTCTCTGCAGTTCTCGGTGTTGTCTGCTTCGTCGTCGGCGTGGAGCTCATTCGCACCATGTGGATCTGGACTCAGCCCGGCAACAATGCTGAAGCGTCACCAGTGCTCAGCCTGATCAGCGGCATTTTCTGATGGCCTTCGCAGGCGGCGCGACCAGTCGTGGCGAAGCTCAGGCGACGCAACTTGCCCTGGGCGAACGCCACAACCAGGCCGCGACCGTGAGGGAGTGGAAACAAAACCCATACTGCTGGTGGTGGACGTTCAAATCCGCATTGCATCTCAACATCCACGATGTTGCCCGCCCTCGCGCTGCGGTGAAAAATGCTTTATCTGATCTGACCGGCAAGGGAACTGAAGACGGTGTCCAGCAGTCTGACCTGAGAGAAGTTCCGTTGCAGCGTCTGGCCGGGCTGCAGCATCAGTGAACCGGCGGGTGGCTGAAACAGCAGTCCGAGGTTGACATAGAAGGCCCCGGATAACTGGTCAATCAGCTTTCCGTTCACCACCCCCATGCGTCCGCCACTCCTGCGGTCCCACTGATAAACAGCACCGGACGGCAGGATATAGAACCACTCCTGAGAACGGCTGCGAAACCAGCGTTCGTTGCGACCACCGTAATTGAAATGGTCGCTGGCCGCCGCCTCGAATCGCCAGGTATCGGCAAGTGTCTGTGCCGTTTTCAGCACTGCAGCAGGTGCTTCCGTGATGGCAATACTTCCCGATGGAAGCACCTGTCGAAGCGAATACTGACCGGGAGGCAGTCCGGTGAACCGATACCAGCCCTGCTCTGTTTCTGCGCTGATTGTTCCATCGGCGTTGCGATCAGAATCGGCGGTTGTCGCTTCGGCAACCACATAGCCGGCGGCGTTGAGCAGCTGGATGGTGATACCATTCCGCCAGGGCTCAGCGGCAAACGCAGCGCGGGCAATGGCAGCGGCTGCCGATCCGGAGGCGATGGAAACCTGGGTAAACAGGCGGGGCGGAGCACCTGTGGTCCACTCGAAGACCTGGCCGGTGGAAGTCAGGTAGAAGATTCGCTGAATCAGTGGACCGGATTCGGTGCCTGTGAGCGGATCTGTGGCCGGGGCGTAAACTTCATACCACGCGATGGCAGGGACGTTGACCGTCACACTGGCGGGCCGGGGAATCTGCACGGCGGTCGGCAGCCGTGAAGGGTTGCGTGCGCCGTTTGGATCCGTGTCGATCCATGCGCGTCCTTCGATGACGGACGGCTGGTAGTTGCCAAAGTCGATGCGTGAAGTGACGGAACCGGATGTGACTGTGAGCACTGGGTCTTCAGCGGAATGCAGCAGGCTGACATCGCGGTAGTACGCACTGCCGGGAGAAGCAATCTGGGTGCCGGTGAGCGGTGCGGTTGCGGTGACCGGACGGTTGTTCCAGCGGAACAGGTTGCCGGCGGGTGTGATGTAGTACCAGCTTGTGCCACCTTTGAGCCAGCGTTCGCCGAGACCGCCGAAGTTTTCGAACAGATTACCGAAAGACAGATCAAGCGATTGATCGAGGCTGCGAGCGGTGGAGGCGCCGGTCGATGTTCGGCCGGCACTTTGCACCCAGCCGCCTGCGGCTACCTCGCGAACTGTGTACTTCCCCGGAGCGACATTCTCAAAGCGATACCAGCCCCGCTCCGTTTCCGGATCTGTCCGACCATCGTTGTTCCGGTCTATATCGCGGGAGGATGTGGTCGCGACCACGCTGCCATTGTGGTCAACCAGTTCGAACACAGAGCCGTTGAGCCACGGTTCTTCGGCGATCGAGGTGACATCGGTGATCAAAGAGCGATTGTGCCAGGCGCGGGTGCCGACCATTTCGACCGTGGTTCCGGTGAGCTTTCCGGCCATCCCGCTCCACTGCTTCAGTTCACCCTCCGGCGTCAGGAAGTACCAGTTGGTATTGATCGGCGAGCGAAACCAGTACTCTTTGCCGCCCAGGGCATTGTAAAACGCGTTACCATTTTGATGGAACAGCCGCAGTTGCGCCAGCGTTGCAGACTGGCGGAGGCCGTCAGCGTTGCGGTCGTGCCACTTGCGACCTTCCACGACGGAGGGAATAAAGGGTTCCTGATATGTGATTTCAAGGAGTGGCTGAAGTGCGGGATTGGTGGAGTTGCGGCTGTGAAAGGTCTTGATGTCGCCGGCACTTTCGGAAGATCGCAGCATCCAGCCATGGTTGTTCTGCGGCTGATCCAGCCACGCCTGCACGTCGGCCACCAGCCCCCCGCCGGTCCACTCCCAGGCACCCAGGCCTCCGACTTGAGCTATGGCGGAAGCACCGCCGATGTCACCGCCGGGGAGTGTCCATGCGGTGGAGTCGAACAGGCTGAACAGCCATGTTGCATCGCCGGCCAGAGCAGCTGTGCCGTCCAGTTCATTGCCAGGGGCATCACTGCCGGATTCTCCCCAGCTTTTGGAGATCGGGTGCAGCCCAACCGCCAGCATGTTGCCGAAGGACTCAGACACATTCAGAGTGAGCACCGCATCGATGATGGTTGCCCCTTCCGGAATGCCGGCGGACTGCAGATCAAACGCCAGCAGTCCGCGTCGGGCGACCACCGAGCCTGATGGGCCACCGGACACGAGATACTGACCCGTGCCGTTGGACAGAGCCTGAGTTCCGGAGTCGTAGATTGTCGTGTCTCGGACGGCCGACAGCTGTACGGTGACCGCATTGAGCACCTGGCGGGATTCAAGAGCCTGCACCGTGCACGTATCCGATCTCAGCCGGGCTGACTGACGTCGCCGGGGACGGAAGAGTGGACGAAGAATTGGGCGGAAATATCGCCGAGTCCACGCCAGCATGGTTTGAACTCTCTTTGCAGGGAACGTCAGGAAGCGGTGAGAAGACAGGAATGGAGGCAACGACGCAGAACTTGCTGCGTTCCAACACTTTCCCACCCCATCTTCGCCGGAAATCGGCAAAAAATGCCGAAGAAAATGGAAAAAACGGAAAAATGTGAGAGATTCAGCGGGCTACCAGAGTTCCTCAAATGTCCCGGATCCCCCCGATGCCAGCTCCCCAGCCACACCACCAGCCAACCGCAAACCAGCACGGCATCACCTCGGCCACTCCACTGCGACTGTGGGCCACCACACTACTCCTGAGCGCCTTCCTGCTGTTCCTGATCCAGCCCACAATCGGACGACTCCTGCTGCCATGGTTTGGAGGAGCCCCCGCTGTCTGGACGACCTGCATGCTCTTCTTTCAGACCCTGCTGTTCGCCGGCTACCTCTACAGCCATCTGCTCGCCACACGCCTGACAATTCGCTCACAGCTCATCACCCACGGCCTGCTGCTGCTCGTCGCCGCAGCCCTGATCCGGCTTCAGCCCGCCCCGGCATGGAAGCCGGACAACAGCAGTGTCCCGATCGTCCGCCTTCTGCTGCTGTTGTCCCTGACAGCCGGTGTTCCTTATTTCGTGCTTTCGACCACCAGCCCACTCCTGCTCAAATGGCTGGCGATTGCGGCCCCCGCTGCGCGTCCCCATCGCCTGTACGCCCTGTCCAATGCCGGATCCCTCGCAGCCCTCATTGCCTACCCCGCACTCCTTGAACCTCTGCTGCCGCTCACCGTCCAGACCACCGCGTTCGACTGGACCTTTCGACTCTTCGCCTTCTGCTGCGGTATGTGTGCGCTCTGGATGTACCGCAACGCCGGTCGCGATGCACTGCCGCTGGCTGCCCCGGTCGCTGCAACTGTGGCCACTCCGGTCACCGCCGCCAGCCCCGCCGGTGTTTTACCCGGCGACGCCCCTGCAGCACTGGTGCGCTGGCTGCTGCTCTCCGGACTCGCCTCGGTCACGCTGCTGGCCGGCACCAGCGAGATCTGTCAGGATGTGGCGGTCATCCCCTTCCTGTGGATCGCTCCGCTTGCACTCTATCTGCTCTCCTTCATTCTGTGCTTCGAAAGCGATCGCTGGTACGTCCGCGGAGTTTTCGGGCCATTGACCGCCACCATTATTCCGCTGCTGGGCTGGCTGCATTTGTTCGGCACACGCTTGCATTTCCTCGTACAGCTGACCGCCTGGCTGACAGGACTCTTCTGCGTGTTCATGCTGTGCCACGGAGAACTGGCAAGGCTGCGTCCTGGAGCACAACGGCTGACATTGTTCTACCTCACGCTGGCTGCCGGTGGAGCAGCCGGAGGGTTGCTCTGTGCCGTCGCGGCACCACTGCTGCTCCCGGCACTCTGGGAACACCACCTCGCACTCCTCGCCTGCGCCATCCTGGCTGCGGCTGTCTGGTTTGATCATCGGGGCTGGCTCGGTCCGCACACCCGCCCGCCCCTTCCGGCAGCGACCGCCGCCATCGTCGTGGTCGCCATCGTTCTGCTCGACCTTGCCTCTTCCGTCACCGAATACTCCGAATCCATCGCCAGCAGCCGAAATTTCTACGGAGTGCTCCGCGTCGAAAACTACGCCGATGAAGATGCGGTGCTGATGAAACACGGCCGCATCATCCACGGGCTGCAATTCCGCGGTCTTCCAGCCGTTCCCACGATGTACTACGGCTATCAGTCCGGAGTTGGTCGGGCAATCACGGCTTTGCGCGAACGGCACGCTGCCACAGGCACCGGCACCGGACTCCGCATCGGACTGGTCGGCCTTGGCACCGGCACGCTGGCTGCCTGGGGCCGGCCGGAAGACACGCTCGTGTTTTACGAAATCAATCCCGACGTGGTGCGGCTGGCCAAACAGCACTTCAGTTTCCTCAAAGACTCCCCCGCCAACATCGAAATCATCGAGGGCGATGCCCGCCTGTCACTCGAATTTGAGCCACCGCGGCAGTTTGATCTGCTCGTGCTCGATGCCTTCTCCGGTGATGCCATTCCCGTCCACCTGCTCACTCGCGAAGCACTGGACGTCTGCCGCCGCCACCTCAAACCCACAGGCATTCTCGCCTGCCACATCTCAAACATGCATTTCGATCTCGCTCGAGTCACTGCGGGATTGGCGGATGCTGCTGGCATGGCTTGCATTCAGTGGGATGATCCTCCAGTGGCCGACGAACAGGACGGACGTCCCAAAATCTCCGCTCCCGGCAGTCGCTGGTGCCTGCTCGCCGATTCCCCCGCCACCCTGCAGGCTGATGTGCTGCAGAGGCATTCAGAGCTGCCGGTGGCCAGTGAGCGGGTGGTTTGGACTGATGACCACAGCAACCTGCTGCAGGTCATGGGCTTTTCCAGAACCAATGGCAGCAGCCCCTGATTCCGCGGGTTGATCGCTGAGTGTCGCTGGAAATTCAAGCCGCTGCCCAGGTCTTGGTTGCGTCCATTCAAAAAAAGCTTCAGAATGCTGGACCTGCGTTTTCTGATGCTCCGGCTCTTCCACGCTCGCGGAACCCGCCCTATGTCCGTGCCTCCAGCCTCAAAACTCACCTCCGTACAGTGGCTCATCTGTATCATCGCCTCGATCGGCTTCGCATTTGACATTTATGAACTGCTGATGTTGCCGCTGATTGCCAAAAGTGCCATCGCTGAATTGCGGCCGCAAAACGTTGCCGATCCAGCCCTCTGGGCGCCGGGTGGCAGGGAATTCGTGGCGTGGGCCCGCACATTGTTCTTTGTTCCGGCGCTGGCCGGTGGAGTCTTCGGACTGCTTGGTGGCTACCTCACCGACCGACTTGGTCGCCGCACGGTGCTTACCTGGAGCATCCTGCTTTACGCCTTTGGTGCCTGCGCTGCCGGCTTTTCAACCTCGCTCAACCAATTGCTGTTCTTCCGTTGCTGCGTATTTGTCGGTGTCTGCGTGGAATTCGTGGCGGCGGTTGCCTGGCTTGCAGAACTCTTCCCCAATCCCACGCAGCGCGAAAAGGTCCTGGGCTACACCCAGGCCTTCTCTTCACTGGGTGGAGTGCTGGTGGCCTTCATGGCCGGGCTCGCAGCCAAATATGCGTTGGATCTGCCCACAATCCACGGTGTGCACGCGTCGTGGCGATACACCCTCATTTCCGGACTGATCCCGGCAATTCCCCTGATTCTGATCCGCCCGTTCCTTCCGGAATCACCGGCCTGGCAGCAAAAACGACTCGCCGGCACCCTCAAACGCCCCAGCATCGCAGAACTCTTCAACCCCGAACTGCGACGAACCACCATCGTCACGACACTGGCCTTCGGTACCACATTCGGACTGGCGTTCGGTGCCATCCAGCAAAACCCACAAATCCTTCCCGGCCATGCTCAGGTCAAGGCCGCCGTTCAGGCCGCTCAAACCACCGCTCAGGAACAGGCCAAAGCCGACGGTAAAACGCTCGACCCAAAGCAGCTCAACGGAATCAAAGGCAATGTAACGGATAAAATCGCCGCCAACGTTGCCACATGGCAGGAAATCGGCGGTTTGTGCGGTCGTGTTCTGCTCGCCGTTCTCGCTGTCCAGATCGCCAGTCGCCGCACGCTCTTCAGACTTTTCCAGATTCCCAGTCTGATCTTCCTGCCCCTGCTGTACTACTGGTTCTCAACCAAACTCGATGACCCCGCGTCCCTTGATACCTTCCGCTACGCGATCTTCGTTGCCGGCATTCTTGTCGTTGGCCAAATGAGCTTCTGGGGGAACTACATTCCGCTGGTGTTCCCTGTGCACCTCCGCGGCACGGGTGAAAGCTTTGCCGCCAACATCGGCGGACGAGTGATCGGCACGGCCGCCGCCTTCATCACCATTACCCTCTCCGAAAGCGATAAACCCAACCCCGCCGCCCGCTTCGCACTGATGGGGGCCGCCGTGGTGGCAGTTTACGCCGTCGCCGGGTTTGTCCTCACGTTCCTCCTCCCGGAACCTAAGCCGGAACACGCCGAGTAGACAGGATCAAGTATCCATGCAGATTACGGCCATCGAAGCGATCCCCGTCTGCGTCCCGCTCAAAGCCGGACTCACCGCAAAAACCGCTCACGGTGAACACGCAACCTCGCCTTACGTGATCGTGCGCGTGCACACCGATGCCGGCATCACAGGGCTCGGCGAAGCCACCGTGTCTGCACTCTGGTCCGGAGAAACGCAGGGGACCGTGCTCACCCTGATCCGCGAATACCTCGCGCCCGCTCTCATCGGCCGCGATCCCCGCGACATCACCAGCATCCGCCGCACGATGGACTTTCTTGTCAAACAGAACCCCTTCACCAAAGCCACTCTCGAGATGGCCTGCTGGGATATCGCAGGCAAAGCCGCCGGGGTCCCCGTCTGGAGACTGCTCGGTGGTCGCGTTCGCGACAAAGTTCGCATTAAACTCGTCGTCTGGGCACGCGATATCCCCGGCTCACGTCGGATGGCCGAACAGCACCTCGCCCTTGGTGTCACGTGCATCAAAGTCAAAACCGGTCTCGATCCCGAAACCGACATTGCCCGCGTCCGCGCCGTACGCGAAGTCTGTGGTCCGGATATTCCCGTCACCATCGACTCCAACTGCGGCTGGACCATCCAGCAGGCCAGACACTGTCTCCGCGAACTCCGTGACTGCCGACTCCTGCTCGCCGAACAACCCATCCCCGCCCATGACTTCGCTGCTCTGGCAGAACTCCGCAAAGAATCCATCGTCCCCATCATGGCCGACGAAAGCGTGTTCACCCTGCAGGATGCATGGCAGCTTTCACTGCATCGCTCCGCCGATATCTTCAGCATTTACCCCGGCAAACACGGCGGCATCTCTGCCACCTCAGACATCGTCGCCATCGCTCGCGCCGCAGGTCTTCGCTGCACCATCGGCAGCAACCTTGAATTGGGAATCGGCACTGCTGCCATGCTGCATGTGGCGGCCGCGTTCCCCGAAGTCGACACCGACGCCTTCCCCGCTGATACCATCGGTCCCTTCTATCACGATGCAGACCTGATCACCACTCCCCTGCAACTCGGCCCCCCCGCTGCGCTCGTGCCGGACGGGCCCGGTCTGGGTGTCGAACTGGATGAAGCCCAGCTGCAGCGTTACCGCGTGGATTAAGACTTTTCAGCTGTCCTCACGAATACTGAACTCAAGCTTCCAGTGTCGGCCGGTTGCCTCGTGCACGCACCACAACTCGAAGACACCCAGTTCAGTAATCCTTGACTGAAAACGGACCGGCACCCAGCCGTCGTCCGTGTCCTCGTCAGCAGCAAGCGCCAGCTCCAGCGAGTCCGTCTCGGTCAGTTCGTCTGCAGACCAGCGACGCAACTCCGTGCCAGGCTGATCGTCCCGTCGCACCGCAGAACTGAAAAAACGAAACCGCTCAGGCGCCCCCACCGCCAGCCCCACGACCTCGCCCGGAACGTCTGCCGTCGTGCCCTCCTCCATCCCCTGTGGCACGACGCAAAGCGCCTTCAGCGGACGCCCGATGCCGGGAACCGCAAGTCCGGCTGTTTCAATCCCCACGTAATAAGACCTTGGCGCACCGCCGCGAATACGCACACCTCCATGCTGACGAGCCCAGCCGTAGAAACAGGCGCCGCGAGCCACCGCAAAATCAAGGTCCTCTCCGCCCTCCACCGGACGCGGTGGTCGATCCGGATACCATTGCTGCAGCTGTTCCAGCAACCGTGACCGCAGCGCTGCACTGCGAAAGACTCCACCGTTAAAGAGCACATAACTCGGAGCGGCACCGTCGGGCGCCTGCTGCAGAAACGCAGCCAGATGCCGAGTAATCCCGCTGTCGCTCTCCCACGGCAGGCCAGCTTCACGGAAACCTGAACCACGAGATTTCTGAGGACGGTCCGTGAGCAGCGTCTGGGGGAAGAAACCGCTGATCAGCAGGTCCTGGGCCAGTGACCGCGGGAGCGAGACGGAAACCAGACCGCCAATCAGACGACTGCCCCGTCCAGGCACTGAGATCGTCTCTGCATCTTTCCCTGTCGAAGACAGCAGGCTTTCCTTGGCCTGCCGACAGGCATGCCAGAGAGACACGGATTGCCATGGATCCAGCGTCAGGCCCTTCCCCTGAAACAGGCCGGCAGCCGCATGCGCCAACGCCGCATCCATGTTGTCACCGCCAACCAGCAGATGCGGGCCGACAGAGATGCGCCGCAGCACGAGCCCTCCCTGCTCCTCGGCAGCCTCCACCAGCGTCAAATCCGTCGTGCCGCCCCCGATGTCACACACCAGCAGCCGCTCGCCGACCTTCAGGATTTTACGCCAGCGATCGCCCACGGTGTGCAGCCAGTTGTAAGTTGCCGCCTGCGGCTCCTCAAGCAACACCAGCGATTCAGGGCACCCGGCCACCAGAGCGGCTTCACGGGTGAGTTCCCGAGCGCTGGCGTCGAAGGATGCAGGAACCGTCAGCACAATCAGCTGCTCACGAAATGGATGCTCCGGGTGACTCTGCTCCCAGACCGCCACCACGTGCTCAAGCAGCCGACAGGAGGCTTCGACGGGAGACATCTTCGGAACGTCGCCCGGAGCCTGCCACGGAAGAATCGGTTGACGACGATCCACACGGCTGTGACACAGCCACGATTTGGCGGCAGTGATCGTGCGTTCCGGCAATTGCGCGGAAAGGCTGCGAGCTGCCACGCCGGCACAAAACAAACCGGAATCGCTCCACGGCAGACGCCAGACGCCTGACTGCCGCTCGGCTTCAGTCGCCAGATACAGAAATGAAGGCAGCTGCGGACGGGATTCAAGGGTGTTCGCCGCCGTCAGCTGAGCAATTGGCAGCACTTTCACTTCAGGCTGCTCTTCCCCCAGGCGCGCGAAAGCCACGACGGTATTTGTCGTTCCAAGGTCGATGCCGATTACGTAGTCCGCTGTCATGGGAACAATCTCGATTCAACTCGCCGTTTCTGATGGAATGGTTGGGGATTGTCTGAAACGCTGCAGGCCAAGCATCAGAATCACCCAGACCGCCCGTACACACTCACGCAGATTGATCTTTGTGCTGCCGTACCGTCGATCCTCGAAATAAAACGGAATCTCCTGCATGCGTCCGCCCGCTCGCAGGCAGCGAAAGAGGATTTCCTCCTGAATCGCATAACCGGTGGCCTGAGCTTTTGACCAGTCCACGCGAGCCAGCAGTGAGACATTATAGCAGCGAAAGCTGCCGCTGTTGTCACGGGTCCTGAGCCCCAGCAGGAGCCTTGCCCACCAATTGATGAGCAGGCTCATCAGTCGCCTCCGCAGCGTCCAGCCGATAACTCCACCACCTGCCACATAGCGCGAGGCGATCGCGACGTCGCAGTGCTGCATGGCGTCCAGCAGCTGCGGGATGTAGCGGGGGTTGTGGCTGAAATCAGCATCCAGATTCACGAGCAGTGTAAAGCCCTGACGCACCGCGTAGTCGAAGGCGGCTGTGGTGGCCGTGCCCAGTCCCAGGCGAGCTGGTCGATGGAGAACGCGGACGCGACTGTCGGTTTTGGCGAGGTCGTCAGCGTAGAGTCCGGTGCCATCCGGGGAATTGTCGTCGACAACAAGTACTGCGGCTGAGGGGACGATCTCCAGCAACCTGGGAATGAGCTCGGCAATATTGCGACACTCATTGTAGGTGCAAAGCGATACCAGAATCGTCACAGTGGCCTCCCTGCCTCAGTGGCGGTGGAGCTGGCTGCGGGAACCGGGAGCAGTTGGTGTTCGCTGAGGAGGCGTTCGAGCGTCAGAGGAGGGATCCGCAGCAGGCGGCGAAACTCAGTGGCCTGCGCGAACACCTGCTGCTCGCGCGCAAGTCGTTCCGGACGCCCGGACTGCACGCGGACTGCCCTCAACAGGAGGTTTTTGGGGGTGTGTTCCATGTCGATGAATTCAAGCAGCTGGGTGTGGTAGCCAACGGCGTCCAGCAGGGCTGCGCGGTGAGTATCCGTGGTGAGGGCACAGAAACGTTCGCGAGCAATACCCCAGGAAGTGAGCGGCGGGAGCGGATTGGAAGGGAGCAGTTTCTGAAGCTCCTGCTGACAGCACGGCACTGCCAGAATTCCCGTGGCCGACCAGCGGATCGCCTGCGCGAGTGCGTCGTCGGTGGCAGTGTCACAGGCGTGCAGAGAAATCACGAGATCCGGGGGCTGGGACGGTACGAATGAAGCGATATCGCCAACCCGGAATTCCAGATTCGTCAGCCCCAGACGCTCCGCCACATCCTGACAGCCCGCGACGACGTCCCGGCGACGGTCCAGCCCCGTGATCCGGCAGCGACGGCCCTGAACTACCGTCAGCAGATGCTGCACCGCGAATGTCAGGTAGCTTTTGCCGCACCCAAAATCCACCACGTGCAGCAGCCGATCTGTCGGGAGCGAATCTGTGAGATCCTCAACGAATTCAAGGAAGCGATTGATCTGCCGAAACTTTCGCGAATGGCTGGAGCGAACGTTGCCCGCCTGATCCATCACACCAGTTGCCTGCAGAAACGGGCAGGGAGTGCCCGGGGGAATGATGTAGCGTGGCTGTCGGTCGTGCAGTGGGAGATCGGCGGGTGCCACCGGATTGCCGCCGGGAGTGCCCGAGTCATTCGGCAACGCAGGCGACGCAGTTGCCGGGGGTGCGGACTGCTCCTGCCGCCGATGCAGCTTCCAGTGGGTGCCGCGATGATTGAGCACTGCATGGAGGTGTTCGGAAGGAGTCTCCACGAGCAGATTGCGGAAGCGACCGTCGAGGAATTGTCGGAGCTGCGGCAGCGTTTCGGAAGGGAGACAGTTGCGGTGAAACTCCTGAGTCGCCGTGCGGGTGGCCATCTGGAAATGCGGCTGGCCCCGGAGCAGCACCGGACGAATGTGAATGCGCACGATTTCTCCGGCGCTTTCAGCCGGTCCGCTGAAAACCGCTTTCCGCAGCAATCCACGGCTGACCGCTGCCTCGAGAATGCTGTATAATTCCTGACTGTCTGTCGCCATGCGTCGGACGGTACCACCTTTCGTAACCCTGTATCATCACGCTTCCGGTCGGGAATGGCAACAACACTGGCTGATCACGAGGGAATTCCAGGCAAATGGCTCTGAACAAGAAACAGCAAAAGCAGATCGATGCGGCGAAAACCAAAATTCAACGGCTCCAGCAGCTGCTGAATGCCGCCCGCAAACAACCCGATGACCCACGCGAAATCCCAAAACTCGAAAAGGAAATCGCGGACCTGAATGCCGAAATTGAGCGAATCCGGAGGGAGGGTTGATCCGGCATCATGGCTCAAATCACTCAGTCTCCACCCGCATCAGCCCACCAACCGCCGCAGACTGTCATCCTCGTACACCCCCGCGAACGCCGCAGCAAATGCTCCGTCGAACCCCTGCGGACGTCCCCCGACTTTGTCTTCGTGAAGTGGCCTGATCCCATCCCCATCAGCCTGGCTGGGTATGTCCGCCTTGGCATCGGTGGCCCCGTACTCTCTGACGCGGATCGCCACTGCGGGCTGCTGCTGCTGGACGGAACCTGGCGGCTGGCTGCCAACATGGTATCCCACTGTCAGCACCTCCCGGTACGCTCACTGCCCCCAATCCTCACCGCCTACCCAAGACGCTCAAGACTATTCGAGGATCCCGCTGAAGGACTCTCCACTATCGAAGCACTCTACGCTGCACTCAGAATCCTCGGACGAAACACCACCGGACTCCTCGACCACTATCACTGGAAAACAGAATTCCTCCAGAAAAATGGCTGGTCAGAAACCGACTGACGGCTTCCGGCAGAGGATTCCCACAGAAATCCTGGGCAAGGTGGAGTCAGCCGGCTCCCGGAGTCCAGTTGTCAGCCTGCCAGATTCGCTGTGCCGCTGACCAGTCGTCCTGCAGCGGCGTGCACTCCAGCCCCACATACCCAGCATACTTCAGACTCAGGATTTCCCGGAAAACTCGCGTGTAATTCACTTCGCCCGTACCAGGCTCATGACGACCCGGATTATCAGCCAGCTGCAGATAGCCAATGTAATCCCAGGCTTCCCGCATCTTCATGCACAAATCCCCGTCCACAATCTGCATGTGGTAAAGGTCCCAATTGATCTTCACAGACGGTGAATCAACCGCTCGACAAATCGCCACCGCATCCGCCCCGCCGTAAAGACTGTGCCCGGGATGATTCCGCGGATTCATCGGCTCGATGATGATTGTCTTTTTGCGGTCTTCACAAAGACGGGCCACCGACCTGAGCCCCCGAATTGCCGCGGCATGCATGTCCGCTTTGCTGACCCCGTCAATGTTGTCGCCGATCACTACCGTGAACAGTGAACAGTCAAGCTGATCCGCCACATCACAGGCCTGCTCGATCTTCTTCCGAAAGTCATTGTGGTCCGATGCTGGATTGTTCAGCACTTTTCCGAACGGCCAGGCGGTGAACTGCGAGACCGCGACGCCCCGCTGCTTCAGCAGCGCCGCCGCTTCTGACAGAGGCTTGTTCTCCCACGGCCAGAACTCAATCGCCGGGTAGCCGTACTTTGCTGCCAGTTCAATCTTCTCGAGAAAACTCTTCCCACCAAACCACATCTCCACGTTCACCGCAAAACGCGTGTTCAAGGTCGCCCCGGGGCGATCCACATCGGAGCCTGAAACCGTCGCCAAACCGGCCACCACGCCTGCCGACAGGAGCACATTCCTGCGCGAAAAACCCGACTGCCCAATTGATTGCCGAAATGACATACGCACCGCATCCCCGGAAAAAACGGATGACCAAACTGGCCTGACCATGACCCCACACTAGGCCACAGCAGGCACAGGGTCAACTGTGAGCGCAGTGAAATCGCAGCGTCAGATATCCGTCAGCGGCAGACAAAGCCTGCAGATACTGCCACTCAAAAACAAATTTCAAAAACAACATATTTTATTTTTGACACACGTTTTCGACACAATACAATCTATAAATCACACTCCCCCCACACCAACCCCCAAACGGCCCCGCCCTCATGAAAGCCAACCCCGGCGGAAACCTCGATCCCGATTGCGTCTACGGCCGCGAAAATCTCATCAACATCCTCTGGGAACGACTCGAATCCCAAAGCATCCTCATCAACGCCGAACGTCGTATCGGAAAAACACAAATCCTCCGCAAAATGCAGATCCAGCCCCAACCCGGCTGGAAACCACTCTTCAAAGTCCTCGAACGCATTCACTCCGCCCACGAATTCGCTGAACTCGTCTACGACGACGTCCAGCAGTTTCTGGGCAGCACCACCCGAGCCAAAAACTTCATCCAGAAGGTGCTCGAAGACAACGAAACGGACTACATCAACCTCAAAAGCCGCAGCTGGAAGCAACTGCTGTCCGCCGCCATTGCCGATCTGATGAAAGCCCCGCAAAAAGAAAAACTTGTATTCCTCTGGGACGAAGTTCCCTGGATGCTCGAAAGCATCGCACGCAATAATGGGCTCCCCACCGCCGCCGAAGTGCTCGATACCCTCCGCAGTCTCCGCATCGAACACAACCGGTTTCGCGTCGTCCTCACAGGCTCCATCGGTCTGCATCACGTTCTCGGAAAACTGTCCGCCGCCGGAATCCCAACGTCCGCCACAAACGACCTGTACGCAATCACCGTTCCACCTCTCTCTCCGTCTGAT
This sequence comes from Planctomycetaceae bacterium, assembly GCA_040382995.1. GTDB lineage: Bacteria > Planctomycetota > Planctomycetia > Planctomycetales > Planctomycetaceae > SXXK01. Next base: position 14,531 of record JBEIEK010000085.1, read on the forward strand.
GCCTGTCGCCTCGCCACGGATCTGCTGCACGGTGAAAACATCCTCTGTGACGACCGACAGCAGGTCGCAGAGACCATCGCATCACAGGTCGACGGCTTCCCCTATTACATCCACCATGTCGTCGCCGGACTCCGACTTGAACAAACCATCGCAACTCCAGCCAGCATCCGCCGTCACATTGAAAGTCAACTCGTCAACGCCGCAGATCCCTGGCAACTGACCCACTACCGCACGCGCCTCCCAACCTACTACCCCAACCCTGACGACGCTCGAAAAGTCACCGCCATCCTTGATGCCCTCGCCACCAACTCCACCCCTGAAAACCCACTTTCCATCAACCAGCTGCTGCAACTCGCCCCGCCACACACCAACGGTCAACACGACCGCGAAGATCTCCTTAGACTGCTCCGACTGATGGACGCTGACCACTATATCTCCCGAAATGCCAGCGGCGGGTTTCACTTCCGATTCCCGCTCATCCAGCGCTGGTGGAAACTGGAGCGAGGACTATGAACAACCCCGATACACCGTTCATCCGCCGCTTTCTAACTCACCACACCCCCCCGGAAGTCCTCGACTTCCTCTTCACCGGACGCCACCAACTCCTCCACAACATCCTCGAAAAAATCGCCGAAAGCGCAGCCGGTGGCTCCACACACCACGTCCTCCTTCACGGACCGGCAGGCATCGGAAAATCTCACTTCACAGCGCTGCTGCATCACCGCCTGATCACCGACACATCGTTCAGCCAGACCCTGCACGTCGCCTGCATCCATTCCAGCCAGACCATCACCTCATTCCCCGGATTCCTTACGCACATCTACCGCTCGCTCTGCCACGCCTATCCCCACGATTACTCCACAGAATGGCTCAATGACCTTCTCGATCAGCCTCCCACCGAAATCACCAAAATCCTCACCCAGCGACTCATCGCTCGCTTCAACAGCCGAAAACTGGTGATCCTCGCCGAAAACCTCCAGCGGCTCTTCGATGGGATCGGCAAAGACGGCCAGCACCAGCTCCGCGCCCTGCTCCAGGAACATCCCTTTGCCTGCCTGATCACAACATCCCCAACCCTGTTCTCCGCCGTCACTGATCGTCGCGAAGCCTGCTTCGGCTTCTTTCAACAGATCCCACTCCATCCGCTGACCCCCGCACAGACCCACGAACTGCTCACCAAAATCGCCACCCTCAACCACCAAACCGACCTCCTCCAGTTTCTCAATACGCCGGATGCCCGCGACCGCATCACCGCCATCCATGATCTCACCTGCGGCAATCACCGAACCACCGTCATGCTCAGCCGCTTCCTGACACCACGGTCCCTCGACCACCTCGTCAATCCATTCCTGCAACTCGCGGATGACCTCACCCCCTGCCGACAAAAACAACTCAACAGCCTCTCCCCCCTGCAGCAACAAATCATCGAACTCCTCTGCCGTCACCACTGCACCATCAACCCCACGGAAATCGCTCGACAATTGCTCGTCGACCGAGGCAGCATCGGCAAACAGGTGCGACTGCTCGAAGATGCCGGACTGCTCACCTCCATGCAGCACGGCCGCGAAACGTGGTACGACCTCGCCGATCCCACGATGCGGCTCGGTGGCGAGGATCCACAGTCCTCCCAACACATCATGCTGGTGGACTTCCTCCGCACCTGGCACGCCGGCTCAGGTCAACACCGCTCACAACCCAGCTGCCTCCCGGCAGCCTCCAACTCCAACTCCAACACCGGCCCACAGCCTTACACCCCAGACTCTTACCGCGATGCCCTCGCCTGCGTCGCAGAAACCTCAAACACCGATACGACACGCCCCCCCACAACTCCGCGAACCCATCGAGCGGAATCCCTGTTCATCCAGCAGCGCTGGGACGAAGGCTTCAATCTCATTCGCGACACCCTCACACATTCACAGCCCAATATCCTCAGCCGCCTCCCCGCACTGCTCAGCATGATCTTTCGCTTCAGCGACGAACCGGCAGACCTCCAGGCCCGCATCCAGAACCTCGTCAACATCTGCCAGCAGGCAGCACACCAACTCAAACGCGGCAACTCCCCAGATCCCGCCGCGCCACTGCACTCCCTCGGCACCGCACTGCTGCGATCGCTCCCCGATCTCGCTGCGGTGCGTTTTGCCCCCGCCCGACTGGAATCCTATCCCCCAGCAGTTGCACATAGCGCCACCGGAATCGCTGAACTCGCCATTCCCCTGCGGCTCTTCCACGCCGGAATCCGCTGGCTCTCAACCGGCAGCGATTCCGCGTTCATCCGACTGATCCACCCCGAACGTCAAATCCTCAGACAGGCACTCGATATCACCGAAACCCCGGCCAAACCCGCCAGCCGACAGCCCGTCAGCCGTCGACTGCCGAAACTCTGACCAGCCCCGCGACTTCGTCCAGCAGGATGGACCGACTCTCCGTTATGCCCGCACCTCCACCAGCATCACTGCGCACCAGAATCAACTGCCCGCGTGTACTGCGACGCGCATCCGGATAGCCGGAAAACGCGCTGCCATCGTGCAGCCGAACTTCCACCGGCCACGTTTCATTCAATCCGGGAAAATCCGCGTGCACCGCGTCCGGAAAGCGTTCCCACGCCCACTTCCAAAGTGTCGCTGCCGGGTCCGCCCGACCGGCAAGGTCATGCCATTCCAGCTCCGCCCACCGCAGGTCCTGCACGGTCGCCGTGCGGCACCAGGGACGCAGCACGTCCTGAATCCAGCCGCGTCGACTGGCCGCCAGCACCTCAAAGTGCTCAGAAGCCTTCGGCACAGAACTTCTACTGTCCGCAGACATGATCTTTCCTCAAACCCCCGACGGCCTGCCGGAGCCTGTTCCCAGCTGCACCAGCGGGAGCGATGACTGAGTCGCGCTCACAGCCGCACAGCCATGGCAACTGCTGCAGCCGGAGACGCTGCGCTTCGAAAACCACGGCAGCCTTCGCAGCAGCAACACAGCCGCGAACAGCACCATGCCCAGGGTCGCCAACGTCTGCCAGTCCATCCGCAACTCCTGAAAACCGGACCTATGTCAGCCCCGTCAGCAGCCCGTCACCGCAGAAGCCCGGGTTACCAAAGGTCTCAATGTGATGACCGAATCCGTGTGCCAGCGCCAGCAGCAGGCGGTTGTGCGGTACCTTCGGAAACTGAAGCGAGCGCCCCATCCGGAAATTCAGGCCGTTGCCGACCATGACGAATGGAATGTTATCCAGCGTGTGCGAATTGCCCTGCCCCAGTTCATTGCCCCACAGGATCGTTGTGTTGTCCAGCAGAGATCCCTCGCCACCCGGCTCAGGCGTCTCTGCCAGACGACGCACCAGCAGAGCCAGCTGTTCGCAATACCACGTGTTGATCTTCGTCAGCTTCTCGTGGGCTTCCTTGTTCTCGTTGGGCTCGTGTGAAAGTTCGTGATGGCCTTCCTCGATGCCCAGCCACTTCATCTTCGGCTGCCCAACCGAATTCGTGATCTGCAGCGTGGCCACGCGAGCAAAATCATTCTGGAAACTGTTGACCAGCAGCTCAATCTGCATTCGCGTGATTTGCGGAATGTTGTCATTCTCCTCACGAACGCCAGGCTCAAGCACTGGCACAGCGTGCCCGGCATCCGCGGATTTCGCGCTCTGCAACTGCTGCTCCATCGAACGCACAAACGTCGTGTGTTCGTCCAGAAGCCTGCGGTCCTCTGCGGAAATCACTCGACCAATCGCCCGCAGATCGTCCTGCACCGAATCAAGAATGCTGGTGAGCACTTCGCGGTCGCGAACCTGCCCGTAAAGTCGCCGAAACATCTGGTAGGGGTCGTCAATCGGAGCAATCGGGCGGTTCGCCCCGGCGTAGCTCATCCGCGTCCACGTGTCCGCCCGATCAGGCACCATCACACCAAATTCCAGTGACCCAAACCGCGTTCGCGTTTCTTCCTTCGACTGCAGAAAACCCGCGATCTCCTGGTCAATCGAGATCCCGCTGGCCCAGCCCGCCGGCGTATCTGAGCCCCCCTGGATGTTGCCCGGAAACAGTTCTGTGCCAGTCAGCAGGCAACCCATGCCACGCATGTGATTGTCCCCGTCACCGCGGACCTTGTCACACACACCCTTCAACACCATCATCCGACTTTGAAAGTCCGCCAGCGGCTGCAGAATTCTCTTAAGCGTGAACTGGTCGCCCTCTTCATCCGGCCAGAAATCCCATGGCACTGTTCCGTTCGGGCTGAACATCACCACCAGTCGCTGCCG
>JBEIEK010000086.1:0-18594 GCA_040382995.1 Planctomycetaceae bacterium
AAGGACGAATGCACTGGCTCCTGATCGTCCGGTGACAGCGTTCGATCCTGCCATTGCTTTGAGGATGGAATGGGCTTGTGCGGACGTGCGTCATCCCGGGAACCGCTCACGTCCTTGCTGCAGCAGGATCTCGATCTCCTTTTCTCCCATCTGCGGCGCGATGTCCCACGCAACAACCAACCGCGAGAAGCCATCGATGACGGTCGCCATGAATACGAAATCCATGTTCGTCGTCTGTAGCCTTCAGGCGGATGCTCATAGTCGACTCAAGGGTCCCCATTGGCTTTTTTCTGCACGTGCTCCTGCAGAAGTTCGGCAATGACCTCGTTCTTCTGAACGAGCTTCGCCTCCAGCGCTTCGACTTTCTTCTCGCCGCAATAACTGACACGTTTCCGGTGACTGGACATTGGCGACAACCTTTCTGTAACCGCCACTCGCCATCCGGTTGCCTGTTTGCGGGGATGTTGCTGGCTGTCAGGCGGCGTCTTCCCACGCGACGCCCTGGATGCGTCCTTCCTTGAGTCGGACGGTGCGATGGGCCTGGGCGGCGATGGATTCATCATGAGTGACCATGATGATGGTGAGTTTTTGGTCGCGGTTGAGCCGTTGCAGGAGATCCATGATGCCGGCGCCGGTTTCGGCATCGAGGTTGCCGGTGGGTTCGTCGGCGAGGAGGATTTCGGGTCGGGCAACGAGGGCTCTGGCGATGGCGCCGCGCTGCATTTCTCCGCCTGAGAGTTCTGAGGGGCGGTGTCGCAGGCGATGGCTGAGTCCGACTTCGCTGATGATTTCGAGGGCCGACTCGCGAATTTCGCGGCGTTTTTTCCAGAAGCCCAGCAGTGAATGGCGGATCATCAGCGGGGCCATCACGTTTTCCAGCAGCGACAGTTCCGGCAGGAGGTGATAGAACTGGAAGATGAAGCCGAACACGTGATTTCGCAGCTGATCACGGGCAGCGGGGGCGAGGTTATCGATGCGGTTGCCATCGAGCAGGACTTCACCGGCGTCGGGTGAATCGAGCAGTCCCATCACGTGCAGGAGCGTGCTTTTTCCTGAGCCGCTCTGGCCGATCACGGAAATGAATTCACCTCGCTGAGCAGTCAGGCCGGCTCCGCGGAGCACCGGGACTTTGAGTTGCCCTTTGTCGTAGGCTTTGGAAATGGCATCCGCGGAAATCAGCGGCTGCCCGACTTTGAGGGTTTCTGTTTCTGCCATCGCTGCACCTCCTGATTCACCCGCTGTCATTCAAACCGCAGGGCGCGAACGGGATGCAGTCGGGCAGCCCTCCGCGCCGGAAGAATGCTGGCCAGCACAGCAATTCCGGTGGCACCCGCTGCCACCCAGAACACCATCCACGGACTCACGGCCGTGGGGATCTCGAAAAAGTAATAGATCTTTTCATCAAAGACTTTGCGTCCCGTGATCCAGCTGAGTACGTCTTCGATTTCGTTGATGTATCTGACGAACAGCAGGCCCAGGATGACTCCGGCTGAACTTCCCACGACTCCCAGTCCCAGTCCGTACGACAGGAAGATGCTCATCACTCCTGACGAGCTGGCACCGAGGGACTTGAGGATCCCGATATCACGAGTTTTCTCTACCACGATCATGTAGAAGATTGCCAGGATCCCGAAGCCGGCGACGGCGATGATCATGAACAGCAGCACGTTGAGAATGGCGGTTTCGACTTCCACTGCGGACAGCAGCAGTCCCTGTTTTTCTTCCCACGTGCGGATGGAAACCAGACCCGGCTCGAACGCCTGTTCCAGCGCCTTAAGCACCTGCGGGGCGTCGGCGTAGTCGTGTAGTTTGATGTGGATCGAGGTGATGGCATTGTTTGTGTGCATGCCACGATTCTTTTGCAGGGATTCGAGATTCATGAGCACAATCGACCCATCATACTCGCCCATGCCGCTGCGGAAGGAGTCCACAACAGTCGCCTGAAACTTAATGACTTCAGGCGGACGTCCGGCAGTGACGGTGCTGAAAATCACGTCGTCGCCCGGCTGTACCATCATCACCTTGCGACTGCGTCCGGTCTCTTCGTCGCGGACCATGAAGCTGACGAGTCCCTCGCCGACGTAAACACGCGTCGCCAGCGGTTCCTCGCGAATGGCTTCGTCCTGGGGCTGATCTGCGAGAAAGACGTTGCCGCCCGTGCCGTCACTCGGAACGTCTGCGTCCTGGGGAGGTTGTGCCTGCGGCTCGTCCATGGGCGGGGCATCGGCTGGAGCCGGTTCTGCTGAGGCCGGTTCGGCCGTCGCTGGTGCGGAGGGATCGGCTGTATCGGGCGTTGTGGACGGGGTGTCAAAATCCGGGGCTGCGGCGGCCGGGGGCTGGGTTGGGGCAGCAGGCTCAGACGTGGTGGCGTCGGTTGAGTCAGTTGCGGGGGTGTCCGATTCCGTGGGCCGTCCGGAGGGCAGGAGGGAGTTGCCCAGCGACTGGATTTCGCGGAGATACATCCGGCGACGTTCCTGATTTTTTCGTCGATGAGCGGTGGCTTCTGCGGTGAGTTCCCAGCCGACGGTTTCTTCGGCAGATCGCAGGGGCTTGCGGACGACCTGTCCATCTTCAATCACGGGGTTGAAGCTGTCGAGGTAGTCATGGAGCGGGCCGACGGAGGCTTTGCCGGCCGGATCGATGCCCTGAATCTGCACGGGCTGCGTGAAGGTCTCGCCGCTCCATGGATCGGTAAATGTCATCATGCCGGGAATTTCGATCGTCGGCGTCATGGCAGCGATGTACTGCCCGGCCGCTTTTTGCACGCGATCCATCTGCGCTGCAGCATTTGGGATTCCTTCCGTACCGCGCGATTCAATTACGATGTCGGAGAGAAAGTTATGCAGCCGATCGCGCATTTCGGTGCTGAACCCGGCCATGACGCTGTTGACCACAATCATGGTGGCCACCCCCAGCATCACGCTGACGATGCAGGCGAGGGCGATGTAGCGAGTTTTCAGGTAGCGAATGCAGAGCAGCAGTTTGTACATCTTCAGCACTCCGTTACTGGCTGAGCGTTGGCTTAGTTGCCTTCCGGTGTGGCCGGGCTGGCTGGACTGTTCGGGCTTGCCGGACGATTCTGCGAACTGGTGGTGGCACCGGATCCGTGGGCTGTTCCCGCCGGTTGTTCGTGGCGGGTCAGCGGAAAGAAAATCACATCCCGAATTGCGCGGCTGTCGGTGAGCAGCATGACGAGTCGATCGATGCCGATTCCCAGGCCACCGGCCGGGGGCATGCCGACCTTGAGGGCCCGGACGAAGTCATGATCCATCCTGGCCATGGAGTCTTCTTCGGACTGGCCGGCCAGTTGTGTGCGGAAGAGATCTTCCTGCAGGCGGGGGTCGTTGAGTTCCGTGTAGGCGTTGGCCAGTTCCATGCCGCGAATATAGAGTTCGAAGCGTTCGGCGATGGTGGGGTCGGTGGTGCTGCGTTTGGTGAGCGGGCAGAGGGAGGCGGGGTAGTCGATGACGAACACGGGGCCCTGCAGGTGGTCTTCGACGGTGCGTTCGAAGACTTCATTGATGAGCACATCCGGATGCACGCCTGAGGTCTCGATGCCAAGTTTGGTGGCCACGGCAGCGACGGCCGCTTCATCCCGCATGTCGCAGCCGGCGTGTTCGCGGAACAAATCGGCGTAGCGTCGACGGGGCCACGGCGGTGTCAGATCGATGGTGCCATCGTTCCACGGGATCTGCAGTCCGCCATTCACGGCAATGCAGGCGTCGACGACGATCTGTTCGGTCAGATCCATCATGGTTTCATAGTTGCCGTAGGCCTGATAGATCTCGATCATGGTGAATTCCGGATTGTGCGTGGCGTCAACGCCTTCATTCCGGAACACGCGACCAATCTCGTAGACGCGTTCGATGCCGCCCACCAGCAGTCGTTTGAGATGCAGCTCGAGTGCGATGCGAAGATAGAGCGGCATATCGAGGGCGTTGTGGTGAGTGATGAATGGCCGTGCCGCGGCACCTCCGGCGATGGAGTGCAGCACCGGCGTTTCCACTTCATGGAACCGCTGTTTTCTGAGTGTCTGCCGGACGGAATCGATGATGGTGGAGCGTTTCAGGAGCCGCTGCAGTACGCCCTCGGTGTAGATCAGATCAAGGTATCGCTGCCGCACGAGGATCTCGGCGTCCTTCAGGCCGTGGAACTTTTCGGGGGGCTGAGCGAGCGACTTGCAGAGGATATGCAGACGCTGGACGAAGACCGAGACTTCGCCGGTGTTGGTTCGACGGAGCGGACCGTCGACCCCCACGAGGTCGCCGTCGTCGAGAGCGCTCACGAGTTCCCACTGCTCGTCCGACATTTCACCGCGGGAGCACAGCAGCTGGATGGTGCCGGACTGATCCTGGAGGTCGATGAAGCGGAGCTTACCGGCCTTGCGACGTCCCATGATTCGGCCCGCCACGCGGACCACTTCGCCATCCACTGCCGACTCGGCCGGGCAGCGTTCACGCACTGCCGCCAATGCTTCGTGATTATCGAAACGGGCGCCCCACGGATCGTGACCAAGTGACTGGATTTTCTCGAGTTTCTCCAGTCTTGCCAGTTCCAGTCGGTCGGGTTTGGGACCTGAATTCATCGGGGACACGCTGTGCTTGGGAAAATTGGGGAACTGCGGCAATGAACGCCGAGAGCGGAAGGGAATTGGCAGAGTGTGCTGGAAACAGGGCGGAAGGTCAATCCCAGGTGAAGAATGAGAGGGCGCGGCTGGGATGGTGAAGGGGCGCTGGAATCGGGGTATGGGATGTTTTCGCGGAGACGTCGGTTTCGCGCATGGTGGTTGATGGGACCACCGTCAACCAGCGTGACCCGCAAATGTATCCTTAGGCTGAACCCCGATGAGGGCCCCTCGAAGGTTCCATTCCCGACGATTTTCTGCGATGCTGCGACCGCACAATTGACCACGGCTGAATCCTTCAGCCGGTTTTCCCTGATTCTCAATTTCAGTGGCGGGAGTCTCCTGGATGCGTGGCATGTTGGCGTTGCCGGTTTGGTGTATTTTGTTCGCACTGGCTTCCCCTGGCGTTTTCGGCGATGAGGGCAAGCAGGCGGGTGCGGGAAAGAAGAAAGCAGCAGCAAAGCAAAGGGTCGAGCAGCCGGCGCCGAAGGCGACGTTCGAATCGGTTTCCTATGGTCCGCACCCCAAGCAGGTGGTCAGCTTCTGGAAGGCTGAAAGTCCCACGCCGACCCCTGTACTGTTCTTTATACACGGCGGTGGCTGGCAGGGCGGCAATCGTCATGCTGGCATGGCCAGCTGGGTGCCGGCGATGCATCGTCAGGGAATTTCCGTGGTCTCGATCGAGTATCGATTTATTGCGGAGGCGATGGCAGACGGGGTGACTCCGCCGGTGAAGGCCTGTCTGCACGACGCTGCACGAGCATTGCAGTTTGTCCGGAGCAAGGCCGGGGAATGGAATCTGGACAAGACGCGGATTGCGGCGGCCGGTGGCTCTGCGGGCGCCTGCACCAGTCTCTGGCTGGCCTTCCATGATGACCTCGCAGACCCGAACAGCGCCGACCCGATCTCCCGCGAATCCACTCGACTGCTGTGTGCTGCTGTGACCGGGGCTCAAACGACACTGGACCCAAAGCAGATGAAGGAGTGGATGCCCAACAGTAACTACGGCAGCCATGCATTTGGGATCTTCAAGGATGTCAATGGAAAACCGCAGCGGGATTTCGAGGCGTTTCTGGCGAAGCGGGAAGAGATTTTGCCGTGGATTCAGGAGTATTCGCCGTTTCATCTGGTTTCCGCGGGTGATCCGCCAGTGCACCTGACTTACGGCCGAGTTCCGAAGAAGGGTGAAGCCAGCGAGGATCCCACGCATTCCGCGTGTTTCGGTGTGCTGCTGAAGGAGCAGCTGGACAGCGTCGGAGTGGGCTGTGAGCTGGTGTACCCCGGTGCGGAGGGCGTTGTGCACCGTACATCGGTGGACTACGTGACGGCCATGCTGAAGAAGCCCTGACCGCGTGAATACCCGTCTGGAGGCCGCCTGATCTTGCCTTCCGTTTACGGCTCCCGGTACGATCATTGCCGCATGGCACGGCTGCCGTCTTCACAGGGAAGCGGCAGCCGCAACTTTTCTGCAGGGCAACATCGATGGGCAGCGGGCCGATTTTTCTGGGGCTGGATCTGGGCGGCACCAATGTGAAGGCCGGTGTTGTCAGCGATTCCGGTCAGGTGCTCAGTTCTGCCTCCGTGCCCACTGACGGTTCACGGGGGCCGGATCATGGAGTGCTGCAAATTGCGACCGCCGGTCGGCTGGCGGTGGCTGGCGCGGGGCTCAGCCTTTCGCAGATCTCCGCTGCTGGCCTCGCAACGCCGGGGACCATGGACATCCCCGCCGGGATGCTGCTTGACCCCACGAACCTGCCGGGCTGGAACAACTACCCGATTCGGCAGCGTGTTGCTGAGTCACTGGGGTTGCCGACGGTGCTTCAGAATGACGCCAACGCGGCGGCCTACGGTGAATACTGGGCGGGGCAGGCAAAACACGTTCGCAGCCTCGCGTTTTACACACTGGGGACAGGACTGGGCGGTGGCCTGATTATTGATGATCACATCGTCGAGGGCCAGCATTCACACGGGGCTGAGCTGGGCCATGTGATTCTGGAGCTGGACAATGGTCGCCTGTGCAATTCCGGTCAGTACGGCACGGCGGAGGCCTACGTGAGCGCAACAGCGTTGCTGAAGCGCTTTCGCGAGCAGCTTGCGGCAGGAGCAGCCACGAGTGTGCGGGCCCGCATCCACTCCGGCGAAGAACTCAGCCCGAAACTTATCGCAGATGAAGCCGAGCACGGAGATCAGCTGTCGCTGGAGCTGATTCTGGAGATGGCCCGCTACCTTGGGGCAGCCATCACAAGTACGGTGCACGTGATTGACCCGGCAATGGTGCTGCTGGGGGGGGCGATGACGTTTGGCCGTGATGAAACGCGTGTGGGCCGTGAGTTTCTGCAGCGGGTGCGACAGGAATTCCGGAGCCGGACATTTCCTGTGCTGGCGGAAAAGATCGAGATTACGTGGGCGTCTCTGGGTGGCGACGCAGGGTTTATTGGTGCGGCCGGATGTGCTCGACGCGCGCTGAATCCGGGTCGGATTCCCTGACAGGAATCAACGCCAGATCCCACCTTCCTGTGCCCTCTGAATGCACTCCATCATCCAGTAGTCAAGGCTGCGGGCTTCGGCGCTGACAGGGTCCACGGGAAGTTCGGTCATACGCACATCCACACTGGCACCGGCAGTTCGCAACGAGCGGACGGCTGCGACGCAGCGACCCAGAGAATCGAGTGCGCAGGTGCGGCTGAGCGAGACCAGCAGGGACTTGTGATCGAGTCCGGCAAGTCCCTCGTCGGGCAGCGTTCCGGGTTCGCAGAAGGGGTCAAGCAGAATGGCGCCAGCGAACCATTCCGGGTGGCGACTGAACAGGTGCAGTGCGGCGTCCGCACCGTGGCCACTGCCGGCCACAAAAATCCGCTCGCTGTGCACATGGAACGCTCGTCGCAGCCGGCAGGTCGTGAGGTGCAGCAGTTCAGAGAGACCCACGGAGTTTGCAGTGAAGGAACCCGCATCCCAGCGGTGGCCACCTGTTTTCTCGAGTGTCGTGTTTCCACGAAGTGCCAGCCCGACGTAATTCTGGGAGCTGACTGCATTCATCACATCTTCAAGTTGGTCTTCGTCGTTGGCATCACTGTGGAACCACGTGACAAGCGGATAGGCATAACCTTCTTCGTAGCGCTCCGGCACGTAAATTGACACCGGCCACTCGCACTCCTGCACATCGTCGGAGTAATTGTCTGGGGTGGCGGCGGACCGACGCCAGCTTTGGTAAACCTCGCGCAGTTCCAGCGGCAGCAGTTCGGTGCTGACATTCGGGCCAGGGGAATCCATGGCTGAGCAGGAGAGAGACATGCTGCGCAGACGGTTATACATAGGAATACTGCTTCCGTGACGAACGTGGCGAAAAATGAATTCGAGAGCGTGGTGAGCGGTGGCGATCAGGGATTTGAGAGTGCGGCAAGTGATCTGGAAACGGACTGCCTGATCTTCTGGAGGGGAAAGAGCCGGCCGGGGCAGGCGGTGCGACGGAAGGTCGAATGACCAACGATGTCACGAGGATCGATTTGGCAGCGGGAACAGAGCAGAGTGAGAAGTTCCTGGAGGGCGGACAGTTGGGCTGGGGTGGGAGGTGCGTTTTCAAAGTTGCCGATCAGGCAAATTCCAATTCCGCGGGAGTTGTACAGAGCGTTGCCGGCATGAGCACCGTGCATTTGCTGTTTCCAGCGGAACGTGGGTTCCACGACACCATCCTGCATCCCGTGGCCATTGCCAATAACAAAGTGATAGCCAATACCTTTCCAGGGATTGCCGGACGAATCCCGGCGGCGAATGTGTTGAGCGTGAATGGACTGCACGCTGCCGGTCCTGGTTCCGGAATGGTGCAGCACCAGAAACTTCCAGGGTTCAAAGGGAGCTTCGGGGGGAAAATCAGTTTGCGGCGGATTTGGTTTTTGATTGAATAACCCGGAGGCCGTACTTCGGGAAATCATCCACGGTCTGAGTTCGTCCTGAAACGTGGTCAGCAGAGGGAAGACGACCAGACAGAACAGACTGAGCAGCACATCGCTGACGGAAGAACCGCCGCGCGAAGGCCTTTCGGGTCTGTCCCGAATTTCGCACATCTGTTCCACTGAATGACTGACCACATGTCTTGACATCCCACGGACCTGTCCGACCGCAGGCCGCAGCATCTGTCTGGTTCCAGCACACGATGCGTTTGGCGAAGGTCAGCTGGGTCGACTTTACAAGGCGTCCGCAAATGAGTCAACGTTGTGTTTTTCCAGCCGGTCGGGCCAGCCCGACGGGTCAAAACCGGAGCCTGAGCAAGGGAAGCCTGGAGCGACTTTGACGGCATACGGACGGGCAAAAAATCCTCTCAAACGTCCCCCCTTATCCCAAACCCTACAACCACGTCGATTTTTGCCAAAATTCCGCTTGCTGTTTGTGAAATGCTGAAGTCGGAGAATTTTTTTGCCGGGGTTCCCCCAGGTTTTGCTGTGTGGTCACTGACGGGTGAAGGGGCTTGAACTGCGAACGCTGGTTGTCCTGTGTTCTGCCTGTTGCCTGTTGCGGAGCCAGCTCGTCGTACCGCATTTGGGACATGTCGTCCGATCGTTGATTCAGCGAGGTTCCGCCGGCACTGTCCCGCCTGTCGGGGGATTGGGATTCGCGGTGAAGCGAACAGGTCCCTGTGAGTCGGTGTTTGCAGCCGGAAGACGGCGGATTTCGATGTCATCCAGATGGATTTCCGCCTGACCGATCAGGCTCAGCGAGACCCTGAACTGACCGTCTTTCGCGATTGGGCGGATCATTTCAAAGGGAGCCCAGTCCGTGCGAAGTTCGGGTCGCAGAGCGAGGTCCGGTCCCAGTTCGGAGTCGTGGATCATGAGTGGTCGGCGGGAGCCTGGCGTCACAGCAAGTCCTCGACGAATTTTGCCCCGGACCAGCATCACATCGCCGGCCGTGACGGGAATTGCAGGTGTGGAGGCGGTGAGTGGTATGATGTCATCGCGAGTGCCGGACTGAACGGTTGCGTTTGCGTACCAGGCGGCAAGCCGCAGCAGTCGGCCACCATTACCACCGGTGATCAGATCGCCTGTTGTGCAGAAGATGGACTCTCCGCCCGCCTGCCGAGTCCAGCCCTGCTGAAACGGAGACTTCTGAGACTCAAAAGAACCGTCAGCCAGCAGGTTTTCGGTGATTTGTGCCTGCTGGTCGCGGAGTGTTTGCAGGAGTCGCCAGTGGTCCGGGAGTGTGGCGAAGGAGATAGCGTGTGGTGAGGCGGTGGGGGCAGTCAGTTCTGCTGCAGCATCCTTCCAGCAGAGATGCTGCAGTACGCGCAGATTTCGCAGTGCATCGGCGGCCAGCAGTGCAGCTTCGCGGAAGTCATTGGTTTTGCGTTCGTAACTGCCGCGGTCCAGAGCTTCGCGGGCAGCGGCAAGGAGTCGATCAGCGCCAGCGGGCACGGAATGCATTTCACGGAGCATTTCGATGGTGCCAAGCACGCGAACATATTTGAGCGAGGCAAGTTCCAGGGATTTGGCGGCCGCATTGGCAGACATCGCCTGAATTCGCTGCTCAAGCCCGCGAATAATTCCCGTGTCGGAGGTCACGATCACTGCCGCACTGCGGTCGAAGTCACGAATCCGAATCGCAAGGCCCCCCGCCGTCACTTCCCGCGGTAAGCTTTGCACTCCGCTTGTGGAAATCTGCCACGCAGATGCCGTCTCGGATGCTGCCACAATCATATTCACTTCACGCTCGTACATCGGTGCCGGCACGAACTGCGAAACTTCATCCCAGGCAACCGCCAGAATCAGCGTTGCCCCGGGACTGCTGATCACCGCCGCATCGTGGCCCGCGGGTGAGTCCAGTCCTGTCACCGTCACGCCGGACGGAGTGCCATTCAGTGACAACGCCAGTGTTGACGGTGAACGGCCACGAGTCGGTGTGGCATCGGGACTGGCGGGAGTCTGCAGTGCCAGATAGCCTTCCCGACGACCGCGCGCTAAAAATGGTTCCAGCAGTGAGATTTCAAGGTTTGCCAGCTCAATCGCAAGGCTGATCTCGCGGTCATGCGGCTGGTCCGGCTGCAGACGCCTTGTCTTCCAGTAACCCAGTCCACGGTAGCCGGCCGAGAGCGCTGCATAGACCTGATGCTGCACCTGCTCAGGTTCTAGCAGTGGCTGCTGTCCATCCTGGCGCCATTCCTGCTGCGACACCGATGGCTCCGTCTGAATCCATGTCCAGGGAAATGACAACTGCCCGGCCACCTTCTGTCGGTGCAGCAGCAGGTTTCGCAGAGCTCCGAAGCCCTCTTCACGGCCCACGATATGCCTGCCAATTCCCACGAGGTCAATCTCGCGGGCCGCGGCACTCTCTGAACCTGTCACATCAGCCATCTGCAGCCGCTGATGCACTCGATCCGCACTCCGAACCTCACGCGACCACGCCAGCAACTGTGGCAGATCATCAGGCGAAACCCGAGTTCCGTAATACCAGCCGGACACGTGCGGACAAAACTGATCGAGCGGTGGCAGCGATTGCAGCACCGTTGAAAAATCACCGGGCTGAAACCGGGGATGCGGAGGCGTGGCCAGCACCGCATAACGCTGCTCCCACAACTCCCGCGAACGCTCCGACTGATCAAAATCCGAGATCCAGACCGCATTCACACCCAGTTCCCGCAACTGTTCAATGTGCTCCTGATGGTCAGGTATGATCCGCAGGACCACCGGCTTGCCGCTCAACATGATGGCGCCCAGTTCCACATCCAGCGGAGCGAAGGTGCGATCGTCCGTATCGGCCACGGCGTCCTCATGCACCGCTTCAATCAGCTCCCGTACAGATTCCGGTGGTGCGATCACTGGTCCAAATTGCGCGTCGCCAATGTCCAGCCAAACCTCGCCCGGAACCGCCTCCGCCAGAAATGCCAACCCGGTGATCAATGCGTCCTGCATTCGAATGTCCGAACGATTCAGCTCCGCTCGCGTTCGCCGAAGCAAGGCATCCACATTCCGCTTCGTGACGACAACCTCCAGCCCCTGCACAGACTCCGCTGCCTCAATCGCACCCCCCGTCAGATACATCACGAGTGGCTCACCTGTCCGCGGATCCTGCTGGCGAGGCAACAGAATCTGCAGGGCCAAACGTCCTCCTCGCACCGTCGATTCCGCCTGCAGGGTTGCCCGGAAGTCATAGTGCAGACGCGATGGTTCAATCGTCGCCGTCAACACCACCGGACTCGCATTGCCCGGATTGCGAATCTGAAAACGCGTCAGGGCATCCTGACCGTCCACAACCTCCGCGGGCCTGATCTCCACACTGGAATCGGCTGACTTCACCCGCCACTGCTGCGCCGGTCGCAATCGCTCTTCTGAACCGAGTGCTGGCGGCTCAGTGACGCTCACAACCGTTCCAGCCACCCGCACATCTGAATCCTGTGCCGCTGCGAAAATGGCCGTATTTCCGAATACCATCAAGGCGGCCAGCCAACAGACCACCCGGGCTCTTCCCATGGCTCCACGGGAACCGCTGGTCTGCTCGGCTCTGTTCCTGAGTTTCCCCGCCATCTGACTGCTCTTGCCGATCCACTGATCCAACCCGCCGGATTCTTCCAGCCCTTCCGTGGACCGGTCCGCAGGGACTGTGAGTGTAGCAGACGGCTGGGACCGGGAACGAGATCAGTTTTCGCGCGGTTTTCTCCCGGTTCTCGCCCAAATTCACACACATGAAGTGAACACATGTACACTTCATTTTGACAAAAGCAGTTTTGCGAACTAACATTCGCAACTGGAATTCAGGCAGGCGTATTTTTTCTTTCGAGCGTGCAGACGTTTTTCTGCGCAGAGCGGGTGGGGCAATGACGGACGACAAAGAATCTGCGTCCAGTCTGTCCCTGTCGGCATCGGCACTTGTGCCGTTGTCAGAGCGGCCGCTGGTGGGAGACGACCAGAAGACGGTGATCAGTCCGCCGGAAACATCCCGCCAGGAGTTCCGTGGAGATTCCGCTGGGGTCAACGATACGCTGCGTCAGCGGCTGTTTCCGTCCAACGGGGCCGCGACGGGTGACGAGAGCGGTGTGCGAATCGCACACTACGAGATTCACCAGCGTCTGGGTGCGGGTGGCATGGGGGCTGTGTTTCGCGCGACGGATGTGGAGCTGGCGCGTGATGTGGCGCTGAAGATCATGCATCCCGGGCCATCGGCAGACAGTTCCCTGGTGGCCCGTTTTCGCAACGAGGCAAGGGCCTGTGCCCGACTGAATCACGACAACATCGCGAGGGTCTTTTTTGCTGGTGTGCAGGACGGATTCTATTTCATCGCCTACGAGTTTGCCGGGGGGAGGACGCTCCGGGATTTAATTGTGGATCGTGGGCGGCTGAGTGCCGCGGAGACCGTGAATCTGTCGATCCAGATCACTCTGGCGCTCAACCACATCGCAGCGGCGGGCATCGTTCACAGGGACATCAAGCCATCGAACATCATGGTCACCGAATCGGGCCGGGTGAAGGTGGTGGATCTGGGTTTGGCACGGCGTGAATCTGAAGATTCGATTGGCGAAATTACGGCCGCCGGAACGACTCTGGGCACCTTCGATTACATCGCCCCTGAACAGGCGCGCGACCCGCGGAGTGCGGATGTTCGCAGCGACATTTACTCGCTCGGCTGCACCATGTACCACATGCTCACAGGGCAGCCTCCCTATCCGGATGGCACTGCACTGCAGAAGCTGCTGGATCATCAGGGCAAGAGTCCACCGGATCCGCGGGGGCTGAACAGCAGCGTCCCGGTGCAGCTGTCTGCGATGATGCGAAAAATGATGGCCAGCAATCCCGATCAGCGGTACCAGGCAGCGGGGCTGCTGCTGAATGACCTGATCCAGCTGGCGGGCCTGCTGGGGCTGCAGACCGTTCCGGCAGAAGGCATTGTCTGGAAGAAGCTGCGGCCGACACTTCCGGCAGCGCCGGTCGGTGCAGTTTGGGTCTTCGCATCGATACTGTTAATCTGCCTGACTGCTGTGGTCCTGCAGTTTCCGCTGTTTTCAGCTGCCGGAGATCCGCTGCTCGCGGACTCCGCGTCCCGGCAGGAACTGCGAGCCGAAGACTACAGTGGGGTTGCCGGTGTTGCCGCCGACATTCCGCGTTCAGCATCCGGTCCTGCCACAGCCGCAACCACGTCCCAGCAGGCTGCTGCCGGCAGCGTGACTGTTGCAAATTCCGGAAGTCAGGTCTCCACCGAATCTGAAGCACCGCCGCAGCTCACTGCCGGCAATGCCACCGGCGGCAGCTCTGCCGATTCTGCGACACCAGCCCAGCCCGACGCAGGGGCAGTGGCCAGCTCTTCGACTTCGCCCGTCAACTCACCAGCGACCACTGGTGCTCGGGTACCACCAGAGTCCGCGAATGGTCCGTTCCAGCTGCAGCGGGCCGATGGTCAGATGAAGTCCTATCGCACACTCAGTGCCGCAGTCGCCGAAGCCCGATCCGGAGACGTCATTCTGCTGCGTTACAACGGCTACCCGGACGATCTCCCCGCACAGCCCCCGGTTCGTCTGGTTGGAACCAATCTGATTGTTCGGGCAGCTGAGGGTTACAGGCCCACGCTGCAATTTGATGTGCTCCCTGATTTCCCGGTAGCCGCCCCACAGATGTTCAGCCTCCGCAGCCAAAGTTCCCTGACGATTCGCGACGTGGATCTGCGACTCAACGTCAGTCGGATCAGCTGACCGAAAATCTGAGCTTGTTCCACATGGCTGGCGTCAATCGGATCCTGCTGGAAAATGTCTCCATCGAATGTTCCAGTCAGCAGATCGAACCCATCGCTCTCTTTGATCTGACAGACGAAGCTCAGGTCCCGGGTGATGCCGTTCGCGAGGAGTCCGAGATTGCTTTGCAGCGTGTCATCTGCCGAGCTCAGGCCGACGCTTTCCGGATTGCCTGTCAGCCGCGTGGCCGAATTCGTATTCAGGAGTCGGCATTCGCCATTTCCGGACATCTGATTGACCTTCGTGGTGATCATTCGATGCAGCCGGCCCGCGGGTCACTGGAAGTGATCACGGATCATCTCACCTGCCTGCACGAGGGAGCTCTGGTCCGCATGTCCGACAGCGATCAACGGCAGACAAGTGCCGTCCAGAGGCTGCTCCCGCGATTGTCCATTCGCAGCGAAGCGTCCGTCTTTGCGGCTGCCGGCCCCGATACTCCGCTTCTGCAGTTCAACGGGAGCGGCTATGTTGATGAAATTGAAAAACTGGTTTCGTGGAATGGCGTTACAAATCTCTACTACGGTCACACTGTCTTCTGGCTGATCGACTCGTCCTCGCTCGATTTTTCCAGCCGTCGCTTCGACTTTGCTCAATGGAAACAGCTCTGGCAAAGTCGCACCGACGGAGAAGACACCTCCGCTGAAGTTCTGCTTGACAATGCGTGGCGAAACGTCAGCTGGAAGACAGATACGGGGCTGCGGCTGGAATCCGCCACACCTGCAGCATTTGAGCTGAATCGTCAGCTGTTCTTTCCCGGACTCGGGGCTCTGCCGCTGGCTCGCGACGGCGAGATTCCAGGCGTGAACCCACAAAAGCTGCCCACATTCCCGGGACGTCGTGAGGCCAGTCCGGTCGCCGAAGAATCGCTCGCCCCACAACCTCCACCGCTCCCCTGAATCTCATCGCATCAGCCCACGCGGCTGTACCACGCCACAAGACTGCCCACCTGGTCCAGCTTCGCCAGCTGCTCTATGCGTTTGCGGGACGACTGCAGGCCGAAGACCGCGGAATAACCAAAGTTGTGGTCCAGCGTTGCCAGAGCAGCCTCCAGATCGCGCAGCAGCACAGTCGTTCGCTGCTCAGCTGCGGCACGGACACGAGCCGTCCAGAGGACCGCAGGAAACATCAGGGCGAGCGAATAGAAGCCAGCCAGGACTGGGTAGTTGTAAAAGGCGGCACCACAGAAATGCAGGCCCTGCAGCTTGACGTGGAAATATCGCACAAACAGCTCGTCCCAGTCGGCGTTCCAGTTCGGCAGTGGGAGTTCTGCGGTCCTGAATGCGACGCGCGGAGCTGCCGCGGGACGTCGCACACCCGCTCGTTCCACAAATGCCACCCGCACGGAATTGGCGTCGTTCAGCTGCGGGATCGTTCCCCGGCCCACTGTGAAGCGCAGACCGTCAGCCAACAGCCGCACACGCACACCCACAGAGGGCCCCAGCGTTGCCGCCGTGTCGTGCCGCAGCAGCTGAGCGAGAAATTGGCGGAACATGAGTTTCGCAAGCCGCAGCGGGGGCCCTGGATTGTTGCCGCTCGCCGGAACTGCTCGCACCGCCGCCTCGTAAAGCAGCTTCACAAGGTCCCCGAAATGTTCCTCCGACAACGCGTCCGCTTCCGCCCGCCCCAGCAGCCCCAGCCAGAGCACCACGCGCTGCAGCCTGATCGGGAAACTCACCGAAGCATCCGATAACCCACGCTCCAGCCACGCCAGCAGTCGCGTCATCCGCGGCCAGTCAAAGGCCAGCCCCGGACGCAGGTCGGGTGCCTGCGGACTCCGATACCCTCCAGGAACCACCTCCGCGGCGAGAGACTCTACGGTGGTGCGGAGCGTGGAAACCGCCGGACCCAGATTCTGCACCACCGATGGACAGCTGAAACGTAAACTGGCCGTCACCAGATGGCCCGCGGGATGGATGGCATAGGGGTAGAGACGGCAGGCAAGTGGCTTGGCGGACTCGCCGAACTTCGAGTGAATGCGACACAGCCCGGCCGGGTCCAGAAAAATGCAGGCCCCGTCGGGCTGTTGGTTGATCCGCCACGTGCTGCCCAGAGGCACGAACAGCGGCGCGTCCGTGGGCACACCGTCAGCCGCGGACCAGTTTTGAGCTTCAATTCGCTGCTTTTCCTGTTCTGTGACCCCAACAACGTGCTCGCGACAGCAGCCACCGCAGTTGTGGCAGGCCCAGTTTTGAAACACAGGGAGCAGCAGGCCGGGACGGGACATGGCGAGCTCAGCGCAAGAAAAAGGCTCTGAACCGCAGTTGGCCAGAGCCTGGAATGATCAAGCGGAGACGGCGACCGATTACTTGTTGACCTTTGGGGTCGTGCAGGTGCCGGCCTCTTCGGCCATCGATGTCTTTTTCTCTGTGATCACCGCGCACTGTGGGGCCATCTCTGCATTCAGTTCCTTGTAGCCGGCCCACTGCTCGGGGAGGTTTTCGTCGCGGAAAATTGCGGCGACCGGACACTCAGGCACGCAGGCCTCGCAGTCGATGCATTCTTCCGGATGAATGAACAGAATCGCTTCGCCCTCGTAAAAACATTCGACAGGGCAAACCACGACGCAGTCGGTGTATTTGCAATTGAAACAGGGTTCAGCAACAACGTGAGTCATGAATGCGGACCTTTTGCTCAGGGGACTTGAAAGCGGCAGCAGGGATGAAAAACGGACACCCCGGAACCAGATGGCACCGGCGGTTGGTGATTGCCCTGATTTATTGCAGATATTTCGGCAAATTCCAGACGATGTTCGCTGGGGATTTGGCGAGGAAGGAAATTGAGATTGAATCTCTGAACAAAAAGGGGCAGTTGCGGCCGCGGAGCAACTGAGAGGGGAACCGGTGGCTGATACGCCTATTCTTCGGTTGAATCGTTGATGGTGGCACAGTTCGACTTGCGGCTGATGCGTTTGAGCAGTCCGCGGAGCACTTTTCCGGGGCCGACCTCGTAAAAGTCGTCGCAGCCTGCGGCCAGCATTCGCTGAATGGAGTCTTCCCACCTTACGGGACTGATCACCTGGCGGATGAGCAGTTCGCGGATCTCTTCGGGATCGGAGTGCGTCTGGGCGTCAACGTTGGAGACAACGGGGATCTCTGGTGAACGGATTTCAACCTCAGCCAGCACTTCAGCAACGGCTTCGTCGGCGGGTTTCATGATATCCGTGTGAAAAGCTCCGGCAACTGCCAGAGGAATCGCGCGGCCACCGGCCGCAATGGCCAGTTCCGCCGCCCGCTCGCAGGCGGCATTGTCGCCGCTCACCACCAGATTTCCCGGGCAGAGGAAGTTGGCGATACGAATGGATCCGTGAGCGGATGCTTCCTGGCAGATCTGTTCGACCTGGGCACGTTCGAGGAGCAGAATACTCACCATGCCGGACGGGGTGGCATCAGCGGCGGCCTGCATCGCCTCGCCACGACGCTTGACGACGCGAAGCGCGTCCTCGAAGGACATGGCTCCGGAAAACACAAGCGCCGTGTATTCGCCAAGGCTGAGGCCAGCCGCCATTTCGCAGGCGAGCGGAATTTCGGGAGAATCCTGACGCAGTTTTTCCAGCGCGGCCAGACTGGTGACGAAGATTGCAGGCTGGCTGATAACGGTGGAATCGAGTTCTTCGGCAGGACCGTTGAAGCAGATTGAGGCGAGGTCGTACCCGAGTATCTCTGCGGCACGGTCGTAGAGTTGCCTGGCGGCGGGGTATTGGGATGCCAGCCGCTTGCCCATACCAACGTGCTGGGCTCCCTGACCGGGAAAGAAGAGGGCTATTCGGGGCATGCTACTCAGCCTGAATCAGCAGTTCGGTAATTTGGGCATTAATGTGGTGATTGTCGATCTCCGTCGCCATTCGAATGGCGTTGCGGATTGATCGATGGTCACTGGACCCGTGGCAAATGATGCAGACACCGTCGATGCCCAGCAGCGGAGCGCCGCCGGATTCGCGGTAGTGAAACTGATCCACCAGCTGATCCAGCACCTGTTCAGCGTGCTCACGTTCGGTGGTCAGTTCGCGGGAGAGTGTTCGGCCGACGGTCTTCAGCAGAAACTCGGCCATCCCTTCGCTGACCTTGAGAATCACATTTCCCACAAAACCTTCGCAGATGATGACGTGCGTATCACCGTGGTAGACATCGCGACCTTCCACGTTGCCGACGTACCATTCGCGGATTGCGGACTGAGTGAGCAGTGTGTGGGTGTCGCGATAGAGGTCGGTCCCCTTGCCCTCTTCGCTGCCGATGTTCATGAGCCCCACGCGCGGAGATGCGATTCC
>JBEIEK010000087.1:0-18565 GCA_040382995.1 Planctomycetaceae bacterium
CTCCGGTTTCAGCGTCTGCAGGATCCGCACGGCCTCCCGGCCCAGCGCTGCACCGTAGGCCGTATGGTCGCCGAAGGGGCCACGATTGGTTGAAAGATCACCGGCTGCTCCCTGCATGAACACCGCCTGACCTCCGTGCGACGTTTGGATTTCACGCCGCAGCGCACCCACAAAGTCAGCGGAAAACTGCAGCTGCTCCTGAGGCAGGCTGGTGGGATGGGCGGCAAAATTCGCCAGCACCGCAAGCGGTTGGCCGGATTCAGCGTCGTCCAGTCTGAGCAGACAAAGGCGACCATCCACCGGAGCCGGGCTGCGTTTGGTGTGCCGGTTGCGGTTGAAATTCGGCAACTCGGCGGAACCCGCCGCAAGCTTTGCAGGTCGCAGCGCCATCACCGCCTTGCCTGCCGCCTCGACGATTGCTGTTTCCAGCCAGGTATTATACCGCAATGCGGCATCAAACCGACCTCGACCACGGTCCGGACGGTCACTGAGCTCCAGCACCGGTCCGTGATGGGTGTGCGAACCGGCGATCAGGGAATTCGCAATTCCATGCTGCTCCAGCAGCTGCACGCGAATTCGCTGCAGCGACTCTTCCGCTGGAGCACGCCCCAGATCCAGCCCGACAATCGCCAGCCTGTCAGAGCCGGCCTGCAGGACCAGCACCGTCGCCTGCAGCGGATCCAGAGTCCCTTCTGAGAGCGCTGCGTGCCGAGCACCGTAGCCCCACATCGGTACAGGTTCGCGCGGGGTCACATCCACCGTCGCCGCTCCCGCCAGAAACTGCGTTTCTTCGTGACCGGACGCCAGCCCGGTACTGACGGCGGCAATCCACAGGACAATCACAGCAAAGCGAGTTTGAAGGTGCATGCAGATCTGAATCCTGAATCCTGACGCGTCAGCGCAGCTGGTAAGTGCGAAGATGATTGTCAGCGTGAGCGACTGCGATGTGTTTACCATCCGCCGAAAGGCTCATTCCACGGCCATCGTTTTTGAGCTTCAGGCGGAAGAATTCGTCATCGGCGTCGCCCTTCCAGAAATACAGCCAGCCACCACCACCGCCACCGCAGACACCCATCCAGAATCCATTCGGATGCCATGCCAGTCCCCACAGCGTGCCCGTGGTCTTGTCTTTGGATTGCAGGATGCGTTCAAGCTTTCCGTCGACGGGATTGACGAGGGCGACAACGATCTCGCCCACCCCTGCAAAGGCATTTGAGACTTTGGTGATGCCACCGAGTGCAATCTGCCCGTTATCACTGCGGACTGCAATGCTGCGGGCCCCGCCAATGTCCGCGCGAAACGTGGTGTCGTATCCGTGCAGCTGAGCCACCGTGACCAGACTGCGAGGGGTGTCTGCGACCAGCGACCACGCGTTGACAACTCCCTTGAGATCGCAGGAGAACAACCAGCTGGAGTCCGATGAATAAATCAGATTGTAGACGTGTGACGCGTGTCCCGGAAATTCCCGGACGAGCGAGCCGGAGGCTGCATCCCAGACTTTAACAAGGAGGTCATTGCCGCAGGTGGCCACGGACTTCCCATCAGGGCTGACCGCGATCGCGCGAATCCAGCCCCGGTGCGCTTCGATGACATGCAGGGGCTGTGGCTGATCGGCCGCTGCAGGCCAGAAAATCAGCCGCCCGTCATAGCCGCCGCTGTAGAGTGTCTGGCCGTCGATCGAGCTGCCAAAGGCCCGCACCCAGCTTTCGTGTGCGGCCAAAGCAATCCGTTTGTCACCGGCCGGGTCAAGACGATGCACCAGAAAGTCTTCTGCGCCACAGAATATGAAACGCGACTGTGGATCCCAGTGGCAGGCTGTGAGTGGACGGTCGAATTTGAATTCCTTCAGGAGTTTTGTCTGCTGAGGATCCACGGACGCGGAGGCGGTCATGTGAGCAGCTCCGAAATGGGACCGCGGGAGGGATCGGCCACGGGAAAACGTCGGCCGGCAATCTCGAACTCACCCAAAGAATCCACTCCCACCGCCTGCAGAATCGTGTGGAAGATATGACCGTGATCCACTGCGCGATCGGTGACCGCTGTGCCATTGGCATTCGTGCTGCCGATGACCGCTCCTGGCTGGATGGTGGCTCCGCCAAGCACCACACTCCACGCCGTTCCCCAGTGATCGCGACCGTAGCTCTTGTTGATTTTTGGAGTTCGCCCGAACTCGCTCATCACACAGATCAGGGTGTCGGCAAGCAGTCCGCGATCGGCGAGGTCAGCGACCAGCGTGGCAAATGGCTGATCAAATTCTCCGAGCTGCTCGATGTGAAAGTCAAAGTTTTCATGGTGCGTGTCGTAGTCGGCGTGGTTCACCTGCACGTAGGGAACGCCATGTTCCAGAAGTCTGCGGGCCAGCAAACAGTGTCTGCCAAACTGGCTGGTGCCGTATCGCTCCTGATCACTGGCGGATTCGCGGCTGACCTCGAAGACATGTCGATTCGCCAGCAGTTCTCGGGCCTGAGTATAGGAAAAGTTATAGGCTTCCGTTTCGGCTGTGCGACGTCGCCTGGTGAAGCGTTCACTGGCCCGCTGTCGGATTGCGTTGCGGGCCTCATCACCTTCATCGGTAATCTCACCGGGCCGATCGTCGAACTTCGGAGGATTGCCATCGTAGAGGGCCATGCTGGCGAACCGTGGTCCGAGGTAAGCCGCCGAATGAAATTCAGACTCCACATTCCGTCCGCCCGGCGAGCTGCGAATCAGCACGTGACCGGGGAGTGCAAAGGATTCGGGCATGAGCGAGCGTGCGGTGACGGCCCCCAGGTGCGGAAAATCGCCGCCCGGCATCCGCCCGCGTCCCGTGGTCATCTCTGTCACACCCCGCGCGTGATCTCCGTTTTTCGTATCCAGGCTGCGGACGATTGACAGCCGATGCATCTGTTTCGCGGTGTGCGGCAGCAGCTCGCAGATCTGCAGCCCCGGGACCGATGTGGCGATCGGCCGAAACGGCCCACCCGTGTCGGTGTTGGGTTTGGGGTCCCACGTCTCCAGCTGACTGACTCCGCCGTGCAGAAAGATATTCAGCACCTTGCGGCTTTTGGACTGCACCTGATCAGCGATCGCAGGCTGCCCCGTAAGCACGCTGCCCAGCCCGGAAATCAGACCCGCCGAACCCAGAGCAGTCTGCCCGAAAAATGCTCGGCGACTGTGAACGTGTTCCGCTGAACCACACGGACGATGACGCTGCATAACGATCCTCAGTGTCGATGCTCTGGAAGGCCTCAGGGCAGAGGAGGGGTGTCCTGTGATGATAACGGCGGGATCGTGGGGGAACAACAGCCAAATGCTCTGCCGCCACAGCAGATTGTGCAGCTTTTCGGTTGTCTGGCCATCTTTGCATTTGTGGCGGGGACTTCCCTGTTCTCTGACGAGGTCGGAGAACGGCTCGGTTTCAGCAGGGACACTCCGGACGTGTCGGGCCTCTTACGGTGGCACTTCTGGGTTGTCGCGTGGATCGTTTCAGTGCCCCTGTGTCTGTTTGTGCTGACGAGGGCTCTGTCTCGCTGGTCGCTTGTTCAACGCACCATTTCCAACTACGGCTCCCTTGATTTCCTTCGAACAGCCGGGCTGGGGGCGCTCATCTATGCGGTGGTTGGGGCTGGCTGGCTCAGCATTTTCGGCGATCGTGCGTTGTTTGGAGCGTTGCTGCTGACCCTGGCGATTCTGCTGCTGATCCTGCGGAGTCGTGGTCGCGGGATCGAACCGTCCCAAAAGTGACGCCGGACGCGTCGGCCTGTGCGGTCACCGTTCGAGTTGTGTTTATCGATTCGCCCCCAATCCGTGTTTTCACGGCCGCGACGCCTGGTGGCAACGCAAGGCTCTGGGATTAACCCGTAGGGCCCGAGTCCCCGGCGCGAGTTTTGCTTCGCCGGATCTGCTGTCCGCAAGGTGTGCAGGTTGGGCAGAAGGAGAATGCGATGCTGAGAGTACGGACACCGAAGGTGACGTTGTACGTGGATCGATCGCGGCAGCAGTGGGTGGTGCTGGATCAGTCCGGGCGTTTCTGGGTGTTGCCGAATGTGGAGAACCCGTGGGATCAGCGGCAGCCGATTTATCCGACTGAGGATATGGAGCTTGAGCCGATTCCCGGGCATTACAGGTACATGCTGGGTTTGCCATCAGGTGGCGAGGAGAGGGATGCATGAACATCGAACAGGTTCGGCTGAAGGAAGCGCAGGAGCAGTTGAAGGCATGGAAACGCTGGGGGCCGTATCTGAGTGAGCGGCAGTGGGGGACGGTCCGGGAGGACTACAGTGAGGAGGGCAATGCGTGGAACTATTTCACTCACGACCAGGCCCGGTCGCGTGCCTATCGCTGGGGCGAGGACGGTTTGGCAGGGATCTCAGACGATCAGCAGCGACTGTGTTTTTCGTTAGCCTTATGGAACGGCCGAGATCCGATTCTGAAGGAGCGGCTGTTTGGATTGACGAACAGTGAAAGCAACCATGGTGAAGACGTCAAAGAGTACTACTTTTACCTCGACAGCACACCCACGCATTCGTGGATGAAGTATCTCTACAAGTATCCGCAGGCTGCGTTCCCTTATGGGCAGCTGGTGGAGACCAGCCGTCGTCGGGGGCCTGGTGATTTTGAATATGAGCTGCTGGATACGGGCGTCTTTGATGAGGATCGGTATTTTGATGTGTTCGTGGACTATGCAAAGGCGTCCCCGGAGGACCTGCTGGTCCGCATTACGGTGCACAATCGCGGTCCGGAGGCTGCGGAGCTGCATGTGCTGCCGACGCTGTGGTTTCGCAATCAGTGGTCATGGCAGGATGGGTCGGAGCGTCCGGAATTGCGGCAGGTGGATGTTCGGTCTGGCTGCAGTGTCGTGCGCGCCACGGATGCTCGGCTGGGCGAGCGCTGGTTCGAATGTGAGGGCGAGGTACCGCTGCTGTTTACGGAGAACGAGACGAACATGCAGCGCGTGTTTGGATTGCCGAATCGCAGTCCGTATGTGAAGGACAGCATCAACAACTCAATCGTGCACGGTGACGATTCCGGGATCAATCCGGAGAAGCGTGGCACCAAAGTGGCGGCGGATTACCGACTGCGAGTGGAAGCTGGTGGGAGCAAAGTGATTCGGCTGCGGCTGCGTGATGGCGGCGGTGGGCCGGAAGAAAGCGGGGATGGCAGTGCCGGTGCGTTCGGGGACTTTGACAGAACCATGGACCTGCGGCGGGCCGAAGCAGATGAATTCTACCGGGACGTGATTCCGCAATCGCTCAATGCTGATGAGGCGAATGTCATGCGACAGGCGCTTGCGGGGATGCTCTGGAGCAAGCAGTTCTATCACTACGATGTCGACAGGTGGCTGGAGGAACGCGGTTCGGACCCATTCAAAGCATCACGAAAAGTGGCCCCCCGAAATGATCACTGGCATCACATGTATAACGGCGACGTGATTTCGATGCCGGACAAATGGGAGTATCCGTGGTATGCGGCGTGGGACCTGG
Source organism: Planctomycetaceae bacterium (assembly GCA_040382995.1). Taxonomy (GTDB): domain Bacteria; phylum Planctomycetota; class Planctomycetia; order Planctomycetales; family Planctomycetaceae; genus SXXK01. The sequence goes on from JBEIEK010000087.1 coordinate 5,463, forward strand.
CATTTCACGTGCTGGCCCTGACGCTGGTGGACGCAGAGTTTGGGAAGCAGCAGCTGAAACTGATGCTGCGTGAGCGGTACATGCACCCAAATGGTCAGATCCCGGCTTACGAGTGGAATTTTGGGGACGTCAATCCACCGGTGCATGCATGGTCGACGATTTTTACGTATCGGCTTGAGCAGGGGGTGAAGGGGCAGGGCGATCGGGATTGGTTGAAGAGCAATTTTCAGAAACTGCTGCTGAATTTCACGTGGTGGGTGAACCGCAAGGACCGCACCGGACGGAACGTCTTTGAAGGTGGCTTCCTGGGGTTGGATAACATCGGCGTATTTGACAGAAGTGCGCCGCTGCCGACGGGCGGTTATCTGGAGCAGGCGGACGGGACAGCGTGGATGGCGCTGTTTTGTCAGAACATGATGGAGATTGCGGCTGAGCTGTCGCTGACGGATTCAGACTATGTGGACATGGCGGTGAAGTTTGTCGAGCACTACTTCTGGATTGCCTCGTCGATGACTCATCTGGGCGGTGGCACAGGCATGTGGGATGAAGAGGATGGTTTTTTCTATGACGTGCTGCGGCTGCCGAATGGAGAATCGCAGCGATTGAAAGTGCGTTCGATGGTGGGGTTGCTGCCGCTGTGTGCGACGACAATGTTCGATGGTGTGGCGTTAAAGAAGTATCCGGAGGTCGGGGAGCGGTTTGTGCGATTCCTCGACGCGCGGCCGGAGATTCGCGCGGCGATTCATGATCCGCTGAAGCCTGGAGTTGCGGGGCGGCGGCTGGCTTCGATTCTTGACGAAACGCGGCTGCGGCGAGTATTGTCGAGGATGCTGGATGAAAATGAGTTTTTGAGCGAATTCGGCATTCGCTCACTGTCCCGCTGTCATGCTGATCACCCGTACGTGTTCAATGCAGGCGGGCGGGAATATCGCGTGTCCTATCTGCCAGCCGAGTCTGACAGTGGGATGTTTGGGGGCAACTCAAACTGGCGTGGACCGATCTGGATGCCGGTCAATGCACTGATTATCCGTGCGCTGCTGCAGTACTATTCGTATTTCGGCACGAATTTCACCATTGAATGCCCCACAGGATCCGGCCGGCAGATGAATTTGTACGGCGTGGCGGAAGAGATTTCGCGGCGGCTGGCGAGGATTTTTCTGCGGGACGAGCATGGGCGACGCCCAGTGTACGGAGGGAGCAAAAAATTTCAGGAGGATCCGCACTGGCGCGATCTGCTGCAGTTCTTCGAGTATTTCCATGGGGACAATGGTGCCGGGCTGGGTGCCAGCCATCAGACCGGCTGGACAGGTGTCATCGCACGGCTGATGCACCTGTTTGCGACGGTGAATCCGGAGGTTGCGCTGCAGGGCGGGAAGAAGGTGTATTTCGAGACTGCTGGAGAGAAAGCTGCGGGAGGAGCAGCTGGAGCGGCAGCAGAGGCCGAGAGCCGCGTGGCGGAGTTGAGTGGCGCGGGTCGCTGAGTGCCTTGAGTTCTGGGCGGGTCAGCCACATTTGCGAGGATTTCAATGCCATTCGCCGGTCCCCTCGACTACCTGCCAATCTGGGCGCTGTTCGGCTGCACCTTCGGAGTTGTGCTGGCGGCTATCGAATTGGGATACCGGATCGGCCGGATACGGCGGTTGCGATTTGCGGATGAGCTGGAATCTCCGGTGGCGGCAATTGTCGCAGCATCCCTTGGGCTGCTGGGATTAATTCTGGCATTCACCTTTGGCCTTGCCGCAGCGCGATTCGATGCTCGAGGACTGATGGTGGTGGAAGAGGCCAACGCGATTGGCACGGCATGGCTGCGGGCCGGCCTGCTCCCTGATGGCAAACGAGTGCTGATCCGTCGGCTGCTGGCTGATTACACCGATGTGCGTCTGGACGTGGTGCACACGGGTGACCTCGGGCGGGCACTCAGTCGCAGTGCGCAGCTGCATCGTGAGCTTTGGCTGCAGGCGGAAGAACTTGGGATTGAACAACCGGATTCAATCATGGTGGGGCTGTTTATTCAGTCACTCAACGACACCATCGACATCCATTCAAAACGCCTGCTGATCGGGGTTCGCAGTCGTCTTCCCGCTGCGCTCTGGCTGACTCTGTACATGGTGACACTGCTGACGATGTCGGGTGTCGGTTATCACGAGGGCTTGTGTCGGTCGCGGCGATCACTGGTCATTGTGGTGCTGGTTGCGGCATTTTCAGCGGTGCTTGCGCTGGCCGCGGATCTGGATCGTTCGCAGGAAGGATTGTTGAAGGTCAGTCAGCAGCCAATGCTTGATCTGCGGGAGATGATGAATGCAGGAATCTGATGCCGAACAGGTCTCAGGGCTGTTGCCTCAACGCGAGGTTCCGGGCTGGCAGCGTGCGGCGGCGGTGAGCGGTGTGACATTTGCTGCACTGTACGTGACAAGTCTTGTGCTGCTGAGAATCGCAGTTCCGGCTGATCCACGTGATCCGGGGCAGTGGCTGACAGATGCGTCGCGCCGCGATCAGGTGCGACTGGCGCTCAATCTGGTCCCGTATGCGGGCCTTGCGTTCCTGTGGTTCATGGCCGTGCTGTGGGAGCGGCTGAGGTTAAATGAGGGGCGATTTGTCACACCGGTTTTTCTTGGCAGCGGGCTGCTGTTCGTGGCGATGTTATTTACAGCCGCAGCGGCCGCTCAGGGAGTGGTGAATGCCTTCGGAATGGAATCACGGCTGTTGCAGGAGAGTGATGCATATCGGGTCAGCCGGGGGACCGTCTACGGGCTGATGAATCCCTTTGGAATTCGCATGGCGGCTGTATTCATGTTTGTGACCTCGTCGCTGGGACTGCAAACCGGATTCCTCGCACGGTGGGTGGCGGTCACTGGTTTCCTGTGCGGGGCTGTGCTGCTGGTAATCATCACCGATTTTGCCTGGGTGGCCGTGCTCTTTCCGTTCTGGGTTCTGCTGGTGAGTATTCGGATGCTGGTGAAATCCGTTCCCTGACAGACGGGGCACACGGCGCCCGCAGGTGTACGACAGACCGGATAATTGCCGTACGGAAACTTCTGTCGACTTATGGATTGCTGGGTAATATGGGGGCTTCGGGGAGGGCTGATGTTGGTTTTTTCCAGCCGGAGCTGCATGAATTCCTGCTGAAGCTGCAGATCTTCATCTGGAGTCCTGCAGGCGGAGTGGTAGGATTCAAGGTGGGTTCACTGGAGTGGCTTCCTGGGCAGGCTGCTCTGTGTCGCGGGTCGTGTAAGGAGCATTCGATGCCTGGCACATTGTTCTCTGCTGGAGCGGGCCCCGTCGCGGGTAGCGTCGGTCTGGAACCGTTCGTAAAGGGAGTCCTGAAGGATTGCGGCGGGCTCCGCATTGATCGTCTGGTGGTGCGACGCACGCCCGAGGGTTTATGTCTGGACGGTGTGATTCGTACGTCCAAGGGCAGTGCAGACATTGCAGACCTTGTACGAGCTGCCACGGGAGTCACTGAAGTGCTGAATCGGCTTGTGGTGTTTCACGAAGATCCTCTGCCCCCTGCCGAGGCCAACGGCGGGATCGAGTTACCGGAATCGTGGCAGGGATGAGCTTGTTGTGCACCTGTACAGCAATTGTTATTCGCTGTCTGTGTTGGGGGCCTGGATTTCAGGAAAAGCCCGGGCACAGTAATCGAAAAGTCCCAGTTCCTGCAGTGTTTCGCGGATACGTGCAGAGTCGCGCGTGCCGATAAGCTCTGCCGTTTCGTCAACGATGGCTCGTGCGTAGGCATCGCGGGCCCGTTTGCGGATTGTGCGAGCGTTCTCTTCGGTGGTGCCCAGCAGTGCGGCCAGCTCGGAGGAGCGAGGTTGTTTTTCACCGCTCTGCTCTGCTTCGATCTGCAGTGACAGCACCTTGTGCCAGCGGGCATCGTTTTGCCGGAGGCTGTCAAGTGCGCGCTGCAGGAGACCAGTGCGGAAGTGCCCGTCAAACTCTTCGCTTGCCGATTTGTGCCGGTGATCTTCGATGTCGATTTCAGAATCCAGCTGCTCGACTGCGGCTTTGCCTCCCGGCAAATGCTCTCGGAGGTAGCGGCGGACGGCATTCCGAAGGACTTCCTTGAAATAGATGCGGAAAGAGCGGTTGCGGTCGTAGCTGCTGAAGCGACCCTCCAGCCAGTTGATGACAATCTGGTCCCAGACTTCGCTGGACGCCTGCAGATCTCCCCGCAGCATGCTGCGGACGTAGCACAGGCCAGCCACCTGGTAGCGTTTGATCTGCCGCTCCCGCTCTGTTCTTTGTGCGAGCCGAGCGGCGCGCTGGGCTTCAGCTTCCACTGTATCCACCTCTTCCGGCTCCTTTTCCGGCCTGCCGATGGCTTTCACAAGCCGTGTGCGTTCCGTTGGAATGTCACTGAGATTTCGGTAGCCGAAACCATCGGAGCCATCTGCGGGTTTCTTCGGTTCATTCATTTCCACTGCTCCCACTGGCAAGCTTCAGGCCACTTTATTCAGACGTTTTTTGCGAGGCGGTCGACTGTTTTTCGGCTTCATCCTGGATCATTTTCAGCTGCACCTGACGATCCCACGGCACGCTCCCCTCGGCCAGTTCCTGCTGCACGGCCTGGCGACCAGCCACCAGAAATCGATCTGCTTCATCCGTTTTTCCTGTGCGTCTCAGGACCATCGAATAAAACAGATTCAACAGTGGTGAGACAGCGGTCCCTGACTGCTGCAGGGCCTCCCGCAGCAGACTCTCCGCTCGCGAATCAGCTCCGCTGCGGAAGATGCTGTAGGCCATGACGTTCCTCGTGTTCACAGAATCCTGCTCCTGCCGGGCTGTTTCTGCCGCTTTGAGTACGGTCGGCCAGTCACTTACGGTGGATGGCATGACGATCGCGGCAGTCGCCGTGTAATAGCAGGTTCGCAGGTCTGTGGAAGTCTCAGCAGACTGCAACAGTTCCCGCATCAGTCGTCCGGCAGTGGCTGCATCGGCCAGTTGCATAGCAACCAGCATCCGCTGATAAATTCGCTCGGCAGCCACGGGTTCCCTGAATGACGCCGATTCCTCAAATGCCTGGTCGTAGGCGGCAGCCGCTTTTTCAAACTGCCCGGTGGCAGCGAAACACCAGGCCAGTTCCAGACGCGCGTTGTGGGTTATCAGCAGATTCGCGACGGCTTTTTCAAGAACCGGGATCGCCTCGGCGGCCCGCCCCATCTGCTGCAGCAAACTGCCCTTCAATGCGTCCGAATAACCGGGGGCGATCTCAAGTTCCATTGCCCGTTCGACGGCTTCAAGCGCGAGGTCGAGGCGGTCCTGCTGATTCAGCAGCGCCGCGAGAGCGTACCAGGGAAGGGGGCCTGCTTCCGCCGATGCACAGGCAAGACGGTACAGGCGTTCCTGAAGTTCTTCGTCATCCGTCAACCTCGCCCCGCGGAACTGCAGAGCCCACGCGTTGAATCGGTCTGCAGCCAGCAAAATTGCCGCCAGCTCCTGATCCGATGTAAGCGGTGCGGTAGACCCTGTCGCTGTCATTTGGGTTCCACTCTGAATTTCTGCAAATGCGGCGGCAACTTCTGCAGACGAAAATTCATTGACATCAAGTGAATAAGTGTATTCGACCTGGCCTCGGCCGAGCACACGCCGCGTCAGCAGTCCGGACACACGGGAGTCGGGCTCCAGTTCCCGCAGGGCATCCCGGAGCGCCGGAAGATTCGGACCGGGGGAGGCGACAATCAGGCGACGTCCATCGGCAGAGAATCGCAGCTGCGGGTCAGCGACAGCTTCCGCTGTGTTGGCAGAGCAGGTGAGCTGCGAAGTCACTGGCAGTCCGGAAGCAATGTCCCAGATTCTGATTGTTCCCTCGCTGTTGGCGGTGGCCAGCAGCCTGCCATCGGGGCTGACAGCCGCACTGGATACGAACGCTGTCCCCGTTTTCACACTTGTCACAACCTGCCAGTCGCTCCCCGCCGCCAGAGTCTTCAGGTTCCAGACCTGAGCGGTTCCGTCGGCAAGCCAGACAGTGAGAGGTGCCGGGACGTCAGGCTGCGGTGTTCTGGCGCTGACGAACCGTGCACCCTCGACGTCGGGTGCAGCCTTCAGCCGCTGACCGATCTGCTCCCACGTCTGCGTGTTCCAGACGCTGACATCATCGCCGTTTGTCAGGGCCAGCAGCTTACCGTCGGCACTCACATCGAGCATTCGGAAAACCTGCCGATCTGCGGTAACCGGAGTTGCCACCGGCTGCAGATCCGGCAGCTGGATCTGAAACAGTCGACCATCGCGGCACCCAGCATACAGGCGGCTGGGCTCCACCGGATTCCAGACCAGTTGATCCGGGCGATCAAGCGTCAGCAGCTGCAGGTGCTGCGTGGCCACTTCCAATATATACACCCGGTTTCCCTGAGAACGTACGACATGCACAGCCAGCCATTTCCCGTCGGGACTGAAGAGCAGCTCGCTGGGACAGCCCGCGACCGGCAATCCGCTGATGACAGCCTCACGCCCGGTTGTGCTGAGCAGACTGAGGTGGCCTCCCCATCCGCTGCTGTAGCCGGCAACAGCCAGCAGATCTTCGCTGGGCGAAAACTGCAGTTGCTGGGCGGGGTGCGGGGCGGACCATTCAAAAGCACCTGTCTGCCCATCAGCGGAGCGGATCAGCCGGACCGTATTGTCAGCCCGGATGGACGCCAGCCAGTTTCCACTGGCACTCCAGCGACTGCATTCTGCCGCATCGGCCGCCGGGCTGAAGGAGGTTGTGGCTGGAAGCTTCCAGATACGAACACTGCCCTGTGCGTCGGCGGTCAGAAGTTCGGAATTGCCCGGCAGGAAATGCGCCGTGGTGGCGGCCGCATTCAGCTGCAGTTTTTGCACGGCGGGCCCGCCACCCTGCAAATTCCACAGGCTGCAGACACCACTCAGATTCGGCACGGCCAGCAAACTGCCATCGCTGCTGTAGCTCAACGCGGTCACCTCGCCACCAGCAGGCAGGGGATCGCCAGTCGGAAAGCCGGTGGCTGCATCCCAGCGCTGGGCCGCGATGGATCCCGCTGCCGTGGCGAATTCCCGGCCATGCGGAGCAAAGCAGACAAAGCCCAGTTGTCGCCCGAATTCATCCACGGCGCCGGACTTCAGCTGCGGTTGACGAGGAGCGGAGACAAACGTTCCGGTCGCTGTGTCCAGCAGGGCATGCGCCCCGGTGGCGGAGGCCACGACAGCCCGCTGACCGTCCGGACTGAAGGCAAGGCTGCAGTATTCGGCAGCGGGCAGTGCCGGAGATGTCCACTGCGTCTGCAGGGTGCTTGAATCCCAGCCAGTGGCAGTTGCCTTTCCGGAGGCTTCATCCGCCGATGCCGCGATGCCGCGCCTGCCATCGGGGCTGAAGGCCACCGCCGAAAGTCCGGCTGAAAGATTTGCGGTGTGCAGCACATCGAGCGTTGCGGCATCGCGCAGTTCCAGCAGTCCTGTTCGCAGAGCCACGACGACCGTGTTTCCGTCAGGGGAAATGTCAAGGACCAGTGGCACGCCGGTTTGATCAGCATTCGCGGCCATGGGTACGCTGGCCAGCCGTTTGCCGTCTGCAAGGTCCCACGATTCGAGGAAAACGGTGTAATTCATCGAGATCACTGCTGCGACCAGCCGTTTGCCATCGTCATCCATGCGCACAGCAGTGATCTGCCCGGTTGGTGTAACAGGGCCACCACCGAGACGAATAGCGCCGCTACGCGGATCGAAAGCTCGCAGCTTACCTCCGAACAGCAACACGGACAGCTGCCCGTTCCGTGTCGTCTCGGCCTGCAGAACCGGGAGTGGATCGTTGAATCCCGGGAGCAGTTTCAGCAGGCGGGGAGCGTTGCGGAGGGCCGAATGGAAGCGAATTTTGTGGGGTTGCAGCAGCTCCTCAGCAGCGGGATCACCCTGCAGAGTCGACGCGGCGACCTTCCATGCGGTGGCCCAGGCGAGAGCTTCCTGACCGTGGTCTCCGGAAGCGGCGGCAGTCTCACCCGCGGTCACCAGAGTGCTGATCTGCCGCGACTGCTGCTGACGCTGACTGGATTGACGTTCGGTTTCGGCCGATTTCAATTGGCTGCTGAGCTGTTTCTGCTCACGCTCTCCATCTGCAATCTGCTCACTGTATTCAGAGGTCTGCATGTAGAACAGCAGCAGCAGAACACAGGACAGGGCTGCTGCCACAAGAATCATCGAACGGAATGGATGGGCTTTGACCGGCAGGTAGATGCGTTCGTTCCAGATGCGAGTGCGCCAGCCTTCTCCCACAGCCTGGCCGTCCAGCCAGCGTTCCAGATCCTGTTTGAGTTCCCCGATGGAGCGATAGCGGATGGCAGGATCCGGTCGCAGGCACTTGAGACAGATGTATTCCAGGCCACGGACGTGCAGCGGTCCGCGGGAACTTGGTGGCGGTACGGGGCGGGGCGGTTCGCGACGCCGCAGGCTGCCGACCATATCCCGAATCCGCTCGCGCTCGCCCGCATCCCGATGACTCTGCTGAAACGGACGCAGGTCGCACAGAATCACATACAGCATGACTCCCAGCGAGTATTGATCCGAGGCCGGGGTCGCGTTTTGAATTCCCAACAGAAGTTCCGGGGCCATATAGCCGAGTGTTCCGAAGACTTCGCCGGTGGAGGTCAGTCGCGATTGACCTGCCTGCTCCGGGAGTTCGATCGGCGGCACAGTGACGCCTCCGACACGCTCGCTGGCGAGTGCTTCATCAAACACACCCGCCAGTCCAAAATCTCCCAGCTTGGGATTACCCTGTTCATCGAGGAGGATGTTTTCCGGTTTGATGTCGCGGTGCAGAATGCCGGCGGAGTGCAGATACTCCACTCCACTGCAGACCTGAACGAGTTTCTGCACGGCCTGACGCAGACTGCCGTCCGTGGGTTTTGTCCGCGGATTTGAATTCAGCCACTCCTGGAAATTGCCTCCCGGCAGGTACTCTGTAACCAGATAGTGCGATTTCAACCCTTCAGTGCTGGTGACGATGCCGGTGTCGATGACCTGCACAACATGCATATGCCGATTGCGCGCCGCCGTGCGAACCTCCTGACCAAAGCGTTTCACAATATCCGGTCGACGCAGGACTTCTGACCTGAGCACTTTGAGGGCGACGGTGGCATCCAGCTTTGAAGAATGGGCTCGATAGACGCTGCCAAACCCACCCCCGCCAAGATAATCGAGGATCACATAGCCATCGATTTCGGGCCAGCAGAGCGGGTCCCGCGGATCCTGCGGGCGTCCCGCGGCAACAGCCGGTGACTGTCCTGGCAGGGGCGGATTTGAGCCGTCCGCGGAATGCGTGCTTTCGTTCGCCTCCGGGGACTGAGAGCCAGGAACAGGCGGGATAAACTGTGTGGAATCAAGGCTGGATCCGTCGAGATCTGCCCGTGGTTCCGATTCCGGATGCTGACTTGCCATGACTCTGACTCCATCGTTGTTTTTCCGTGGCTGACCGCAGCGAAGAGAGCTTGTGGAAAGCTCCGACCGCGCGTCCACGGTTCCGCTAGGCAGGTGTGACGTGGCCGTGACAGTTTTTTTCAGAATTTCTTTTGGATCCCGGTTCACTCGCCGAGCAGGCCGTCGGCAGGGGCCCCGGTTTCCCGGGCTTAATCCCGCCGCAATTCACCAGGCAGGCTGAATCCCCCAAACTCCTCAACGAGTCTCCGCTCCATTTCCGGCCAGTCTTTCAGCTGCGTCTGGGCATCTTCCGCCAAACGATCAGGGTCGGTCCAGACGGCGTCCAACTGCACTTTCGACGGCACCGCCTGGTCAGAAGGCTGGCCCGGAGCGTCCAGAAGTCGCCTGCCGACGATGGCCCCGAGTGCATTGATGCAGGAGCCCGGTTCCAGCATATGCAGTGGAATGGCGGGTTCGAGTGCCGCCACTTCGACCGCCTGACAGAACGCACGCCGCGCACCATGCTGATCGCCAGCCATACAGGTGAAGAGCGTCAGCCTCAACAGCTGAACACCCGCGGAGATCCGCGGCTCCCGGCGAGCGGGGTCGCGTTCATGCACGGCAAGGTGCAGCTCCGCCGCGGACTGCAGGTGCTGCAGGCAGGCTGGCGAAACCGCATCGCCTCCTTTCCAGGCAATCTGCATCAGCGTTTCGGCCTGATTGCCATGTCCTCGCGCAAGTTCCTGCTGATATCGCAGCACCAGCGGGTGCCGTTCGACGAGTCGCTTCGACATCTGCAGCGCCTGATCGCCAAGGCTGAGCGCATCCTGAATGCGTCCGACACCGCGGAGCGACATCACACCGTTGAAGGAGATCCGGATGAACTGCTGCATCGCGGCTTCGCCAACAAGCTTGTCGTCAACCAGCGTCTGCAGTGCATTCAGGGCTTCGGTCTGAGTTTCGACGGAGAGCTGGGTCTTGCCGCCTTTGTACTGGTAAAGAGCAAGAGAGCCCTGGGCACGTCGCAGGTCGACGTCGGTCTCTGCGCCGGGGACTCGTTTTGATAATTCCTGTCTCAGCTGGATTTCCCGCTGCGCTGACTGCTCTGCAGCGCGTATCGCTTCCAGCTTCCAATGCAGATCTCGGACGGCGATCTGATTGAAGCCGATGTAGTGCCATCTGCCGCGTCGCCGGGCAAAATCCGCCCGCCAAGAGAGCAGTCGCGGAGATTGCGTCTGAATGCCGGAGAGCCTCGTCTCCAGCAACTTCAGCCAGGTGTCTGCAGCCGCGTGATCCTGCGAATCCAGCTCGATGTCCGCCAGCAGCCCCGCGACTACCAGATACTCCTGCACCACCGCGGAATCAACGTCAGAAAAATCAGTGATGCACTCTTCGCCCGCCTCCAGCAAAAGCCCCCCGAGGCGACGAGCCAGCTGAAGTCTCCCGGTTTCCTGCAGAATCTGAACCAACCCTGACAACCGCCGCTCCAATACCTGTCGCTGCTGCGGCAGGCTGGTGACAGACTCAAGAAGAACGCAGCATTCCTGAGCCAGATCATCCAGGATTTGGTCGCGCAGTTCTCTTGCTCCTGGTTGGTCCGCAACCCCCTTCCTGATCGTCGGCTCCATTCGCTTCATGATCGAATCGAGACGAGCATTCAGATCCTGCTGCATCTGCTGCAAGACCAGTGCATTCTCGGCGGTCCTCACATTTACCGTATTTACCAGCTCACTCGCTGACCGGCTTCGCTCTTCCTCGTCCCCCTGCCGATCCAGCTTCACCGCGTAGTGATACAGCACCATCGCACAAAACCAGCCACCACACATCACCAGCACCGACCGCACCGGATGCTGATGGACCGGACGAACCAGTTGCGCGTTCCAGAGCTCCATCAGCAGCCCGCCACCAGGCCGCTCCCCGTTCAGCCAGCGTTCGAGATCCCGCCCGAGTTCCGTCACACTTCCGTAACGGCGCGACGGGTCTGCCTCCAGACATCGCAGACAAATCCACTGCAGAGACCGGTTTCGGACCCGGCCGCGCGGAGCTGGTGGTCTGATCACTGCAGGTGCTTTTCCATGCCGCAACAGCTCCAGATCCGCCTGAATTCGCTGTCGTTCCTCCGGATCTCCACTGAAATCCTGACGTGGACGCATGCCACAGATTAATTCGTAAAGAATCAGGCCCACAGCGTACTGGTCTGCACCCGGCCCCGCAGACTGACTGCTGAGCAGCAGCTCGGGAGACATGTAACTTAACGTCCCCAGCAATTCGCCGTCCTCGGTCATCCGCGATTTTTCCAGTGCAGCCAGCCCAATGTCAGTCGCCAGCCCACTATCGTTCGACGCGTGACTGTCCGAGTACATGCTGCATAAACCGAAATCTCCCAGCTTCGCATTGCCGTACTGGTCCAGCAGTATGTTCGCGGGTTTGATATCCCGATGCACCACGCCCATCTGGTGCAGCGACTGCAGACCGCTGCAAATCTGCAGAACCTTTCGCACCCCTGAGATCAGATTCGCACACGACGATGATGTCCGCGGATGCTCCCGCAACCAGTCCCTCAACGTGCCACCCGGCAAATACTCGGTCACCAGGAAAGCAAAACTCACCTCACCCGCCACGGAAACCGCATCCGAATCCAGAACCTGCACCACATGCGGATGACGATTCCTTGCCGCCGCTGAGACCTCAATCGCAAAACGCTTCGACAGTTCCCGCTGGCTTCTGCCAGCCAGACGCACCGTCTTGATGGCCACCTGCGCGTCCAAACGTACCGAATGGGCGCGATAAACACTCCCAAATCCACCATCCCCCAGGTGGCTCTGAATCAGGTAGCCTGGAATCTCAGGCCAGTGCTGCGGCAGAGAATAGTCGATGCGCGTCTCTTCAGGTGCGCGCTCGGCAGCCGGCACGGGTACGGGGACAGCCGGCATCGACGAGGCCAGGCCACCTGCTGATCCCTCCCCTGAGGTTAAATCCGACTCCTCCGCAGACTGCCTGAAGCTGTCAAAGTCATCCGTTGACATGGATTGCCACCAGAACCTCGAACCGGAGTTAGGAGAATTGTCACTTCCGGCAGGGAATTCTGACAACCAGGGATGCTCCTGTCATGCTGAAGCAGTGATCTCCTGCAGAATCCCGGAAGAATTCTCAGGCAGTTCCAATGGGAATTGACACGCTTCTATTCCTGCAACCGTCCTGACTGGATGCGACTGAAGAACTGACCTCGCGTGAGTACCTCGCCGAATCCTGCGGCCCGTGCGGCATCGAGCCGCGTCGTGTGAACATGCGGCCCGAAGGCGATGGCCCGGCTGAGAACTGCAGGCGTGGCCAGAGCGGCGAGGGACTGGGGATCCGCGCCAGCCATGGACAGGTCAAGGCAGAACAGAGTTTCCGAATTCTGCAGATGGGGAGAGGCGGCTTCGAGGGACATCACGCTGTGAAAGTCCAGCCCGGCCACGCGCGCGGCGTGGCCTGCTGAACTTAAGAGCATCAGATCGGTGGAATACAGAATTAAGCTGCCGCCCATGGGAACTTCTATCGTCTGTGAATCGGGGATGCTGGTGCAGGGCCATCAGTGGTGGTGGTCATGGTCATGGCTGTGGTCGTGGCTGTGATCGTGGCCGTGATCGTGGCTGTGATCGTGGCTGTGATCGTGGCTGTGATCGTGGCTGTGATCGTGGCTGTGATCATGGCTGTGATCATGGCCATGGTCACCGCGAGGCGGAGTTTCGGGCTTC
>JBEIEK010000088.1:0-18550 GCA_040382995.1 Planctomycetaceae bacterium
CCGGTGGCGGCACTTCCGCTGCGTCCGCCCCAGCTGCCGACTCAGGTTCTAAATCCGCCAAGTCTGCAAAGTCTGAGTCGTAATGATTGTTCAGGAGTGGTCGTATGACATCACCCAACGATGCGTTGTTTTCTGTTGCGGGGCAGATCGTGCTGGTGACTGGCGGCAGTCGCGGCATTGGTCGGGCGATTGCCGAAGGCTTCGCCGCTCGCGGTGCTGAAGTTGTGATTTGCAGCCAGAATCCGCAATCCGTTGAGGCGACAGTGGCGGAAATGCGGGATGCTGGGATGCAGGTGAGCGGCCTGGCCTGTGACGTGAGCAACGAAGAGCAGATTGGGAGCACAGTCGCCGAGGTGTTGCGGATCCATGGACGGATCGACACGCTGGTCAACGTCGCTGGCGTGAACCGCCGCAAGCGAGCCGAGACGGTGACGGTTGAAGATTACGACTTTATTCTGGACACCAATCTCCGCGGCGCCTTCCTGATGGCTCAGACTGTCGGGAAACAGATGATCCAGCAAACCTCCGGCGTGATAATCAACGTGGAATCGCTCAACACGTGGATGCCCCTGCGGGGAGTGCTGCCTTACGCCATCAGCAAGTTTGGCATGCAGGGGATGACGCGGGGCCTGGCTCTGGAATGGGGACGTCACGGCATCCGCGTGAACAGCCTTGCGCCGGGTTTCATTCTGACGGACCTGACAAGAAAGCTGTGGTCCGATCCAGGCATGCAGGCGTGGAATGCTGAAAACGCACCACTGGGGCGGCTTGGTCAACCGGCGGACATGGTCGGCACCGCAATTTTCATGGCGTCTCCGGCATCGGCGTTTATGACTGGCCAGACGCTGTATGTGGACGGCGGCTTTTCTGCCGGATGGAACTGGCCGATTCCGCTGTCATGAATGCCTGTGGCAGGCGGGGCGAAGATCTGCAGGACCTTCGCCCCGTCCCCGCTGTGAATTATCTGGAATGTTCGTCGCGCTGTGAATCCCCGTGGGTTCGCCAGGCCATGGTTGTGGGTTCTGCAACCTTGCGATAGCCGAGGCTCATCACCACTTCCAGCACTTCGCTCCATGTGGGAAATGGCCGGCCGCTGCGGCGTTTGTAATCGTCCATGGCGCGCATGAATTCAACCTCGGGTGACGAATAATCCCGTTCGCAGGTGGTGGGGTCAATCTGCCGTCGCCGATCCTGCCGGCGTCGTTCGATGATTTCCCGCGTCTGGATGCCTTCGTCAAATCGGATGGATTGGCCGGTCGGCGTTTCCTCTGAGTCCGGCGGGTTTTGTTTTTTCTGTTCGAGGCGTTCAATCCGCCCTGATTTCAGAACTTCGGCGGTACGACGCCTGCGAAGAAGCCGCCTGCGTTCGCGGTCGGTGAATTCGATTGTGGAATCCGGCATGGGCTGTCCTTTATGCGCACCGTGTGAGTACGCCTCCTGCTGATTTCTGAAGGACCGGAACCGGGCAGCGCGGAGGCTCCTCCACCCGGATCAAACGTGGCCTCCGGGCGGAACGCCTGCGTGGGGACGCAGACAGACCGGGCGTCGGATGCCTCAGTCTGAGTATTGCACCTGAAATCGGGGTTCGGGAAGATCTGCGGAATCGGGGGAAGAGTTCACTTCAGGAAACATGAGAGAATATGGGAAAAAACCACGTGTAGCGATTGTAGGGCCGCGGAGGGAGTGTTTGACGCAAAGGCCTTTGCGGGGCTAAGAATCCGCCAAAGAGACTCAAGTCCGGATTTTCCGGGAGTTCGTCTGGCCGGCACTGCCAGTTTGGAATTGGGCCGGTTCCCTGTGGCGACGCGGGCGGCACTCCGGCAGCCCCGGTGAGCGTGGCGCACTGTGCAGAAGTTGATTCACAGTAGAGACTTACAGCAATTTTATATAATTGCCTTCGAAAGTGTCCTGGAAATCACTCGGCGGCATGATATTTGCTATGTCTGAAGCTGGTAAAGGAAATGGCAGGCGGAGGAAACAGAATGCCGATTTTTCGCTGGGGTCAGGCATGGGACCCGTTTGGTGATTTCGAGCGTCAGCTGGACCGCATGTTGCAGGGCATGCAGCTGGCCTTTCATGGTGTGCGATCCGGTCGCCGGTTCCCGCAGCTGAATGTTGTGGAGCTGGAGAGCTGCTACGTGATCACGGCAGAGATTCCCGGCGTGACGCCTGGGCAGATCGAGGTGACCACGGATTCGCGGTATCTGACAATTCGTGGAGTGCGGCAGCCCCCGGAAGAGGCTCGCGAGGATTCTTTTCGTCGGCAGGAACGCTATCACGGTCAGTGGCAGCGCAAGATCGAACTCCCGGATCGGGTGAACGAAGAGGGGATGAAAGCTGATTACACGGCTGGAATTCTGCGGATTACGTTGCCGAAAGCTGCTTCGCTGATATCCCGTCAGATCACAGTCAACGAGGGCCCGTAGGAGGTTGATTATCGATGTCCAGCGAACACCTGGCTGCTGGGGACGGTGCTTCCCCGGCTGCTTCCGAAAGCCTGCTTCCCTCACCCCTGGCTGCTCCTGCACAGGCCCCTTTGGCGGTGCCTGAATCTGAGCCTGAGCCACACCTGCTGTTTACTCCGCCCATCGACATTTACGAGACTCCGGACGGACTGGTGCTTTACGCCGATCTGCCGGGGGTCACGGCGGACAGTCTGGATCTGCAGGTGCAGGACAAACGCCTGACGCTCTACGGGCGCGTTCGTCAATCGACTGGTGCTGCGGTGCGGGTGCTGCATCAGGAGTACCAGATGGGCGACTTTCTGCGATCCTTCATTCTGAGTGATGAGGTGGATCACGAGCGGATTCAGGCGAAGCTCAACAATGGCGTGCTGCGAGTTGAGCTGCCTCGCGCGGCCCGTGCAAAGCCGCGACGAATTGACGTTTCCTCAGGCTGAGATTTGTGGTGGAGCAAAAGATGTCCGGGCGCCGGGAAAAGCTGGAGACGATGTTGAAGTCAGCCCCCACCGACCAGCTGCTGCGCTACATGCTGGCGATGGAACTGGATCGTGGCGGCTGTCCTGAGGAATCTCTGGACCACTTCAAGCTGCTGATGCAGTCGACTCCGGCCTATGTTCCGGCCTTTTTGATGGCCGGGCAACTGTTGATGCGTCAGGGGCGTATTGAGGACGCCAGATCCGTGTTTGTCGACGGCATTGCGGTTGCTCAGCAGCAGCAGAACAGTCACGCTGCGGGCGAGATGGCCGGTTTCCTGTCGTCGCTTGGAAACTAAACAGCTGGAAGTTCTGTGGTTCCTGCACCCTGACGGCAAAGTTCGACAGCCAATCGCACGAGTTGACCCATTTTGGGGGGGCTGGCTTCTCCGTGGACCGGCAGTGACGCATCTTTCAGGGCTTCCGAGCAGGCGGGACCGATGGATGCGATTTTCAGTTTGTCGCCGGCTGCCCTGCGGAAGGCATCCTCCAGTCCGGAATCGCGTGCGACCTGGAGCACGTTCGGCACCTGTCCGGCGCTGGTGAACAGCACTGCGTGAACGCGACCAGCCGCAATTTCGCGAAGTGCATGGACCAGTGGTTCAGGGTTTTCCGGCAGGGCCCAGCGGTAGACGGGCACGGGGCAGACGAGTGCACCGCGTTCGGCGAGTGCGGCGTAGAGCTGGGGATTGGGCACACCGTATTCCTGAACCGCCACGGGGTGGCCGTTGAGTGCCAGCCCGGAGTGGTCGATGGCCTGAATCAGTTCGCGCCAGGTGTTCGGTTCCGGAGCGCGGACAGCGTATTTCAGGCCGAGGCGTGAGAGTACGGCTGCGGGTTTTGGCCCACGAATAATGAGGCTGCAGCGGCTGAGCGCCTGCAGGAGCGGCTGTTCAAGTCCCTCGGTTCTGGCCAGCTCCAGCAGTGCCTCCGTGCCCACTCCGGTCAGCAGAATCACATGTTGAAATCGGCCGGCAATCAGTTGCCGAATGGCGTCTGCGGCGGCCGGATTCTGAGTGATCGGAATCTCACGCATGGAAGGCGCCAGCAGCGGGGTGGCATGCTGGCGTTCGATGAGCGAGCCCATTTCTGCGGCCCGGCGACTTTCGAACGCACATAGAACGGGCTGTCCGTGGGTCATCTGTCTGGCTTGCCTTGTCGGTTTTGCGAAGCCCCCGCGATTTCCTGTTTTCCAGTGCAGGTTGCAATCCAGCGGCTGAACCGGCCTATAATAGAAGCACGCCTCCGCGAATCCTCGCACATCACTCAAATTTCCCGGCCTGTCACGGACATTCCCGTTCGTGCTTTGGCATTCTTCGCGGCTTTTTTGCTCAACGGGCACGACAGGGCTTCATCATGGACTCCCCCAGCTCACCGCCGCGACATTCCGGCGGAGTCATTCACACCTATCAGCAATACGACCCTGCCGCAATTCCCCCGCCGTCCGCTGCCAGCCCCGACCTGATCTCGCCCGTATTCGAGCATCTGCTGGAGTGGGGCTCCATGCGGGAGCTCAGCGAAGAAGAACTGGCCCGCGCCATTCGACTGGACCCAGGACAGTTCGCCGGTCTTGGCCCCAGTCTTGATTCCCTCATCCGCATGCTGCAGGAGCGGAAGCAGAAGATTCTGAGCACGTGGGAAACGGATTCGGTGCAAAAAAAGGCCGACCGCCGCGTCGCTGATGCCGCCCGCGAAGCACGGCCCCCTGGCCAGTTCTCCAAGCCCTTCTGGAACGCGCTCAAAAGCCAGCAAATCTACGCTCTGGAAAATCTCTGGTATCGCGCCGAACGAACCGCTCCCGACTTCGCTGCCAGACTGACGGGCCTGATCGACGTGATCGGCCGCAAATACCTCATTGACATGCTCGCAGCCAGCTACCAGTTCACCGGGCGTCAGTCGATGTCGCCGGATGAGGCGGTTGAGATTTATGCTGAGCTGAAGAAAATCGACGAACTGCTCAAGCAGCTCGAAGACGCCCGCAAGAACGCACAGCTTGCCGTGATCGACCTCGAAGAACTCAGCCAGTTCGCCGATCCCCAGGCCGTTGAAGACCTCAAAAAGTTTCAGGAGCAAGTGGCAGAGCACCTCCGTCGACTGCTCGAACGCGAAGGCCTGGGGGACGGCAAAGGCGCCCTGCAGCTGACTCCCAAAGCCTACCGCCTCTTCCAGTCGCGACTGCTCAGCCGCATCTTCAGTGACCTTGCCGCCAGTCGTTCCGGCAGGCATCAGCAGTCTGTCATCGGCGAGGGCGCCGTCGAGCTGCAGCAGACCAGACCGTGGGAGTTTGGTGATCCGGTGTCGCAGCTGGATATTCCCGCAACTCTGATCAACACCATGCTTCGCCAGGGCACCCAGCGACCACTCCGCATGCAGGCTCGGGACATGGAAGTCCATCGCACTCGAAACAACCCACGGTGCGCCACAGTCGTGCTCATGGACATGAGTGGTTCCATGCGATACGACGGGCAGTACGTCAATGTGAAACGCATGGCTCTGGCACTGAACGGGCTGATCACCTCTGAGTTTCCCGGAGATTTTCTGCGCTTTATCGAACTCCACACGTTCGCCAAACCTGTTCAGCCCGGCGAATTGGTGTCACTGATGCCGCGAATCCCCACCATCACCAGCCCGGTCGTCAGGCTTCGTGCTGACATGAGCCGCGAGGATGTCACTGAGATGCACATCCCGCCACACTTCACCAACATCCAGCACGGGCTGCAGATGGCTCGGCAGTTCCTGACGCTTCAGGATTCTCCCAACCGACAGGTAGTGCTGATCACAGATGGTCTGCCGACAGCCCATTTTGAGGGCAGCCTGCTGTATATGCTTTACCCACCGGATCCCCGAACAGAAGAGGCCACGCTGAGGGAAGGACGCCTCTGCAGTCGCGACGGCATCACCATCAACATGTTTCTGCTGCCGGGCTGGTCGCAGTCCCATGAGGATGTGCAGTTCGCGCAGCGACTTGCCCAGAGCACCGGAGGCCGGGTGTTCTTCACGGCCGGTCGCGATCTGGACCGCTGCGTCGTCTGGGACTACGTCAGTCGACGCAGGGAAATTCTGGGCAGCTGAAGGAAGTTACTGCTGGCATCCCCGACTGTTGTTTGTGTCTTTATTCAGGTGGAATGTATTTACACCAGCTACAGTTTCCGCAGGCAACATCACGAACAAATCCGAGATTGCGGTGGTGCACGATGCCGAAGGTCAGGTGGCGGGCGTATGCCCCGTTCGCAACGCATCCACGGTCAGACGAAAATCGTCCGGCCATGGAGCCTCAAAGCACATCGATTCGCCGCTGACGGGATGCTGGATGGTTAATCGGAAGGCATGCAGGGCCTGCCGGGCAATCAGCACGCGGTCGGAGGCGTTGACGTTTCGTGCGCTGGAACCGTGCAGGTCGCTTTGACGAAATTCTCCGACACCCACATACAGCCGATCAGCGATGATGGGGTGCCCCAGATGCAGCATGTGAACTCGCAGCTGGTGCGTGCGTCCGGTGCGAGGATGCAGTTCCATGAGTGAGTAACGCCCCAGACGTTCAGCGGTGCGATAAAAGGTCACGGCTTCGCGAGCATCTCCGCCGCGCGGGCAGACCATCATGCGTTCGCGGACCTTCGGATGCGTTGTCATGTAGGTGCGGATGTAGTCGGAATCCAGCTGAGGGCAGCCGCGGACGATTGCATGGTATTCCTTGCGGACTTCGCGGCGTTCGAACTGCGCTGCAATCTTCTGGTGCACCTGATTGTCCTTGGCAATCAGAATGACACCGGTTGTGTCGCGGTCCAGGCGGTGAACGATCCCGGGGCGATGTCGACCGGCGACGTCGCTGAGCTGATCGAAGTGGAACTGCAGTGCAGCAGCGAGCGTGCCTTTGGAAGAACCGCGGCCGGGATGGACCACCATCCCCGCGGGTTTGTTGACGACGACCAGCGAGGCATCTTCATAGATGATGCTGACCGGAACGTTCTCTGGTTCGATCCCCGGCCGCTCGGCGGCTACGAGTCGCACCAGCAGTCGATCATTGACTCGCAGTCGGCGGGAAGCTTTGTGTGTGAGTCCATTCAGGAGCACTCCGCCGGACTCGATGATGCGCTGCAGTTGGGCGCGGCTGTGGTTGGGGAACAGGCGTCCGAGAAAGTGGTCGAGACGCCAGCCATGCGCCCTGGCTTCAACAGTGATATCCACCGGCTGCGAATCTGCGGAGAGTTCAGGCTGATCAACAGCCTGATCCTGCAGATCCGGATCGTGCGGGTCCTGATCGTCGTCGAGGAATTCGTCAGCCGTCATTCGCCTGACTTTGGAGCATCCGGAGCCGGGGCATCGGGTTTCGGTGCATCGGGTGTTGGAGCAGCGGGGGCGGGGCTGTCAGCTTTGGGCGCTTCGGGTGCTGATGGATCAGCTTTGGGTGCCTCTGGTGTTGCTGGCTCTGCCTTGGGAGACTCAGGGACTGGCGCGTCTGCTTTGGGGGCTTCATCACCCTTGGGAGCATCGGATTTAGGTTCTTCCGCAGCGGGGGTCTCTGGCGTTGCGGGAGTTTCGGTTTTGGGTACAGCGGGGGGAATCAGCCCCTGCAGAGGATCAGATCCCAGCAGGCTGGGGATTGGTGGTGTTGCACCGGGGCCATCCTGAGGGAGTCCGAGTGGGTCACCGGGTGCCGGGTTTTGCTGCTGGAACCACGCGTAGAATTCCTGAGTGGCGGGGAGGGCGAGTTTCTTTTTGCGTTCTTCGGCGAGGGTGGAGAAGGCTTTGGAGTCCGGGAAGGTCTTGAGGACGTTGTCCCAGGCTTCGATTGCGGATTTGACGGAGGCTTCGCTGCCATCACAGCGGGCTTCTGCGATGCGGGCAAGACCGACGGCGACCTTCAGTCGTGCATCTTCGCTGAGGGTGTTTTCGTCGTTGAGAATGCCGTATTTCTTGGCGGCGTCGTCCAGTTCTTCGAGACCGACTTTGCGGTTGGTGAAGAGGTTTCGGAGGGCGTTCTGGAGGATCAGTTCAGCTTCGCGAACGAGGGCAACCTGGGCGATGGTGGTGCCTGGTGCATTATCTGCGATTTCTCCGAATTCTTCGGGGGTTTCGGCTTTCAGGAGTTTGGCGGATTCGGCGGCGGTCGCGGGCGGGCGTCTGGCGACGTAGACGACAATGGCAGCGACAGCCAGCAGGGCCGCTGCGCCGTAGATGGCTGCGGTGCCGTAGCGTTCCAGGAAGGGGCGGGATTCGCGAAGG
This sequence comes from Planctomycetaceae bacterium, assembly GCA_040382995.1. GTDB lineage: Bacteria > Planctomycetota > Planctomycetia > Planctomycetales > Planctomycetaceae > SXXK01. Next base: position 8,159 of record JBEIEK010000088.1, read on the forward strand.
ATTTTGGCGAGTTGAACTTCGTCGGGACGATGGGTGAACTGCGGTTCCGACATGGTCGGGGCTTTCAAAAAGTCTGCTGCATGCGACGGAAAGAGGCTGCAGTATAGGAATTTGCGGCAAACTCGGTCAAGCCGTGCAGTCAGCCTGATTCCTCGCCTTCCCGTGTTCGCGAGGTTTTCTGTCGTGACACTGTCGGCACAGCCTTTTAGAATGTTCCTCCGGCCCCCTGCTCCTCCCCCCAATCAAATCGCTGGTGCCCTGCCATGCGTCCTGCCTGCTGCCACCACATACCTGCCACGTTCCTGCTCATTTTCGCAGCATGTTGCGGCGGGTATCCTGACTTCGCTGCTGCGACGGCTGACGATTTGTATCAGCAGCAGGTGCGTCCCGTCCTGCGGGAACGCTGCGTGTCCTGCCACGGAGCGCTGCGGCAGGAAGCCGGGCTGCGTCTGGACACTGCCGACCTCGTGCGCCGCGGGGGTGACAGTGGTGCCGGCGTTGTCCCGGGTGACGCTGCCACAAGCCTGTTGCTGACGCGTGTCACAGCAAAGGATCTTTCCATCCGCATGCCTCCCGAAGGCGAGCCACTGAAGCCCGAACAAATCTCAGCACTGCGGAACTGGATTCAGTCGGGTGCAGCGGGGCCTGCCAGCGAACAACCTGAAGAGGATCCTCGGGATCACTGGGCGTTTCGCAGTCCGATCCGTCCGCCACTTCCAGCGGTCAGCGACTCCAGTCGCGTGACCACAGCGATTGATGCCTTCCTGCAGTCTGCTCGTGAACAGCACGGCCTTGCTGCTCAAGCGCCCGCCGATCCACGCACGTGGCTGCGTCGCGTCTCGCTGGACCTCACAGGTCTGCCGCCGACACTTCAGGAGCAGCAGGAATTTGTAGCCGATCATTCGCCGGCTGCCCGAGCGAGGGTGGTGGAGCGGCTGCTGGCGTCCCCCCATTACGGTGAACGCTGGGGACGGCACTGGATGGACATCTGGCGATACAGTGACTGGTGGGGCCTTGGGGCCGAAGTGCGCAATTCGCAGAAGCACATCTGGCACTGGCGCGACTGGATTATCGAGTCTCTCAACGCTGACACGGGCTACGACCAGATGCTGCAGGACATGCTGGCAGCCGATGAGCTGCACCCCACCGACAGCAGTCGCCTGCGTGCCACCGGGTTTCTGGCGCGACAGTATTTCAAGTTCAACCGCACCAGCTGGCTGGACGAGACGATCCAGCACACGTTCAAGGCAATGCTGGGGATGACCTTCAACTGTGCGAAGTGCCACGACCACAAGTACGATCCGCTGTCGCAGCAGGAGTATTACCAGCTGCGAGCGTTTTTTGAGCCCTATCAGATTCGCACGGATTTGTTGCCGGGCATTGCTGATGCTGAGCAGAACGGCATTCCGAGGGCCTTTGACTGCTATGCTGATGCTCAGACATGGCTGCACATTCGTGGAGACGACCGCAACCCCGACAAAGAGCGGCCGATCGTCCCGCGGCTGCCGGCATTCCTGAGTTTTGATCAGTTCCCAATTGAACCCGTGCAGCTCCCTGCAGAAGCGGCTCGTCCCCAGCTCCGCCCGGAATTTCTCACGGCTCTCCACCAGGCAGCTCAGACCCGCCTTGCAGAGGCTCAGGATGAAGTGCGTCGAGCGGTGACCGCTGTCGAGGAAGCGGCCGCGCGGGAAGTCGCGGCATCCAAATTAATGCCTCCAGTACCCCCGCCCGCAACTCCCGCTGAACTGCTCGCAAAGGACTCCTTCACTTCTGCCAACCCCGAACTCTGGACAGCCCTGAGCGGTGACTGGAAGTGGCAGAACGGCCGTCTTCGGCAGCAGCAGACTGGCGCTGCCGACTGTGTGCTTGAGCTGCGTCGCCCGGGGCTTCCGACCGACTTCGAGACGCAGCTGGGATTCACCACTCTGGACGGTCAGATGTGGAAGTCCGTGGGGCTGCGTTTTGATGCGACTGGCGGCGACCATGTGATGGTTTATCTCAGTAGTTACGCGGGTGGTTCCAAGGTGCAGGTGGCCTGGAAACAGAACGGACTGCAGGTCTATCCTGAGACCGCGCTGCAGGCTCGTCCGGTGCCGCTGAATGAGCGGCAGGAGCTGACAATTCGAGTGCGCGGGCGGCTGTTGAATGTGCTGGTCAACGGCGAGCTGGCAGTCGTGAGTTTGTTGCCCTTTGAGCGGCGTGCGGGGACGCTGCAGGTGATTGCATTTGACGCCGTCGCTGAGTTCCACGACTTCCAGCTCAAAACGCTCCCGGCCGGGGTTGCGATGCAGGAGGCGACTGACGGATCTGCTCCAGGTCGTCCCCAGACACTGGCTCAGGCCCGAGTTGCACTGCGCGCCGCCGAAACGCGGGCAGCGGCAGCCGCTGTGGAACCGGAGCTGATCCAGGCCAAGGCGGCGGCTGAGCGGGCGCTGCTGGCTCAGCCGACTGACGCAAACACCGCTGCGCTGGTGAGCACGGCGGCACAGCTGGAGCGCCGCTTTACTGCTCTCACTGCCGAAGCAACGCTGGCGCGGGCCGAATCGCAGCTGCTGGTCGCCGCAACGAATCAGCGGGGAGAAGCTGAGAAGCAGCGGGTGGCTGCGGCCGCGGCGTTGGAAAAGGCGCAAGCTGCACTGGCTCAGCCGGCCACCACCTTCACACCCCTCGTCGGTTCCCTGAAAACACTCGAAAGCAACCTTGAATCGGAGGATTCCCGACGTCGGCCGTTCCCGACGACCAGCACCGGTCGCCGTTCGGCGCTGGCCCGCTGGATGACGTCTCCCCGCAATCCGCTCACGGCCCGCGTCGCGGTGAATCACATTTGGGCGAGGCATTTCGGTCGCCCGCTGGTGTCTTCCGTATTCGATTTCGGCCGCCGCGGGGCGCGCCCCACTCATCCGGAACTGCTGGACTGGCTGGCCGTGGAATTCATGGAGCACGGCTGGAGCATGAAGCATCTGCATCGTTTGATTCTGCTGTCGGACTCCTGGGGGCTGTCATCATCGCCCGTGGTTGCGGATTCTGCGGTGACAGAACGCACGGCTGCCATCAGCGACCCGGAGAACCGCTGGTACTGGCGTGCCAATTCGGTCCGCATGGAAGCTCAGATTGTCCGCGACAGTTTGCTTGCGCTGGCTGAGCGACTGGACCCGACGCCGGGTGGACCATCAATCCCGGTGTCGATGGAAAGTTCTCAACGTCGCAGTTTGTATTTTGTGCACTCCCACAACGAGCACCAGAAATTCCTTGCGCTGTTTGACGATGCGAATGTGCTGGAGTGTTACCGGCGAGCGGACAGCATTGTGCCTCAGCAGGCGCTGGCCCTGGAGAACAGTCCTCTGGCGATCGAAATGGCCGGCCGGATCGCGGACCTGTTGTCGGTGCGGAATCCTGCGGCTGATGACGAGGCATTTGTGAGGCTGGCGTACCCCACCGTGCTGGCGGCGGAACCATCCCCGGAGGAGCTGGTGGCGTGTATGGAAGCCCTTTCTGCATTTCGAGCGTCGGCACCTGCGGGTAAGGACGCAACGGCCACATCGAGAGCTGCGCTGGTGCAGGCTTTGCTGAATCAGCATGATTTTATCACGATTCGCTGACTGGCCCCTGAGTTGACAGTCCGTCCGGCAGATTGGGAACGCTGGCGTCGGAATCTGCTGGTTTTTGGGGTGTTTTCGATTTTGGTGGTGGCGGTGCGGGAAAGTTGGAGCTACAGGGGGTGATCGCAGGGCGAAACTGCGCGCCGAGCTGTTGTATTGGATGCTGCCGTGTTGGCTTTTCAGGAGTGGGTTGATGTCGCGGGTCACGAGGGGAATTGTTCTGGCGGGCGGCACGGGGTCTCGCTTGTTCCCGATTACGCTGGGTATCAGCAAGCAGATGGCGCCGGTGTACGACAAGCCGATGATTTATTACCCGCTGGCAACGCTGATGCTGGCGGGCATTCGTGAAGTGCTTGTGATTTCTTCACCGCGGAATTTGCCTGGTTTTCGGGCGCTGCTGGGGGACGGCAGCGGATGGGGCATGCGGTTCAGTTATCAGGTGCAGGAGCGTCCTGAGGGTTTGGCACAGGCGTTTATTCTGGGGGCTGACTTCATTGGCGGTGAGTCAGTGGCGATGGTCCTGGGGGACAACATTTTCTACGGGCGTGGATTTCGGTCGATTTTGGCGAGTGCGTCGGAGCGGCCGGCGGGAGCGACGATTTTTGGCTACCAGGTCCGGGATCCTCGCAGTTACGGCGTGGTGGAGATTGATGCTGCAGGTCGCGCGGTATCTCTGGAAGAGAAGCCGCGGGAGCCGAAGTCGGACTTCGCGGTGCCGGGATTGTATTTTTACGACAATGCGGTGGTGGAGATTGCGAGGAATCTGCGGCCATCGCCCCGTGGGGAGCTGGAGATCACGGACGTCAACCGGGAGTACATGCGGCGAGGGGCATTGCATGTGGAACTGCTGTCGCGTGGTTTTGCATGGCTTGACACTGGCACGCACGACGCGCTGCTTGAGGCTGGAAGTTTTGTGGCTGCGATTGAGAAGCGGATGGGATTGAAGATTTCGTGTCCGGAGGAGATTGCCTGGCGACAGGGCTGGATCAGTACTGAGCAGTTGCTGGAGTTGGCACGCAGGATTCCGAACGAGTATGGAGAGTATTTGAAACACGTGGGACCGAGGGTGCGGGGCTGAAGCGATGAGTCGAATTCGGGCTGTCAGGCGGGTGTGGTTGGCGGTGCTGCCCCTGTTGATGATTTTCTGCGGCTGGTACCGCTGGAGCGTTGGACTGCACTTTCAGGAGGTTTTTGTCCGCCTGGGCGAGAGTTTTGCGGACCGTGGCTGCACAGTTTACGGGGTGGTTTCATCTGGGCGACTTGTTCAATTTCGGCCTGCGGCCGCGATTGATCGGCTGTGGGTTTTCCCGTTTGTCAATGGTGTGCGGTCACTGGTGGTTACGACACCTGACGGTCGTGAAGTGGTGGGTGACGACTTTGATGGCGAAGTGAAGGTGGGGTCCGCCTGGCCGGATGCCCAGAGCCTTGCACTTTCCGACCAGCGTTGGGTGACAGAGGAGGACCCGGAGTTCGGCGAGAGTTTGCGTCGTCTGGGGCTGACGGGGGGAATGCTGGTGCGTCCGTTCGCGACAGCAATGAGTAGATCGAACGTGGTGACTGGCGCGATCAACTGGGGTGGTGACTGGAATTTTGTGAGTGTGTCGGCGGTGCAGGGACTGCTGATCTGGCTGGTACTGTCAGCGATTCTGTGGGGATTGACTCGGATTCTCAGTGGTCGAGCAGCGGTGACGGAAACAGCTGGTGTCGTGGGCGGCTGGATGAGCATTGCTGCTCAGACGCTGCGGTTGTTGTTGCTGGTGCTGACGGTGCATCAGTGCTGGGCGGCGATTCAGTCGCTGTTATGGGTGCGTAGTCCGGCAGGTTTTCTGGGCGGCGTGGCTTTGTTTTTGCTGCTGATGGCATTGTATTTTGCGTGGCTGCGGTGGGTGTGGGTCTCGCAGTCGAGTCGGGCGGTGATCGTAAAGATGCTGGCCGCGGGGCTGCTGTTGCTGGCGGTAAAGCTGTATTGGCTGCGAACGGTGGATTATCGGCCGAGCAGTGATTATCTGCTGTTTCACCGTTTGGGTCAGCAGTTGGCAGCTGGCGACTGGGAGGGGATTTCAGCGACGAAGCGCCGGTCCGCGCTGACGTTCGTCCACCGAGCGTGGTGTTACAGCTATCCTGTGAGTGCATTGTTTGGCGCGGAGATCACGACATTTGAGTATGTGAATGTGGGATATCAGGCTCTGAGCCTCGTTGTGTTCTGCCTGCTTGTATCGCGGGTTTCGGGATTGACGACGGCTGCGGCCTGCATGCCTCTGGGTGTCGTTTATTCGGAGTTCTGGTATTCCACGGGGATGGTAGCTCCAAATGTGGCTGCTTATTTCTGGATTCCGCTGTCGTGGTTGCTGGTGGATGTGTTTGACAGGATGTTGAGTGGCCCGCCGGGCAGTCAGGAAGCGGGGATTTGCAGATCATGGTTGGCAGCCGCGAGCCTTGGGGTGGCGACTGGCTGCTGTATCGGCATCGTGGACCTGCTCAAGAGGTACTCTCCTTTCTTCCTGCTGGCACTGATGCTGTTCACGGTTTTTCGTCGTTGGTTTTCGAGTGGTGACGTAATTCCGCGATTCTCGGCTCGCGTCCTTTTTCTGCTGATGGTCGTGATTACGAGTCTGACATTGTCTTCGGGCGTGAGTACAAAGCTCTCAACGAGGTCTGGTCTGCCACGGACCGACACAAATTTCGCGCTTGCACTACTGGCCCACCTGGAGACGGATTCCACGGCCTTGGGCAAAGCCTTCCATCACTGGATTTACGGTTTTTTTCATAACGTTCCAGAGTCGCGTCAGCGGGAACTTCAGATTCGCAAGATCCTGCATGAACAGGTCGCCGGTGGGGCTAATGTTTATTCGCAGGTGCTCCTGAAGAATCGTGTCATGGCGCATCCGACCAACGCGATGGTTCAGGTTCTCGACAACACCTCACCCGTGGCCTTTGGGCGAATGCTGATGTACGTACCGCAAGCAGCGTTGCAGGTTACTCTCGCGTGGCAGATCAGTTTGTCGATGATCGTTGCCGGGGTCCTCCGATTGCTGGTCATCCGTTTATGTCCATTGAATCCGCGAGAAGTGTTCCCGCTGCTGTCGGCTGTCGCAACTCTGGCAGCCGGATATTTGTTCACTGAGGGGCACCCATACACAGGACAGAACTCTGCATTCCCTCTGATCTGGACGGTCGGGATTCTGGTGCAAACGCTGCTGAGGCCTGTCGCGGTTACCGGCCTGACAGTGGGAAGTGAACGACGGGTGCGTGACGTGTTGACGCCGGGACCGTTGGTGATTGCTGCGGTGTTTTTGTGCTGTCCGGCACTGTTGCACGTGGGCCTTGGCAGGATTGTCGAGCGCGCGGGACTGACGTTTCACCGGATTTCACCGGTCGCATCCGGATCGGAGCAGACGAGTGGTCTGTCGGAGGCGGAAGTGGGGCTGGTGCAGAGCCGAGTTCATGCCGGGCTGAAGCTTTTGCCGCAGGACTCGCAACTGAAAGCGGGCGATCTGGCGGAGCGACAGTTTGTTGTGGAATCCACAGCACCACTCAGGGGAGTCCGGTTTTTTATTACAGGTAATGTGAGGAAATTCGTGCCTGACGACCGAGAGAATTTCCGAATGATCCTGGCTGCGGGCTGGAAGGGCCTGCCGATCGAGTATGAAGTGTTGCTGGGAGGAAAGCTGGTGAGTCGGGGGCCCCTGGAGAGCCTTGCCTTCAGTCGTTTTGCAGAGTATCCGGCGGAATTCTGGCTGGGGGACGACAGGGGACAGCCCAGGACACCGAATTCGGTGGTGATGACATTGAGGCTCAGGTGCGTGGGCGACGTGGATACCCGAAATGTTGTCTGGCCACCGTCGTTGGCCGTGGAATTTTTCCACTAAGCCGGGAGGCAGTGCGGAATGAATCGTTATGTGATATCAGCATTGGTATTTGTGGCGTTCCTGCTGACAGCCGGCTGGTGGCGGTTGACTCAGGGTTTTCATTTTTCTGAGGTCTACGTCCGCATACCGGATGCGGTGAATTCGGCAAACGTAGCGGTCTTTGCGCAGCTTCAGACCGGTCAAGTTGTGCGTATGCCACCTCAGCCGGTGGATGAACGTTTAAGAGTGTATGGGCCCCCGGCGGGAGTGGAATCGCTGTTGATCACGGGCGTGACTCCTGACGCCGTGCGCACGTTTTCGGTGAAAGCGGGATCCAGCTGGCTGGAAGCCGAAGCACTGGACCTGACCGAGGTCCGTGGCGTGCCTGTCGCGGAAGTTGCCGACCTGAAGTTCGCTGACGAATCGGGAGTGGACACAGCAGTGCGGGTGCGTACGGAGCGGCGCGTATGGAATAGCGGCTGGCTGGCTGGTGACGCGATGAACTGGGGTGGTGACGGATGGTTCATTGCTGTCATTTTTCTGCAGGCGACGTGGTGCATGCTGACTGTGTGGGTCTGTTGGGCGATGTTGCGTGGCTTTGCATTCGGGGGTGGGACGACTGCCGGGGAGCCTGCGGGCCACTGGTCGGGTTTTAATGGAGTGTTGCTGCAGGTACCGCGGCTGGTGTTTCTGCTGCTGCTGCTTCACCAGGCGTGGTGGTCGCTGCGTGAATTGTCGATATTGCGAGGACCTGGCGAGTATGTTGCCGGTTCGGCAGTTTTTGGATTGTTGTTGCTGCTGTATCTGTGGTGGACACGATGTGTGGAACGGGCGGCAACGCGACGTAGTCTGATTCTGCGAATGCTGGTGGTTGGCTGTCTGCTGCTGGGATTGAAGATTGCCTGGGTTTTCACGGTGGATTATCAGGCCAGCACCGATTATGCGAAATACGAGAAGCTGGGACGCTGGCTTGCCGCTGGTGACTGGGACTCGATCCGTGGAATGTCAAGGGATGTGCTGGCCCCGGTCTATCTGATGCGAACATGGGGATACATGTATCCAGTCTGCCTGCTCTTCGGTCCCGGCCGCACGGCGCTGGAACTGTCCAACTGCTTTGTTCAGGGGCTCAGTGTTTTGTTGATGTGTGTGTTGATCTGTCGTGTGATGGACCTGAAGACGGCAGCGAGGTTTCTGCCGCTGGCTTTTGTGTATCCTGAATTCTGGTATGCCGCAGGGATGGTGTCGCATAATGTTCCAGGTTATTTCTGGATTCCGGTTTGCTGGCTGGTGATGGATGTGTTTGATTCCGGATGCCTGCGCAAAGCATCATCAGGCTGGTGGTGGCTGTTGGGATCCTGTTGTTGCGCGGTGCTGGCGGGGGCATTGCTGGGATTCAGTCTGAGTTTGCTGAATCTGGCAAAGTCCTACGGGGCGTTGTTTTTGGCGAGCCTGCTGATTTTTATGGTTTTCAGGAGATTCTTTTCACAACCTGGCGGTGCCTCTGGGACTGGTTTTCCACGGCTTCCTGAAAGGTTGGCATTTACGACTGGCGCGATTGGCGTTTACGTGATCATCTCTTCGGCCGTGCAAACTCATTTGCAGGACCATGCGAAATATCCGCGTGTGGACTACAGTACGCTCGCTGCGATCTCCGGTATGGATATGACATCACCCGATCCCGGAAAGAGCGCGAACATCTGGCGAGTGCAGTTTATGGAATCCTGCCCCGACAGGTTAAGGCAGCAGTTGATTTACCGACGTTTGCTGCATGAGTACGTTGCAAATGGTCATCTGGTTTATCTGAGCGCACTGCAGAAGAACAGACACATGGGTCGTCCAGTAGAGGCGATGGTGCACGTGGCAGATGAATTGACGCGAGGCGAGGTGCTGCATTCGTCGCGATTCATGAAGCTGCCAGTATTTCAGAAGACGCTGGCATGGCAGTTTGCACTTTGGCTGGTGCTGGCCGGTGTCTCACGTTTGCTGGCAATCGGTGGGGCGCCGGCAAGAACGGGTGAGGTATTCCCGTGGCTGACGGCTGGTGTGACGCTGATCGTGGCGTACGTCCTGACTGATGGCGTTTCCTACTCGGGATTGAATTATGCCTATCCTCTGTGCTGGACCGCAGCAATGCTGGTTCCTGGCCCTGGTGGTCATCGCTGGCAGGCTGGTGGAATGGTGTTGAACGGCTGGAGCAGGGCGATCCAGCCCAGGCAGTTGATTGCCGGGATTGGACTTTGTGGCCTGATTGCGGCTACGCACTCCTTTCTGGGTAACGCTGTGGACAAAAGCGGGTTGACATTTCACTCGCTGGTCGAGCTGCCGTCAGAGGGAGCTGATGGGGGGCCAGCAGTCGGGGATGCGTCGCGGCGGGTGGGTGAGACCTTTGTCAGTCGGCTGCATGCGGGGGTAAGGTTCAAGCCTGCGGACCACCAGTTGCGAGCGGGCGATACGATTACAGGTCGCTTTCGGGTTTCAGCGGCGCGCGGTCCGCTGAAAGGGGTGCGATTCTTCGTCACCAGCAACTCGCGATTTTATCAGACTGGAGACCAGCGAAGTCGAGAAGAGGCGCTGGCCAAAAGCTGGAAGGACGTGCCGATTGAATATGTGCTGCTGGTGCAGGGAAAAGAGCTGCACCGAGGGCCTTTGAAGCAGGCGCAGGGGACCCGGCACGCAGAGCTTCCGGCAGAGTACTGGATGGAAGGTCAGGGTGATGCAGCGACGTCAGCCAACTCCGTGGACTTCACGCTCCGGCTGGAATGCAAAGGCGACGTCAATATCCGCAACATGCCCTGGCCACCGTCCCTGGCCGTGGAGTTTTTCCATTGAAAACGCTGCTGATTCCGGTGCTCGATCTGCGTGGCGGCGTGGTTGTCCATGCAATCGCGGGTCGACGCAGCGAATATCGACCGCTGAAAAGTCTGCTGACGGACAGCACTGACCCC
>JBEIEK010000089.1:0-18446 GCA_040382995.1 Planctomycetaceae bacterium
CCCACCTTCGATGAACGCCTCAAAAAAACCTATGACACAGCTATGATGGCGGGCCTGTGGAAGGGCAAGTATGCCAGCGTCAACCACCACTTAGTTCGGCTGCAGCGTGGCCAGCAGGCGGCTGAGGACCTGGGTGGTGTCGGCGAGGTCGTGGAAGAGTTCGTCCGGGGCGTGGGGGTGGAGTTCAGCGGCGGCGTAGATGCCGGTGGCGACGGCGGCGGCTTTGGCGCCGATGGCGCGGGCGCAGCGGATGTCGGCGGGGGTGTCGCCGATGACCCAGATGGCGTCGCCGGGGACGTGTTTTTGCAGGGTCGACTGCACGTGCGACAGCGCTGCTCGAGCGACGTCGTCGCGTTCGGGATGATGATCGCCGTAGGCCCCGCCGGTAAAGAAGTCGGCGATGTCGAAGTGCCGCAGCTTGATCCAGGCACCTTCAGCGTAGTTGCCGGTGAGCAGGCTGAGGTGGACTCGGGAATTGCGGCTGAGCTCTTCAAGCAGGGGCCGAACGCCTGGCAGCAGACCTCCGGGAAGTTCGCGGAGACAGTCCGGGAGTCGATCGAGGTAGGCGCGAGTGAAGCGCTGGCGTTCGCTGTCCGTGAGGGGGATGCCGCAGCGGGCAAAGACTTCGTTTTCGATGCCGCGGTCGGTTCGTCCGGCCGTGTGCACTGCCTCGAAGGGTTCCGGGACGCGAAATTCTTCGCGAAGAGCCAGTTCCATGGCTTTCTGGCCGGCACCGCCGGTGTGCAGCATGGTGCCGTCAATGTCAAAGAACAGAACAAGATCGCTCATGGATTGCGTTCCAGCAGGGCCTGATAGGCACCGTCGGCAGGTGCGCCGGGTTTGTGCAGAGTTTCCTGAATCAGGCGAAAATTCGGAAGCTGTGCGAGTGCCGCGTGGACGACCCCGGCGTTTTCTTCCGGTTCAAGACTGCAGGTACTGTAGACAATCCGGCCTCCGGGGCGAATGCGGGAGGCAGCAGTGAGCAGGAGTCGTGTCTGCAGCGCGGTGAGTTCCTGGAGTGCGGTGGCGTCGAACCGCCAGCGGGCTTCCGGCCTGCGGTGCAGCACGCCGGTGTTTGAACAGGGCACATCGACCAGGGCCGCGTCGAATTCGCCGGCCGGAAGGCCTTCGCCACTGCGTTCGATCAGGTGCAGCTCGATGCTGGTGAGCCCGAGTCGCTGCACGTTTTGCTGAACGCGATCCAGTCGGGGACGTGAGACATCGCAGGCGATGATGCGGGCTTTGTCATCACTGAGTTCGGCAAGGTGAGTGGTTTTGCCGCCGGGTGCGGAGCAGAGGTCGAGGATGGATTCGCCGGGACGTGGATTGAGCAGCAGTGCGGCGGCCTGTGCGGCTTCATCCTGGATGCTCCACCAGCCTTCCGAGAAACCTGGGAGCCGCTCGGGAGCTCCGGCGTGGGGCACGTGCAGGCTGTGTTCAAGCACTCCGGGCTCGCTGATCAGGTCTGCGGCTGCGAGAGCCTGCTGGAGGTTGCTGCGGGTGGTGCGGAGGCGATTGACGCGGAGTGTGGTGCGGGGTGGTTCGTTGAAGAAGAAGCCTGCGGCGATGCAGTCGGCCTCGCTGAGCTGCTGTTTCCAGCGGCGGGCCAGTTCTGATGGCAGGGAGAAGGCGTCGGCAAACCATTCCACGGGGTCCAGTTGCGGGTCCGGGAGCACAGCGGTGTTGAACGGAATCCAGCGTCCGGCTTCTGCGGGAACGGCGGTGGATGAAGGGGCTGGACCGGGGCCGTGTGTGTTGGCGGGTTCAGACTGTTCCAGCTGCAGTCGGCCGAGGCTGCGCAGGATTCCGTTGACGAAGCCGGTCCAGCGATCGCGCTGCAGGGAGCGGCAGAGTTCGACGGAGGAGCTGACGGCGGCGTGTGGCGGTGTGCGTGCAAAGAACAACTGGAACACGCCCATGCGGAGGATCTGCCAGAGTTCGGGTTCGGTTTGCTGGCGGGGGCGAGTGAGAACTTTGGCGATGAGGCAATCGAGTGTGCGGCGGCGACGGATCACCCCGGAGGCGATATCGACGGCGAGGGCGCGTTCGGCGGGAGGCAGCTGGTGGCAGTGGGCGAGGTCAGCGAGGGTCTCCTGAAGGAAGCGGTCGGTGCGTTCGGACTCCTGCAGGGCGGCCCACGCGAGAACTCGGCCGTTGACAAACGGGACGGGCGCGAGCAGTGGCAGGGGGGCCTGCGGATCGTACTGCGTGCGGGAAGCGGATGGTGGGCGATGGGGGCCGCGTCGCTGGTTGATGCGTCCGCGAGCCTGATTCCAGGCGTCAGTCATGCCAGTTCCCCGCTGCAGAGTCGCTGCAGATCCTGGAAGTAGTTTGGATAGGTTTTGGCGGTGCAGCCGGGATCAAGGATGGTGATGCCGGGGGCTTTGAGCCCCAGCAGCGAGAAGCTCATGGCCATGCGGTGGTCGTCGTAGGTGTGAATGCTGCAGGGTTGTGGGGTGCCGGGGTGAATGGTGAGTCCGTCGGGGTGTTCTTCGGCGTGGAGTCCGGCTCGACGGAGTTCTGTGGCGACGGCCGCGATGCGATCGGTTTCCTTGTGCCGCATATGGGCGACACTGCGGATGCGAGTGGGTGAGGAGGCGAAAGCGGCGACCGCGGCGAGGGTCTGGGCGGTATCGCTGATGGCGTTCATGTCGATATCAATGCCGTGGAGCGGGCGGCCATGGACGGTAATGCGATCGGGCTGCCAGTCCACGTTGCAGCCCATTTGTTCGAGCGCATCGACGAAGGCGACGTCGCCCTGCAGGGCTTCCCTGTGCAGACCGGTGACCGTGACGCTGCCGGCGGTGACTGCGGCTGCGGCGAAAAAGTAGCTGGCGGCGGACGCATCGGGTTCGATGTCGTAGTGTCGGGCCTGCAGCGGCTGAGGGGCGATGTGGAAGGTGGACAGGTCGGCGGGGGTGGAGACGACAGCGCCGAAGTCGCGGAGCATCTGCAGGGTCATGGTGACGTAGGGCTGGGAGACGAGTTCTCCGGACACATGGAGTGTGACGGCTTCGGGGCAGGCCGGGGCGGCCATCAGCAGGCTGCTGAGGAACTGGCTGCTGATGTTGCCGTTGACGGACGCGGTGCCGCCACGGAGTCGTCCGGCGGTGCCGTCGATGGAGACGGGTGGGCAGAGGCTGGCGGGCGTTTCAAAGGCGATGCTGGCGCCGAGTTGTCGGAGGGTGTGGACGAGGTCGCCGATGGGGCGTTGGCGCATGCGTTCGACGCCATCGAGTCGATAGTGGCCGAGTCCGAGTGCGCAGACGGACGTGAGAAAGCGGATGCTGGTGCCGCTGTTTTCGAGCCAGAGGTCAGCGGAGGTGGCGGGAATGTGGCCGGCCTGTCCGATGACGGTGCAGCGGCATTCGGCGAGATCCTGTTCGACGGAGAAGCCCAGCCTTCTGAGGCTTTCGACCATTACGCGAGTGTCCTGGCTGTCGAGCACGCCGGTGAGGAGCGTGGGGCCGCTGGCAAGTGCAGCAAGGACGAGTGCGCGATTGGTGATGCTTTTGGAACCGGGTGGCCGGATCGTACCGCGGAGTGGATGCTGGACGGGAGTGATGGTGATTGAAGACATGAAGAGATCCGTCAACGGAGACGGCCCGGCGGTCCTGAGGAGGAACGCCGGGCCGCAGAATTGGGCGGGCTGCCTGGCCCGGGGATTAGACTTCCTTCGAGGAGATCCAGCTCATCATGCGGCGGAGTTGTTTGCCGACTTTTTCGATGAGGTGTGAGCGTTCGCGGCGGCGGGTGGCGAGGAAGGACGCCTGTCCGGCGCGGTTTTCGAGGAGCCAGTCGCGGGCGAACTGGCCGGACTGAATTTCGCCGAGGATTTTGCGCATTTCGGCGCGGGTCTGGTCGGTGATGATGCGGGGGCCGCGGGTGTAGTCGCCGTATTCAGCGGTGTTGGACACGCTGTACCGCATGTAGTTGAGGCCGCCCTGATAGAACAGGTCGACGATCAGTTTGAGTTCGTGCATGCACTCGAAGTAGGCCATTTCGGGCTGGTAACCGGCTTCGACGAGCGTTTCGAAGGCGGCTTTGACGAGGGCACTGACGCCACCGCAGAGCACGACCTGTTCGCCGAAGAGGTCGGTTTCGGTTTCTTCGGCGAAGGTGGTTTCGATGACGCCACCACGAGTTCCGCCGATACCTTTGGCGTAAGCGAGAGCGAGGCTGCGGGAGGTTTCGGAGGCACCTTCGCTGAGAGCGATCAGGGTGGGAACGCCGCCGCCTTTTTCGTATTCACTGCGAACGAGGTGTCCTGGGCCCTTGGGGGCGACCAGTGCACAGTCGACGCCTTTGGGAGGCTGCACCTGTCCGAAGTGGATGTTGAAGCCGTGCGAGCACATCAGCAGGTTGCCGCGGATGTCGTTGCGATAGACGTCGCCCTGGAGTTCGTCGGGGAGCAGGATATTGACGAGGTCACCCTGAGCGGCCGCTTCGGCAGCGGAGACCGGTTTGAAACCATGGCTGACGGCAAGGTCGTAGTTGGGGCCACCGGGACGCTGACCGACCACGACGGTGCAGCCACTGTCGCGAAGATTCTGTGCCTGGGCGTGTCCCTGGCTGCCGTAGCCGATGATGGCAATGGTTTTGCCCTTCAGGTGACTGAGATCGGCATCGTCGTCGTAGTAAACCTTGACCGCCATTCGTGGGGATCCTGTGTGTGGGAATATGGAAGAAGGTGGGAGACCTGTTGAAAGCAAGCCCGCATTGAAACCTGCGGTGGAAGAGAAAACAAGCGAGCGGCTGAAATGGCCAAAGTGATGCTCAAAAAAATGCCAAAGAGTCCGTAAAGCCGGGAAAATCGTCTCAAAAGCCGGGAATTGCCGATTGTTGCGGCGGAATTTGCCGGTCTCGGAACGCCCTACCCGGGGATTGGCAAAGGCGGGTTACAACCGACACGAAGCAAAAAGTCAGAAAGGCTTATCCAGCCGGCACGACCGGTCCGATGTACATTGCGTGTCTTTCTGCCGCGCCACCATGCCAGGACTTGCTCAGGCAGGGAACCGGGGCGTCAGCAGGGCCGGTGACTGATGGAATTCCAACGCTGGCGTTCACAGGGGGCAGTCAGCGTCTGTGTATTCAACATGTGAACTACCGGGACGGTTTCCCAGCAGAACGAGCGCGGTCCGGAACGGAAGGTACCTCACGGAGGAGAGCTTTCATGCGAAAGTACGGTAAGTGGGTTCTCGTGCTGGGAATGATGTCGGCCTGTCCGACCAATGCCAGCGCGGACGGGTTCCTGTCGCGGATGAAACCGCGGCTCCCGTTTTCTGAGGGCTCTGAGCAGGAGCGGAATCAGCAGCAGGCGAATGATGTCATCGGCGCCATGCGGAAAGCCCAGGTGCAGGGTGAAGGGATTCAGGTTCAGGTGACCGACGGCGTCGCCGTGATCACCGGAACCGTCACCGACCCCGCCCAAAGATCACTGGCGCAGCGTGCTGCGGGCACTGTTCCGGGCATCACCCGTGTGCAGAACGACATCAGGTATACGCCACCAGGCGGTGGACAGATTCAGCCTGCCGGAGCCACTGCGGCTCAGGCTCAGGCTGCTCCCGTGACTCGTGCAGCCGGTGTGGACACCGCTGCCGGCGGCCGTCAGATCCAGCAGGTGGCGGGAACCGTATCCGCTGCTCCGATGCCAACCCGACCGGCTCCGGCACCCGCACCTCAGCCTGCTCCCCCGGCGAAGGCTGTTGCTCCGAAGGCCAGCAATGACACCGCGGTCGCTCGCCAGGTCGCGCAGTCGCTCGCCGATGCCGGCCTGCTGAACTACGACATTGAAGTTCGCTGCACAAACGGCGTGGCCACCCTGATTGGTCAGGTGGATTCGCCCGCTCAGCGTCAGGCTGCCGCCCAGGCAGCTTCTCGGGTCCCCGGTGTGGTGACGGTCCACAATGGATTGGCCGTCGCCAAAACCGTGTCTCAGGTCTCAGCCCCAGCTGCTGCTCGCCCGGCGGCTCAGAGCCCTGTGATGATGCCCCCGGGTCAGATGCCGATGCAGGCTGCAGCCATGCCGATGCAGATGCCAATGCAGATGCCAATGCAGGCTGGTCCGGGGATGATGCCACCGACCTCTGTTGGTTATGCACCGACATCTTACAATCACCCGCACCTGCCGCCGCACGCGTGGCCGTCCTATGCCCAATATCCAAACTCGGCTGCGGTGACCTACCCCACGCAGTACAGTGCCAGTGCGTGGCCCTACATCGGCCCGTTCTACCCCTACCCGCAGGTTCCGATGGGCTGGCGTGAAGTGTCACTGGAGTGGGACGATGGCTACTGGCAGCTGAACTTCAACAAGGAAAAAGACAAGTGGTACTGGGTGTTGAATCCGTCGAACTGGTAACGCCTCGGATTGAGCACACCTGACGCCGCAACAGAACGCAGGCCCTGAAGAATGCTTTCTTCAGGGCCTGTTTTTTTTCAGAGCGTGGCTAACAGCAGGTCGAGTTCAGTCTGGTCGGCAAAAAGATCGAGCGGCGATTTTTGCGTGGGTAGCGTGGATCTGACAACGTCGAAGGAATCCCCTGTCGGATATTGCCGGGCCAGTGCTGGTGAGCGGCCTGGCGACAGCTTCGGGTTCAGGACTTTCCGGGCAGCAGGTTCGAGAGCCGTCACAGCAATTTCGGCGAGCTCGATGTTCCGGATTGCCGGGCTTCGAGATGGCGCGTGGGTGGCTGACTGGCTGAGGGTTGTGGATTCGTCAGCCGCGACGGACTCATAGCCACTGAGTCGTGGTTCCGCTGCCGGAGGCGGCGGGTCGGCAATTCCCTGGACGTTGGTATTGGCAGCAGCGAACGCGAAGGAACTGGCGAGGACAGGGGCGGACGCTGTTCGAGCATCGCTGTAGCGATAGACGCGGCTTGTGCCGGCATCTGCGACCCAGATGTCCATGGATCCGTTTGCGGGATCCAGTGCGATGCCGGTGGGTCGGGAATTGCTGCTGTGCAGGGGCCATGAGGTGAACGCAGATATTCCTCCGGATGCGTTCAGGGTGTATCGGAAGACTCGATCGACAGAGGAGTCGTTGACAGCCCAGAGGTACCGTTGGCCATTCTGGCTGCCGAAGACGATGTCGGTGGCATCGGCGTTGCGGAAATTCAGGAACCAGCTGGAGGATGCCGTCTGAGCACCGGAAAGTCTTGAGGCCGCGTTGGGGAAGTAGTAGACGCGATCGCTGAGTCTTTCGACGATCCAGATGTTGAGGCCGTCGGTGGCAATTCCCTGAACATCGGAGCTGCTGAACACAAGGTTTGCTGTCCAGGAACCCAGCAGGATTCCGGCTGTGTCGTAGACGAAGACCGTGCGGCTGGAGTCGACAACCCAGAGCCGATCGCCAGCTGAGGTCATCGCGATGCCACGCGGGGCGGTGTTTTCCGTATGGATGCCGTAATTCTCGATTGGGGTACCGTCAGCGGCATATTCAAACGTCGCATCAACGGTTCCATCATCAACCGTATAGAACTTGGAGTGAGGCGGCGGATCATTATCCAGATTCATCAGGGTGAAGTCGTCCAGATCAATACCGTGGTAGAGGGGGTCTGCAGAGACGGTGGCGGCGATGACGACGGAATAGGTGACGTTGCCGTCCCAGGTCGCATCGTCGACGCCCGTGACCACCACCGTCTGCGGCTGATTCCAGTCGGTGGCAGAGAAGACCACGGAGGCCCGGGAGATGCTGCCTTCCGTGGCATCAGACGAGTTGAAAGAGATGGTGACGGGCGCCTGTGGCTGCGTTGCCAGCCAGACGGTGAAGCTGACACTTTGAGCAGATTCTGAGGTGACCAATCCGGAAAGTGCTGAAAGGTGAATTTCTGCAGTGTCGTCGTCACGATTGATGAATGTCGGATCTTCCGGGTTCAGACCACTGTAGAACGGATCGATGGAGACTGCGGGGCCTGTGAGCACCTGCCATGTGGTGTCGCCGTCGTCGACAGAATCATCGATGCCGGTGACGACGATCGTCTGAGGAATATTCCAGTTGTCAGAGGAGAAGCTGACAGAACCAGCGGAGAGGGAGCCTTCGGAGCTGGCTGAGGAAGCGAGTGGAATGGTGACCGGATGTGAGGGCTGGCTGGTCAGCACGACGGTGAAGGAGGATGCGGCACCGGCTTCCGTGGTGACCGGTACGGCAGGCGGAGTGATGCGGACACCGGGGGCGATGTCGGCATTCAGGAACAGCACGACGCGTCGCAGGAATTCGGTCTGATTGTTTGGCTGTGGATCCGTACTGCTGATGCTTTCAAAGGGCAGCGAGGAGAACACCATGCCGAATCCGCCAGCGGAGTAATTGCCGTGGTAGCTCACGCCGGACCAGGCCGGGCTGACTGATGGCTGGTTGTGAAGCAGGAGTCCGTTGGCCCCTGGCAACGGCTCGATGGCGTCGGCGAGCAGAGTTGGATACCCGTCGGGAATTGCAATCGGCAGCGTCATTCCGCTGGTGATCTGGCTGCCAGGGACTCCGCTCTCTGTGTGCGGACCGGCGATCACATCATCGACATAGCTGGCAATCTTCAGGTAATTCTGCAGAAATTCCGGCGAAACCCCATTGAACAGAATGTCCTGGCCGGAGAGGAAGATTCGACCGCCGGCATTCAAATAGCTGGTGATTGCGGCTTGTTCTTCGATTGACAGGCCTGATTGTGGAGCATCGATGTCTGCGCCGGTGTTCCAGATGACCAGGGGGTAGCTGGACAGATTGGCTGCGGCAGGAAGCCTGGATCCCGCGAAGACATTCCATTCATCGAAGTTCAGAGAATTGGCGTTCAGAGCGGCGCGGAAGTGGGTTTCAAAAGCTGCTCCCTCGTCGTCGTCGACAAACAGGATCGGGGCGGATGACAGAGTTGTGAAGGTGCGGATGTCCGACGTCTCTGTGTTGCCATAGACGTCCGTGGCTTCGATGCGACAGAAGTAGCCGGCAGCGGCATCAAGAGCGTGGAGGATGGTATTCTGAGCTGACGCGAGGTTGGCGATTGCGATGGAGCGGTTCAGTGAATCAGCGGAACGTCCGAAGCGGATCGTCGCGGATGCCGGCTCGCTGGTATTCCAGGAGATTGCGGCGGAGGAACCCGTTGAGCTGATGGAAATGCCGGAGATGGCAGGCGGGAGTGCATCGATGGTGGCCACATCGGTCACAGCGAGCAGCGGGACTGATGCTGTCACCTGGTCGCCATGCGAGACCTGCAGACGATTATCTGCAGTTGGCGGACCGGCGGCCAGCTGCACTGTGCCCTGAAAAATCCCGGTGGCATTACCGGTCTCTGTCAGCGTGACATCGAGGGAGGCTGTTTCTGTGGTGCTCTGAACGCGGACAGTCAGTGTGTCGCGCAGCTGACTGTTTGCATTTCCGCCCGCGCTGGTGACGGTGATGTTCATGGACTGCGATGGTCCGTAGAGGTCCCGATCCAGCTCGATACTGGCTGACCGGCGGAGCATTTCAGTAACATTGAGACGTCCCCCCGTCACTGTCTTCCCAGCGACGGACGGCGTTGCCGTTGCACTGCTGAGAACGGCTGAACGGATGACGGCGGCGGGCACTCGGCCCGGCATTACCGATGCGAACAGGGCAATCGCACCGGTGACGTGAGGTGCGGCCATGGACGTGCCATTGCGGGTGCCGTACCCATCGGGTACTGTCGAGACGATTGAATCGCCTGGTGCAGCGATGTCGACAGAAGTGGCACCAAAATTGGAGTAGGAAGCGAGGGCACCGGTTTGAGTAATGGCGGCGACGGAAACCACCGCATCATAGCTTGCTGCTGCCATCGCTGGAGTTCTTACCGAGGTATTGTAATTTGCGGGGTAACTTGCAACGGCATCGTTGTTGGCAGTCGCGTTGCCGGCAGCGGCGACAAACAGGATGTCCTGATTCGCTCCGCGAATGATCGACTCGTGCAGCAGTCGCGAATAAGCGCCACCACCCCATGAATTGTTGCTGGCGACAATATTCAGGCCGTGCCGAATCTTGAGGTTGGTGAGATAATCAATAGCTCGGATCGCGTTCGCTGTTGTTCCACCGGTCGGGCCCATGAATTTCAGGGAAATCATCGTGACGTCCCAACTGACCCCGGTCACCCCCAGACCATTGCCCCCCTCGGCCCCGATCGTGCCCGCCACATGAGTTCCGTGGCTGTCTGCGGAGCCGTCGTAGACAGAGTTATCGTTGTTGACAAAGTCCCACCCATGGATGTCGTCGATGTAGCCGTTGCCATCGTTGTCAATCCCGTCGGCCGGGGTTTCAAACGGGTTCACCCAGATGTTGTTGACAAGGTCCGGATGAGTCGTCTGGACGCCCTGATCAATCACGCCGACAATCACATTGGAGGAGCCGGTAACACCATTGTTCCAAACCTGCTCTGCCTGACTACCCCAGACGTTTGTGGTTCCCGCTGGCCCTGTCGCGACCGGAGAGTCACTGCTGTACATGCCCCACAGACCACCACTCAGATACTGCGGATCATTGCTCACTGCGGTGCTCTGGTAGATCCAGTTCGGCTCTGCAACGCTGACCCGCGGATCTGCCTGGAGGGTCGCCACCGCCTCCTCGACGCTGATTCCACCGGTCAGGCGCAGTCGCTCCACCCGCCCCGAACCCATGGACAGCATGATCGGCGTCTCGATCGTTTCCACCACTTCACCTGGCATGGACAGAGTCTGAAGCCCGTGGTTCTGTGGCTGTATGTCCGGCTTCCACTGCACAAGCACCTCGCCAGACACGTAACGTGGAGTCGCTGACGCCCCGACGGCCGATGGAGCCACAACTGCAGCCAGCAACAGCCTTGACTCCAGCGTCTCGGCAAGGAACTGAGTGCGGCCGGAAACACGACCACAACGGCGGAGCAGGGCGCGAATGTTCATGGCACTCTCCTGATTCTCAACTGCGATAACTGACTTATGCGGAAAATGCATGCACTCGGTGCAAATCTTCCATTTCCCGCTCGGCACGCAAACTAAAAGGGAGCCTCAGCAAAATCCCGAGATTTTTTCAGCGATTCATTTGTTTTTTTGAAAAACGGGTAAACCCGCACTTGACAGGTGTCAGCAGAGTCTTCGGGACCTGCAGAGTTTTCGCAGACGGAAAAGTCAAAGGCCTGCCCGGGCGGAGATCCAACTGTTCGGTTACGTGATCTGTTGAGTGTACACGCGTGCACTCAGTGCAACTGATTGAGTGTCACCGCGTTAGTGCGGTACGCCCCCGTTCCGCTCCCGGTGCGACGCTGGCCGCGCGGTCACGTACAGTTACCGGGGGATTCACAGGGGGGGGGCCCAGCAGTCAGCCTGCAGCGCTCCAGCAGTTTCAGCAATATCGAAGTCCACCGACCGCCGGGTTTTGAGACTTCCCGGGTTCTGCAGCCACACGCAATCCATGCAACACAACGCCAGGGCGAATCTCAAGGGAAGTAAGAATTGCAAGGAACCGCTCCACGGTGCCGCGAAATGCTTCAATCGGAAACATGAGACAGTGCCTTCCTGATCAGCAGTCTCATCGGTTCCTCGTGGCCGTACATCCTCAGGGCGAGTTCAAGCCTGAGCCACCGTTCAGTCATCGGGCCTTTTTCAGCCAGAACCTGCCGCATGGCCCAGTTGCGGGACCATTGACACAATATGACACCCCATCGAACAAATGCGACATGTGCCGACGACGACTGCGAGTCTACCGGCGTCATTTTTCAGCGTTGCCAGCTACAGTCCGCCGGTCGCCTGGACGCCAGACACCTGATTGGCCTGCAGATGATTCCGATCTGCGTAGTACTCGAAGCGGCGTCCTGTGAATGACTGAGGTTCACCGCCATTCGGCACGTAGGTCACGCGGGCCTGACGTCCCTCTTCCGCTCGCAGAATATACTGCTGTCTGGCGTGATCATACGTGATGCGGTCGGCATCACCGGAGAACAGTCTCGATTCCAGCCGACAGGGGGCTCTTGTGCCTCTGCCGGTGCCGGCAGGATTGGATTCAGCCACGAGTGAGAATGAAGATTCGTTGCCATCCAGTGCCGGAGTCACCGAGACCGTCAGGTTCTCACATCCCATCGCCCCGGAATTCTCCGGCAATTCGTTCACTCCAAGACCATCGACATCGAGCCGATCGTCGAGTGACGCCACCGGACCGAAGACGCCGCGCACGTGTTGCCGCATGCGAACGAACCGAGAATGGTGGTTGCCTTCCAGATTGCCGATGAACGTAGCCCGGACGAACAGGCAGGATTGGTCAGGGGTTTTGATGGGGGTATTCGCGCGGGCGACGGCGCGGCTGGTCGACGTGAGCCGGCGGCGCTGATCCGGCTGCACAGACTCCACCATCCCAGGTCCAGCGGCCGTAAACTCGCCGGATTCGCCGTGCATCACCAGGTCCGCGAACTCCGCGTGGTGCCGCCCCGTCACGCTGCCGGCGACCATCGTCTCGATGTCCACAACGACTCGCCCTTCACACTCCAGCCGTTCAATGCGGCTGACCTGAGCCGGATCAGCTCCGTCGCCGCTGCTTCGGGACACCATTCTGAATGCGTCACTGGAGCCGGTGTTTGCCAGTTGTGAATCGTCAGCGAAATGCACCTTCATCCCGGCACAGGTCAATTCCGCATCGATGTCCGTTTCATTATTCAGGACGGCCCGCACGCTGCCAACGAAGTGTGCGGTGCGCCCGGCGAAGGTCATCCGTTCGTTCCAGTAGATGTCCATCGGAGTTGGCTGCGGCAGTTCGCTGCCATCCGGACCGCGGGAAACCACAATTCTTAATCTTCCGCCACCCTCCACAGTGGCCTCGCCCTGCACTCCCCCGCCGGCAGCCACAGCCGCAGCGGTTCCGGCAGACGGCGTCCCGGCGGCTTCCACAAGGTCAATTCGCGGCCCATCAATTCTGGCGGTGTTGCGAATGACACTGGCCGGATCACCGCTCAAATGCAGACTTCTTTTTCCCTCAGCATCGGCGGACGCGTGCAGCAGGTTTCCCTGCGCCGTAAAGCTGTCCGCTCGCTGCGGAGCTTCATGGGTGATCGCCACATTCCCGCGCAACCAGAGCTGATGGAACTGCGTTGTCCCGTCTGCGAATGTCTTCAAACGTGTTTCCACCGCATCACAGGAGAATTCCGTGCTGCCCTCTGCGAGCGGACCGGCTCCGGCAGAACCACCTCCGGGTTTCTGCCACGACCGACTCGCACCGCCACCTGCATTCACAGCGGCCAGCTTCCCGGACGGTTCACCTGCAGACTCAAAGTCCACCGTCAGGCGGTCCAGAGCATTTCCGGAAAAGCCGGGCGACTCCAGACGCACGCCGCCCGTAGCCAGCAACTGCTGAGGCCGCAGGGTCCCCAGTGCTGGATTGACGAGCCCGGGAAGTGTCGCAGCATCGCTTCCTGACTGCCGCTGCTGCGGCTGCAGTGCGAGCTGGATCTGAGCTGCCGTCAGTGTCAGTTTCCGACTGAGATCCGCCACTCGTGCTGCGCCAGTGAGCGTCAGCACGTCCTTTTCGCCGCTGGCCAGCGTGAGCGATTCGTTCCACGACGCCTCGATCGCCGCGCCCGGATCTGCCGCCTCGCTCGAAGCAGCCGCACCGCCTGCCTCCGCCACGGCAGGATCAGCAGGCAGCAGCGTTCCCGGACCCGAACACTTCACGTAACGGACCTGACGATTGGAATCCAGACTGATCGAGACGGCCGGAGCCGTTAATCGGCGACCGCGTTGTTCCAGCTGCACAAACACGGGCTTACCAGTGGCTGCCACAGGACGCCCGATCAGTTCCAGCAGATTGTCTTCGAGGCGATACCTGAGCTGGCTCATGGAGGCCGTCAACTGCTGCTGTGTGGAACGGAACAACACGCGACGTCCCTCTGCCGAGATCGATGCCAGCGTCAGTCGCGGTGTTTTTCCGGATTGCGGAGCCGCAGTGACTTTAGGCTGCAGCTGCAGCACAAGCCGGGAACAGTACAGGCGATCGCCCGAACCGTCAGCCAGCAATCGCTCGGCCATCACCTGATTGTCCGGTCGCAGTTCGCGGTCGCCGAAACCAGAGAACGTCGCTTCCCGCGTCGGCACAAAGTATTCCATCCCGTTTGCAGCACTCACCTTCAACGGTAACGGCTCACGTCGGCCACTGCCATCCACAAACAGCATGTCACACGTGACGCGCCCCAGCAGCCGAATGCGCTGCACGTCGGTCACGGACAGTAAGTCGCTCTTCGCAGCCTCATCCCCGCCCTGCAGTTCAATCTCTGCGCCACCTTCTGCCGTCGCTGTGTGACCGTCCCAGACAATCTTTACCGACTGACTGGTCCAGATCTTCATCACATCGGCTGAATAATGAAACGTGCGTCCTTCAACTCGCAGACCTTTCGGCCCCGTGATGCGGACCACGCCACTGAGCAGGCCACTGGTCAGACGCCCCATCGAACTTTCGCCAAGGCTGATCTGAAGTTCCGCATCCAGCTGAGCGGAATCTGCGGTGGCTGTTACGGGTTCACTGCCAGCCGATCCCTCCCAGAGCATCGCCACAGGACTGACCTGAAGCGAGCGTCCTTCGTTGATCATCCGATGCTGCTGAAAGAAGAGCAGTCGGCCGCCGTCGCGAACACGTCCGTTCGCATTCCGCACCCACTCATCCCCGGGAAACCACTTTTCGGCCGCGTCCGTGAAGACGGGTGACTGCCGCTTGCGGGGAACTTCCGCAGTCGCGGCTGTTCGCCGCTGCTGTTCCTGCAGATTGGCAGGAGCAGTCAGCCATGGTCGGGAAAACTGCGAAATCACAAGATACACTGCCGCCAAACCGGCTCCAGCCAGCAGCGTTCGCAGTAGTCTTGGCATTCCCTGTCCCATACTTCCGGCTTTGACATCAGGCTTCAGACTGCGGGTTTTCGTCGGTCGTTTTGTTTTCGTCGACAGCAGCTGCCCGCTTCGTTCCAGTTGTGCTGCTTCTGTTCAATTCACCCAATTTGACGATCAATTCAGGCATCAGGCAGACCGGGAAGAATTGGGAATTCGGGAGGTGGAGGCTGACTTTTCCAGCGCGGTCGGCTCCACCGCGTTCAGCACATCCGTGATATCCAGCAGCCCCACCGGACGCCGCTCCGCGTCAATCACCGGCAGCTCACTCAAATGCCGCTCAGACATCAGCCGGATGGCTTCGGGAAGCAGGGCTTCCGGATGAATGGTCACCGGATTTCGCGTCATGACTCGCTCGATTGATTCGTCCAGCTGGTCATCCCGTCGCGATTCGAAGAGTCTCGCCAGATCGCTGTCGGTAAACAGCCCGCTCAGGCGGCCTGCAGCGTTGGTGAGCATCACGGCGCCCGTGCGTCGCCCCGGACGGCTCAGCTGAATCATCACTTCTCTCACAGTGGCCGTCTCCGCCGCCACGCGCAACTGATTCCCCTGACGCATCACGTCCCTCACCGGAGCAAGCCTGCGCCCCAGACTGCCGGCCGGATGAAACATGGCAAAACGTTCGGCCGTGAGACCGCGAACGCGACTGAGCACCAGAGCGAGTGCATCACCGAGTGCCAGCATGGCGGTCGTGGAACAGGACGGTGCCAGACCCAGCTCACAGGCTTCCGCATGCCGCCCCAGCATGAGCACCACATTCGCGGCCCGGGCCAGAGGATTCTGGTCGTCTCGGGTGATGGCAATCAGCGGAACCTGCATCCGCCGCAGCACCGGCAGCAGACTCAACAGTTCATCTGTCTCACCGCTGTTGGACAGAGCCAGCACGACATCAGCTGCGGAAATACATCCCAGATCTCCGTGTCGCGCTTCCGTCGGATGCAAAAAATGAGCTCGCGTGCCTGTGCTGCAGAAGGTCGCGGTGAGCTTTCGGCCGATCAGCCCCGCCTTACCGACACCGGTGACGATGACACTGCCGGTGCAGCGTTCGATCAGTTGCACCGCTTCGCAGAAACGCAGGTCCAGCCCTTCGGAAAGCTGCACCAGAGCATCCGCCTCCTGACGAATCACCCGCCGAGCTTCACGCAGCTGTTCCAGTTGCGCTGCAGGCACAACCGCCGGATCCGGTTCAGAATCTGCACTGCAGGGGGATGTCATAATGTCGTCCTGACAATTTCGCTGACTGCGGACTCCAGATGCATTCCGTTGCGGCTGGAAGGAAGAATCCCGATGTTCCCGCAGAAAATCCCCCGGATTTTAGCAGCGAATGTGCCCCGCAGTCAACGTGGTTCGGATGCTGGATCACTGTCGCCCGTCGGCAGACGCACCCGCCAAATGTCCTGCCAGCGACCTTCGCTTCCCACCAGCAAAGCCCGCGAATCCGACTCGAAACAGACCGTTTCACCCTGAGCACGGGGTGGCAGTGTGAGTATCTGCGGGGGCGAGACCAGCACTTCAGACCACGCCTGCCCGGCCGATTTCTCGAACAATACGCCGCTTAATGGATTCACAATCGCCAGGCGTCGACCGTCCGGGGAAATGTCCATCGCCGTTGCGTAAGGCACCGCCAGACGACAGACAAGCCCCGCCTCACGCACCTGCAGTTTCGTCTGCAGATCGAGCGGAATGCTGTGAATGGCCGCCGCAGATGCTTTCGCCTTGGTGCACAACAGAATCTGACTGCCAGCCACATCCACCGCCACACTCTCACAATCCCGAGCCCCACCAGGCCAGCTGAAACGGACCTCGATCGGAGCACGCAGAGCGTGCTGCAGAGGTTGTGCATCTGCGGGAGGCAGCTGGAAATCCGGCTCGGGAAACAGCCACAGACGGCACCCCGGACGCTCCGCACCGCGATCTCCACCATTGTCCCCGAAATCTCCCACCAGCAGCCAGCTGGCGTCACCGGAGCGGAATGCACACATGTCTTCCCAGTCCGTGGCCTCGACGCCGTCCAGCCGAAGCACCGCGCGGGTCCTTCCCGTGGCCCCGACCAGATACAACCGCGGCTGATCCCCCGAGTCATTGTGCAGCCAGATGCAGCCGTCATGACGACCGCTTAAAGCCATGCCGCTGGCTTCACTGATATTCCAGTCCCGCACGTTGAGCAGGCGTTCGGCTGACTCGGGAGATTCGTCCGCAATCGCCGGAATCCCATAGAAGACGGCGGCTGTGGGCCATGGAAGCACCCCCAGCACCTGCCAGATCGCTCCCAGCAGCAGAATCCCGGCAACACTGAGACAGACAAACCTGCGACGGAATGTGGAAGAGAAAATAGGAATCGCAGGTGCTGACATTGGGGGAGCACTTCAGGGTTGTGAATGGACCGAGGGCACTTCACTGAGCACATGGGCCAGAATGTCGGCGGCCACCTCGTCGACGGTCCTTAAACGGCCGTCGTCCGCCAGACCGTGCACCGTCCGCCAGTCCAGACGGCTGTGGGACAGCGCGAGATAGCAGCGACGCACTTTTTCGAGATAGGGCAGATCGGATTCGTGGAGATCGGCCTGCTGCTGAGTGTAATCGCGAGTTCCCTTCCGCGCGACCAGTTCGCGACTCATCTGACTGGACATGTCAATCACAATCGTGAGCTGTGGCCGAGGCAGGCGAAAGACACCATATTCCACCAGTTCGATCCACTCCATCAGTTCGGTGCGCTCGGTTCCGGAAAGCTTTGCAGCCTGATGAGCCAGGTTGGAACCGACATAGCGGTCAAGCACCAGCACATCGTTGGCTTCCACAAGCTGCAGCAGCAGTTCGCGCGATTCAAAACGATCGCCGGCATACAGCACCGATGCCAGCTGTGGGTGCACCTGATCCAGGGCACCAAAGCGACCATTCAGAAAGTCGGCGATCGACCGCCCGAAGGTGGTCGCCGCATACCGTGGAAACTGGAGTGAATCAGCACGCAGGCCGCGTTCCTGAAGAGACTGCACAAGCCTTGCGGCCTGCGTCCCCTTCCCCGCACCGTCAATGCCCTCAATCGCAATCAGGACCCCCATCAGACGGCCCCCGATGCTGTGGATGTTGCGGAAGTCAGAGTGAGTTCGGAACCGGGCCAGTCGAGCACCGGCAGGAGTCCGGCTGACGCGGGCACGACGGCGGTGCCGCAGACTCCGTCCTGCAGAATTGTTGTGCCTTCCGAAATCTCTTCGACGTCCGACCACGGTTCCCCGAGACGCACCCGCGGGACTTCCTGTCGGGCGGGTTCCAGTCGCAGGGCCGTGACCGTCTGCCTGTCCGCAGCGATCGCCTGGCACTGCACGAAGTGCCCGAGATCTGCAGCTGTGCCCGGACATTCCACGGGCATGTACGAGCGGTCAGTGCCGCGAATCCTGTCGGTGTGGCCTTCAACAAGCCGTTCGGCAAGCACTTCGAGTCGGGCGGACTGGGTGACACGTTCGAGGTAGTACTGGTGAGCGAGTTCTCGTTCGAGTTCTGAGAGCACGCTGACGCGGCGGCGGATTTCTTCGGGCGGAATCTGGTCGGGCATGGTGGCGGCCGGAGTTCCGTCGCGACGGCTGAAGGGAAACACGTGCACTTTCATGAACCGCGCCCTGCGG
>JBEIEK010000090.1:0-18369 GCA_040382995.1 Planctomycetaceae bacterium
CAGAACCGGACTGCAGATCGAATCGGAGACGCAAATGCCCACCATCTATGAAGTGCTGTTTGAACCACGACTGGAGAAGGCCGTTCAGGAAGGAATCGAACAGGGGATCGAACAGGGGATCGAAAAGGGTGAAGTGATCGGACGCATCCGCACCCTCCAGGAAGTTCTGCAGCAACCGATTGAATCTAAGCAGGACCTCCAGATGTTGTCTCCTGAAGAGCTCCAGCTGCGTGCTCAGCGGTTACAGCAACTGTTTGCCAACGGGCCACGTTGATTGACTGCAGCGGCCGGAAACAACAGCAGCACTGAGACGGGTGTGATTTTCTCGGCGATTCAATGGCCGCGGGCCGCGTTCAGGGCGGTCAGGATCTTTCCCGCCCGTTCCCCAGTGGCAGAAATGATAAACTGGCGGGCTTCCGGTCCGGTGTGCTGGATGGTGATTTGCAGGTGATCTTCCGGCAGGCAATCGCTTACGCGGCAGGCCCATTCCACAAGGCACAGCCAGTGGGGGCTATGAAGGTATTCGTCGCTGCCGATGGCAAGGAATTCATCGGGTCCGCCGAGTCGCCAGGTGTCGAAGTGTGCGACGGGGATGCGGCCGTCGGTATACAGCTGCAGCAGCACGAAGGTGGGGCTGTTGACCTGGCTGTCATCAACCCCCAGAGCTTTGCAGAGAGCGCGGGTGAAGTGCGTCTTTCCGGCACCGAGTTCCCCATCCAGTGCGATGGTCAGACCGGGTGACAGGTGTGTGGCGAGGTCTTCGGCAAGTCGTTGTGTGTCGGCTTCGCTGTCACAGGCGACACTGAGGGACTCTGTCATTGACCGGGAACCACATCAGCTGGGAGGCTGTTCTGTGACACTGGCGTCAGCGGGTCAGAGACGCTGAAGTACACATCATCGCGACCGGATGACGAGCTGTTGTAGTTCAGCATGCGGAGGCGGTGCGGCTTGAGGTTGTGCATGAGTTTTGCGCAGCCGGTCTGCCCAAGGAGCAGGCAGGCGGTGGCGAGCAGCAGCAGGGTGTGGCGAGACGACATGTGTGCCATGGGAAGTTCTCTGAGAGTGACCCGGGCCAGCAGCTGACAGGTGCTGAGGCGGTGTTCGAAACACTCTGCAGTTTAGGGTTCGAGGAGAAAGCGGGGGAATGGAGTTTCGCGGTGTGCGGGGCTGGTGTTTGGGATTGAGGGATGCGACGGCGGGTGTTTCGGCGAAAACAGCCAGAGGCACTCAACTCTTTGAAAGGACGTCCTTCCTCAGAGCGAAAGGCGACAAAGTGAATGGTGCTTGACATTCAGCCCTGGATAAATGGGTATTTTGAGGCGGTTTCTGCGGTTTTGAGCTGCGGGTGTCAGGGTGAAAATGTCTCGGAAATGCCTGAGATCCGGCGTTTTTTTTGCAGCAGATCGTTATTGTTCGCAGCGGGTGGAACCGGTTGTGCCGGGCTGGAGTTCGGGCATCCGGAGGGACCTGCAAAGGGAGCGTTGGAAAATGACCGGAACAGTACGGCTGGTGCTCAGCTTTCACAACCATCAGCCCATCGGCAATTTCGACGGAGTATTTGCGCAGGCCTATCGGGACGCGTATGAACCGTTTTTGAACGTACTTGAGGATTACCCTGAGATCCCGTTTGCGCTGCACACATCGGGCAGTCTGCTGGAATGGCTGGAGCGCCACCGACCGGAGTACATTTCGCGTCTGCGAACGCTGGCGCAATCAGGTCGGATGGAGGTGATCGGCGGGGCGTGGTATGAGCCGATTCTGGCAAACATTCCGCGGCGGGACCGGATTGGTCAGATTCGGGGCTATGCCGAACATCTGCAGCGGTTGTTTGGAGTGGAGATTCGTGGGATGTGGCTTCCCGAGCGAGTCTGGGAGCAGACATTTGCCGGTGACATCGCAGCCGCGGGCATGCAGTACACGATCATTGATGACTATCACTTCCGCTGTGCCGGTATTCCGCAGAAGGACCTGTTTGGTTACTACGTGACGGAGGACGAGGGACGTGTGCTGTCGGTGTTCCCTGACAGCGAGCGTCTGCGGTATCTGATTCCATTCTCGAAGCCGGCCGAGGTGATTGAGTATCTGCGTGAGACGGCGGCTGCTCATTCGAATCCGGTGCTGGTATTTGGCGACGACGGCGAGAAGTTTGGTTCGTGGCCGGAAACGGCAAAGCATGTCTACGAAGACCGCTGGCTCCGGGACTTCCTGGATCTGCTCCGCGAAAACCAATCGTGGATCCAGCTGTGCACGCCAGCGCAGGTTCTCCGCGACGTCTCGCCGGTTGGTCGCTGTTATCTGCCGGATGCCAGTTACCGCGAGATGACGGAGTGGGTGTTGCCACCGGAGTCGCAGCGGGAATTTGTCACGCTGGGGCGAATGCATCCCGACGACGCTGACTGGCAGAAGCTCATCCGCTACACCCGTGGCGGCTTCTGGAGAAATTTCCGGACGCGTTATTCGGAAAGCCACGAGATGTATTCGCGGATGATTGGAATCAGCAATCGTCTGGCGACGATGTCAGCCACCGTAGGTGCGGCGGCGGCGGAGTGGGCGGAGGCCTCAAACGCCCCGCAACTGCTGGAACGCGCCCGCACTCATCTTTACCGCAGCCAGTGCAACTGCTCATACTGGCACGGTGCCTTCGGAGGACTCTATCTGCCGCACCTGCGGAACGCCGTCTACGCGGAACTGATCCGCGCCGAAAATCTGCTCAACGAAATCGTGCGGGGAACCGGTGCATGGATCGGTGCGGAAGTGTCAGATGCCAATCTGGATGGCCGCAATGAAGTGCGGATCTGCAATCACCGACTGTCGGCCGCGTTTTCGCCAGCCTGTGGTGGCCACATGTATGAACTGGATGTCCGCACAAACGCGGTGAATCTGCTGGCCACTCTGAATCGTCGCCCGGAACCCTATCACCAGCGGATCCTCGATCACGCCGCCAGCCGCAGCAGCTCGGACAGCGCTGAGCTGGCCTCCATTTCAAAGGACATACGCTTTCGTCAGCCCGATCTGCATCTGAAGATCCAGTATGACGAATGGCCCCGCAAGAGTCTGGTGGATTTGTTTCTGCAGCCACGGCTGTCGTTTGACGAATTCCGGCAGGGCCGTGGCGTCATCGGAGACTTCGCAACCGGTGACTACCAGGCGAGTCTGCGGCGGGGTGAAAAGCGGATTGCAGTCGATCTGACGCGGACAGGCAAGGTGAGCGATCTGACCGGCACCATTCGCAAACTGGTGATGCTGTCGTCCGACCGCCCCAATGAAATCCTCATTCAATACCACGTCTCCGGCTTCCCTCCGCAACTCCCACTGCACCTCGGTGTCGAGCTGAATTTCGCAGCCATGCCCGGCGGACTGGATGACCGCTACTTCTACGACCAGAACGGTGCTCGCCTCGGAACTCTGGACACCCCGCTCGATCTGCGTGAGAGCGACCGGCTGAGTCTGGTCGATGAATGGCTGGGGATCGACGCCAGCCTCGAGTCCACTCACCGCGGTGGCATCTGGGCCTTTCCGATTGAAACCATCAGCCAGTCGGAGGATGGATTTGAAGCGGTGCACCAAAGCGTCTGCGTGGTACCTCACTGGGAATTCGTGATGCCGGAATCGGGCGTGTGGACAGTTGAGCTGAGACTGGTGCTGGACACCAGCATTGCGGCAGCACGACAGCTGGCGGAAGCCAGCGGTCGCGGTCGTCGCAATACAGAGCTGCTGGAGGAACTCCCTGTCGAGCCGGTGAAGGTTTGAGGTGTGTGGTGTGGGATCCGGAATGACGTGCCGGGGATTGACCTTCTCCGCACGCCGCAAATTGACGGCACGGCAGGCAACAACACAGAAAGCACTTCATGACACCAAACGACTCAGATCGGCGGGAATACTGGCGGCAGCAGCTGGAACTGGGTTATGACCTGGTACAGCAGATCGCGGCATGGCCTGTGCAGGAATGTGGCGAGCCGTTTGAGAACCTGCCTGCGCTGGCTGCGCGAGAGGGCGTGCCGCTGGTCTTCAGTGACAGCCCGATTGGTCCGGGACTGCAGCGGATTCACTGGATCCGTGCCAGCCTCGCCAGGGACGTGCTGCAAATCGCTCGAGCCGTCAGTCGCCGCGGCTGGATCCTGAAGATCGAAGACTGCTACCGCACGCTCGCAATGCAGAAAACACTTGGCAGTCGCCCCGAGATTTTCGATGCCATTCTGCGGAAATGTCTCTGGGAAACCGGTGGCGAATTGCCGGACCCCGCGATGCTCTTCCGCCGCTGCTCGGTACTGGTGGCCATCGTCCCCAAAGTCGGCACTCACATGTCCGGGTCAGCGATTGACATTTCTGTCTTTCGCAGCAGTGATGGTACGGAAGTCTGGCGCGGCAACCCGTATCTGGAAATGAGCGAACGCACGCCGATGCGATCCCCGTTTGTGGAACCCGAGTTCCTGGCAAATCGCCTGGCGATTACGGAGATCCTGGAAGAGCACGGGTTCATGCACTTCCCGTATGAATTCTGGCACTACAACAAGGGCGACGCTCTGTGGCACATTCTGACTGGGACTCCGGGCGCCGCCAAATACGGCCCCGTCCACTGGGACGCGGAGCGCAACGAGGTGCGGCCGGTGGAGTCAAGTGATCAGCCACTGCGGCCAGTGGAAGAGATCCAGCGGGAGCTTGAGGCAGCCGTGGAACGTGCCGCCGCCCGGAAGCGACCTGACAACAAGTGACTCCGCGTCATCGCTGCATTTTGCCCGCAGGAGATTGAGCGGATGGGCGGAAGCCAAATGACGGTGAAGTTCTCTGGAATCCTGTGAAAAGACGGGTGAAGACTCGGGAGAGCGAGGCTCCTGCCGAGCCGCCGAACGCTGGTCCGCGCTGTGAGTGATTGCCAGCGTTTTACGAAGCGGCAGGGATCGGTGCAGCGTTCGCGGCAGGGATGCGGCTCAGCAGGAGTTTCGCCCTCCCGGCACAGACTCCTGCCAGAAAGTCAACGCCCGCAGGCTGCCGCCAGGCGGCTCAATTGTGTCCGCCGTTGCCGTCAATCCACGTACACGAACTCATTCATGCTGCAGAGGGTCTGGCAGAAGTTTACGAGTGTTTCGCGGGCTGGCGGGGCTGTGGGATTGGGACCGGTGAGGAACTGGGTGGCGGCTGCTTGTTCAGCGGTGGTGGGTTGGCGTCCGAAGGCCAGCAGCCAGGCTTTTTCGGCGATTTCCGCGGGGGTGCCCTGCCCCAGTCTGTCAGCGAAGGCGCTCGCGTAGCGACGTCCCTGAGGGCTGTTCATGAACATCAGGGCCTGAGGTGCGATGGTGGTCACGGGGCGCTGGCCGATGCTGACGAGGTGTTCCGGCCAGTCGAAGAGCATCATCATGGGGATCAGCTGGCTGCGTTTGATGAAGAAGTAGATGCTGCGGCGGGTCATATTCTGATCGAGAGTCCCGGGGCCGAAGGGGGTTGGATCCAGCACACCGGCGACGGCGAGGAGGGAGTCGCGGATGGCTTCGGCTTCGAGTCGCTGGGGGCTGCGGCGCCACAGGAGCATATTGTCGCGGTCAATGGAAGCGCGGGTTTCATCGAACTGTCCCGACTGCATCCATGTGCTGCTGGTGAGCATCAGGCGGTGCATGTGTTTGAGGCTGTAGTTGCTGCGAATGAGCTCCTGGGCAAGCCATTCGAGGAGTTCGGGATGAGTGGGGCGTTCGCCGGAGATGCCGAAATCGTTGGGTGTGGCAACGATGCCGCGGCCGAAATGGTGCTGCCAGAGGCGATTGACGATGACGCGGGCGAGCAGTGAACCGGCGCCGGACTGGCTGTCGGTGATCCAGCTGGCGAAGGCAGCGCGGCGAAAGCTGGTGCGAGTCCAGCCATCGGGCGGGGTGACGTGCCAGCGATTGCGGTCGGCATTGGCCGGCGTGAGCACCTGCAGGAAACCGGCATCGATGCGTTCCTGTTTCTGGTGTACGTCACCGCGTTTGAGCAGAAAGGTTTCGGGGTAGAAGTGGGGGAAGCCGCGATCATCGGCGTGATGACGCATGTGTGGCAGGCCTTCGCTGGTGACCATCACGGTCGCCATTTCCAGCTGGGGGCCTTTGCGTTCGGCTTCGGTAATGGCCTGCTGCAGTTTGAGCATGTCCGGGTCGAGGGTGGCGAACCAGTCAAGTGCGGTGGCGTATTCCGGGGAGTTGGGTTTGGCGTTGCCATCGCGGAGTGACTGGAGTGCAGCGAGCACCTTGCTGTCGGGTCCAGGGGTGCCCACTTCGGCGGCCGCTCCGGCAAGTCCGGCAAGTGACAGTCGGAAGCGTCCGGCGGAATGGCGGGCATTGGGGTGATTGAAGGTCAGCGTGATGGACCAGCGACGAGTCGCGGGCTGATCGGTGTTTGGTGGTGAAGCGAAGTCGAAGACGGCCGCCTGATCATTCCCGATTCCTCCGGAATCCACCGCCCATCCGGAAATGGGGTCCTGGTCGATGGAGGCGGCGACGGAGAGATTTCCGGGATCCTGCTGATGGGTGGCGCGAGCAGCCGTGAAGGGAACATTCACGGGGTTTTCGGTATCGGTTTCCGGGAGCAGTTGCAGCTGGATGTTGCCGAGGGCGAAGTTGCCGTTGGGAGCGCGACCGGGTCCGCGGCGGGGCAGGCTGTCGTGGGTGAGCGTTTCGAGGCGAAGTGCCGCGGGGGCTGCGCGGCGGGACTGGGCGATGATGGTGATGACTTCCTGAGCTGCGGGTTCTGAGGTGGCGAGCACGGAGCCATCGGGGAGCATCTGATAAGTGGTGTTGGCGGACGATTTGACGGATTCGAGATGCAGCAGTTCCCAGGGACCGGCTGCGGCATCGGCGGGGTTGGCGGCGAGCCATGCGGTGAGTTTTGCGGGGAGCTGTGTGTTGCGGTATTCGGTGGCCGCTTTGCGGAGGGACTGCAGGTGAGTGTCAAATTCGGCTTTTCGCCGGAGGTTGCCTTCGGGGGCCAGATCGAGCTGGGTTTCGGAGCGGATGGTGGTGGTGAAGGTGGCAGCCAGCGCATAGTAATCGCGGGCGGGAATGGGATCGAACTTGTGATCGTGACAGCGGGCACAGCCGACGGACAGGCCGAGGAAGGCGACGCCGGTGGTCATCACCATATCGTCCAGTTCGTCATAGCGGGCGGATTCGAATTCGGCCTCTGTCAGCTGAGTCGGGAAGGCACCGGCGCCAAGGAATCCAGTGGCCATCATGGCCTGGGGGTTGCCCGGAGCCAGTTCATCACCGGCCAGCTGCCACTGAACGAGCTGATTCCAGGGCATGTCCTGATTGAAGGCGCGGATCAGAAAGTCGCGGTAGTGCCAGGCGTGGGGGCGATCGTAATCCTGTTCATAGCCGTGCGATTCAGCGAAGCGTGCAACGTCCATCCAGTGTCTGGCCCAGCGTTCGCCGTACTGGGGTTGAGCAAGCAGTTTATCGATGAGTTTGGGCCAGGCATCGGGATCGGGATCATTGACGAACGATTCGATCTCTGCGGGGGACGGAGGCAGTCCCAGAAGATCAAAGGAGGCGCGGCGGATGAGCGTGCGGCGATCGGCGGCGGTGTTGGGTGTCAGTCCGGCGGTAGCCTGTCGTTCGCGGACAAAGTGATCGATGGGATTGCGGCACCAGGCAGCATCGGCGGCGACGGGAACGGGGGTGTTCTGCAGCGGGCGAAAGGACCAGAACTGACGATCCTGATCGGTCACGGAAAGTTCGGCCGCGGGTTGGCGGGGCCGATTGCCGAGCGGTGCATCGTAAGGGGCCCCGAGGTCAATCCAGGTACGGATGCGGTTGATGTGTTCGTCGGAGAGTTTGGGTTCCTTCCACGGCATGTGGGGTTCGACGGCGTGCGTGATCAGGTCCACGAGTTGACTGTCGTCTGCGGACTGTCCGACAAAGCCGCTTTCAAGAAGGGATTCGCGGGTGGAGAGATCGAAGTTGGCTTTGGTGGAATTGCCGCCGTGGCAGTTGAGACAGCGATCGGTGAGGATCTGGCGGACGGAGGAGCGGAAGATTTCGAGGCCTTTTTTGGCGCGTTCGGGGTGGTCGGGTGGAACCTGGGCGGGTTTGGGAGCGGGCGTGGCCGGTTTGGGGGATTCGTCGGCGTGGCCGGCAGCGGCGAGGACGAGGCTGACGATGCAGGCGAGCAGCGTGCGGATTCGGTGCATGGGCGGGGGCTTTTGCAGAGGTGGGGAGAGCGTCGCGCAGCGATGCCGGATTTTAGCGGAGTGTGGAGGAGAACCCAAACGGAAACGGGGAAAAACAAAGTTGGCGGCGAATCCGGTGCATGGGTGGAAACCGGCGGACAGTGGGGTCAGTCTGAGTTCTGCAGAAGCATGACGATGTCCGCGAGGTCCTTTGGCCGGCCGAGTGCCTGTTTGTTGGCGATGAGATCGGCTTTGCACAAAACAGGGACAAACTGCCCTTCTATGGAAATCAGTAGTCGCCGGTCCCACGCCGCGCGGATTCCTGATCGCAGCGGACCCAAAGATCCAAATCCCCGGTTGCACGAACGTAACCCTGCACTGCCATCGCATGAGCGCCGATCACAAGGAAATCAGCGTTCGATTCGGATAACGCGTGTAACATGTCGCTGAAGTCGGGAATCAAGTGTCACAGGTTCCTTGAACGACCAAACAGCGACGGTCAGGGGCCAAACCATCTGCAGCAATTCCGCGGGCGAAGCGCGGATGCGTTCGGAATCCGTGGGCAGGTCGCCAAGGTGGAGTTTCTGTGTGACGCTGCGGTTCAGTCGCGGCAGGTTCATGAATGTAACAGGTGCCGGGGTTGGTCCGAGGAGTAAGAAGATTCCCAGCGAACTCACATTGCATGGTCTCAAAGCTGCGGGCATATTTCAAGACATCGGCTGGATCGCCGATGTCAAACAGTCTGTTCTGCTCTGGATCAGCCGGCATCAGGCTTTGCCCACCGACACGTGCTTTTGCTCCACGCCCCCCGGCCGATGCGTCTCGGTTACGCCTTCCGGATTTTCCAGAGAACCATTCATTGCAGGGTTGCCGGAGTTCGCCATTTGCCCCGCGTTTCTCTATGCTCAGGAACTCCCAACCACCCCGAAAACTATCTCCAATTTCATTACGCCCATGCCGCACACGCCAACTCCTGCACTGCTGGAACAGCTCCATTCCGGCACCCTGACTTCCGTCGCGCTCACGCAGCGCTGTCTCGACCGCATCGCAGTCCTCAACAGCACACTGAACGCATTCGTGCACGTTAATGCCGAGGGAGCACTCCGACGAGCAGCAGAGATTGACGCCCGTCGGCAGCAGGGCCGGCCCACAGGTCGCCTGCAGGGGCTCCCGGTGGCCGTCAAGGACAACCTCTGTGTCCGCGGCATGCCCACCACTGCCGGCAGCCGCATGCTGCAGAATTTTATTCCGCCTTATTCCGCCCACGTGGTGGAACGGATCGAAGCCGAAGACGGAGTGCTCATCGGGAAGCTCAATCTGGACGAGTTCGCCATGGGGTCATCGTCCGAAACCGGACTAGCGGGTCCTGTTCGCAATCCCTGGAATCCACTGCTCACCGCGGGCGGTTCCAGTGGTGGCTCGGCAGCAGCAGTCGCCGCGGGCATGGTGCCGCTGGCGCTCGGTTCTGACACCGGTGGCTCCATTCGCCAGCCCGCCTCCTTCTGCGGCATCACAGGGCTCAAGCCAACCTACGGACGGGTATCCCGATACGGTCTGATCGCCTACGCAAGTTCTCTGGATCAGGTCGGTCCTCTGGCGGTGGATGCCGCAGGTTGTGCGCTGCTGCTGGAATGCATTGGTGGTCATGATGCGCGGGATTCAACATCGCATCCCGAACAATCACCGGACTGGCTGGCGGAGGCTGCAACAGCGGGTCAGCCACTGCGAGTGGGCGTGGCGGAAGAGTATTTCGGTGAA
The DNA here is from genome assembly GCA_040382995.1 of Planctomycetaceae bacterium. Taxonomy (GTDB): domain Bacteria; phylum Planctomycetota; class Planctomycetia; order Planctomycetales; family Planctomycetaceae; genus SXXK01. The sequence continues at coordinate 9,893 of JBEIEK010000090.1, forward strand.
GGTCTGGACAGCGAGGTGGCTGCTGCGGTGCGGACCGCGATCGAGGAGCTCCGCAAGGCGGGCGCCATCGTCACTCCGGTTTCGCTCCCGCATTCCCGCTACGCCGTCGCCACCTACTACCTCATTGCCTGCAGCGAGGCATCCAGCAACCTGGCGCGGTATGACGGAATTCACTATGGTCATCGTGCCGAGAAGTTTGCGGACCTGACGGATTTGTATTGTCAGAGTCGGGCGGAGGGATTCGGAGCGGAAGTGCGGCGGCGAGTGATGCTGGGCACTTATGCTTTGTCGGCCGGCTACTACGACGCCTATTACCTGAGGGCTCTGAAGGTGCGTCGTCGGATTCATGAGGACTTTCAGCAGGCCTTCGAGCAGGTGGATGTGATCGCCGGCCCGGTGGCTCCATCAGCCGCCTTCCCGCTCGGCGAAAAACTCTCAGATCCGCTCGCCATGTACCTCAGCGATATCTGCACCATCAGCACCAATCTGGCGGGTTTGCCGGCGATTTCCGTGCCCTGCGGTTTCACAGTGGACGGTCGTCCGATTGGCCTGCAGCTGCAGTCGCGCGTGTTGCAGGAGCGAGCTTTGTTTCAGGCGGCCACCGTGTTCCAAAGCCGCACGGACTGGCACCTGAAAAGCCCGGACTGCGACTTCAGCGGGAGCTTCGCGCCCCTGCAATTCGCGAGCATTTCCCCTGACTTCAGAGAACTTCAATGACGTCCGCCCTGCACCCCCCTGCCCTGCTTCGTCCCCGTCGCCGCATCACTGGCATGTCTGCCGTGCTGCTGCCATTTCTGTCCCCGGGCGAAGTCGACTGGGATTCCTTTGACCGGCACGTCGAGCGAACCTGTGCCGCGGGCCTGATTCCCGCCGTGAACATGGACACGGGCTATATCGCATTGATTGACACCCCCACTCGCCTCGAAGTGCTCAGACGCACCCAATCGATCACCTCCGGAGGCCTGTTTGTGGCGGGTGCATTTGTCGGCGACACGCCGGGTTCGAAATTCAGTGAGGACGCCTATGCCGGGCGGATTGCCGAAATTCAAACAGCAGGAGGCACTCCGGTCATCATTCAGTCATACGGGCTCACGCAGCAGGCTGACGACGAGATCGTCAGCAGTTACCAGCGACTGGGGGAACTGAGCGGCCGGTTTATCGGGTTCGAACTGGGCAGGATGTTTGCCCCATTCGGCTGTATATATGGTGAAACGGTCTATCGGGGCCTGCTGTCGATCCCGCAGTGTCTGGGGGCCAAGCATTCATCGCTGAACCGCGGCCTCGAATGGCAGCGGCTGCGGTGGCGGGACGAGCTGCGTCCGGAATTTCTTGTGCTGACGGGCAACGATCTGGCGATCGACATGGTGATGTACGGCAGCGATTATCTGCTGGGGCTGAGCAGTTTCGCGCCGGATGTGTTTGCGCGCCGGGACGCGTTCTGGGAATCCGGTGACGCCGCTTTTTACCAGCTGAACGACGTGCTGCAGTATCTGGGTTTCTTCACATTTCGGGCACCTGTGCCGGCCTATCGGCATTCGGCGGCCATGTTTCTGCGGCGTCGGGGCTGGATTCGTTCTGAGCTGACGCACCCCGGAAGTCCCTGCCGTCCGGAAAGCGACGGCCCGATTCTCGACCAGATTCTGCAGATGCTGGACGAGTTGGCAGTGGCTTTTGTCCGCTGATTGTGTGAAGATTCCGGGACAGCCTGAGGTTTATGGTTCGGCCGGGAATGCGGCTCGGCAGGAGCCTCGCCCTCCCGCAGGTAACAGATTCACCGCAACAGGGGGTTCACAACATGCACCGACGCCGCCTGACCGTCCTGACAGCCCTGCTGGTGCTGGGTTGTTCCGCAATGGTGCTGGCACAATTTGGCGGACAGCGGGGGCGCTACCGCAGCTTCACGGGCCCGGATGGACGCGTGGAACGCAACGGCGTACCTGACTGGAAGGTGGACGAAAACTTCTCGCAGGACGTATTCACTTTTGCCCGCATTCGCTATCGGTCCCTCGGTCGCTGGGGCTGGCAGACCGACTATCCCGACGCGGACCTGAATTTCTCTTACCGCCTGCAGCAGCTCACATCGCTCCACACCAACCCCGACGGCGTCATTCTGGAGCTCACCGACCCCCGTCTGTTCGACTACCCATTCATCTACATCATCGAGCCAGGCTACATCTACCTGGACGAAGACGAACGCGCAGCACTCCGCACCTATCTGCTCAACGGCGGCTTCCTCATGGTCGACGATTTCTGGGGCGACGAAGAATGGGAAGGCTTCTACAGAGAGCTCAAGCAGATCTTTCCCGACCGCGAACCCGTCGACATCCCGCTCGAACATCCCGTGTTTCACTGTGTGTATGACCTGCAGGAGCGTCCGCAGATCCCGGCAATCGGCTATGCCCAGCAGCTGGCCAACGGACAGGTCTATTCAGCTCAGGGTTACGGCACTGAAGAAGTGCATTACCGCGCCGTTTATGATGACAACGGTCGCATGATGATGTTCATCGGCCACAACACGGATCTCGGTGATGGCTGGGAACGCGAAGGCGAGGACCCCTGGTACTTCCGCGAGTTTTCCGAAAAGAAAGCCTATCCGCTCGGCATCAACGTGATTTTCTACGCCATGACGCACTGACGCATCTCCACCCCCTTCACTTCAGGCCTGAAGCTTCACCATGACAGCACCGGAACTCACTCCCGACCGCGAACGAGAACTCATCACGCAGCTGCGTCAGTTTCGCAGCCGGATCGACAGTGAACTGTCGCGGGTGATTGTTGGGCAGCAGGACGTGGTGAAACAACTGCTCATTGCCCTGCTGTCCGGAGGCAACTGCCTGATCACCGGTGCTCCCGGACTGGCCAAAACACTGCTGGTGAAAACCATTGCGCAGATCTTCGATCTGAAGTTCAGCCGCATCCAGTTCACCCCGGACCTGATGCCCGCCGACATCACCGGCACTGAGGTGCTGGAAGAGGACGGAGCCGGCAATCGGTCGATGCGTTTTATTCCCGGCCCGATCTTCACCAATGTGCTGCTGGCCGATGAAATCAACCGCACGCCGCCAAAGACGCAGTCCGCACTGCTGGAGGCCATGCAGGAGCATCAGGTCACGGCCGCCGGTCGCCGCTACGAACTGGAAGAACCCTTCTTCGTCCTCGCCACCCAGAACCCCATCGAGATGGAAGGCACCTATCCGCTCCCGGAAGCCCAGCTGGACCGCTTCATGTTCAACGTGCTGATTGATTATCTGCCGGAAGACGATGAAGTGACAGTGGTGCGACGAACGACCTCGCGTGCCTTCGAACCGGTGTCGCCGCTGTTCAGTGGTGAAACGGTGCGTGAATTTCACGAGGTGGTGCGGCGAGTTCCGATTGCCGACGACGTCGTGCGTTACGCCGTGCGACTCGCTGCCGCCTCCCGTCCCGGTCAGCCGACCACACCCGACTTCATCACCGAATACGTGTCGTGGGGCGCGGGTCTCCGAGCCGGACAGTTTCTGGTGCTGGGCGGCAAAGCACTCGCCCTGCTGGAAGGCCGCAGCTACGTGTCCGCAAAAGACATCCAGCAACTGGCCCACCCCGTTCTCAGACACCGCATCCTTGCCAACTATCGTGCGGAAGCGCAGGGGGTAACGGTGGATTCATTGATCGAGCGGCTGCTGAAGGTGGTTCAGCATCCGAAGGAAGGCTAGCCGGCCATGGGATTGCAAACACGGCATTCAACGCTGCGCAAGACACCCGCATCACAAATCCCCCCTCTCCCCTTCCAGGGGAGAGGGGTCGGGGGTGAGGGGTCAAAGAACACCCCCAAGTCACCCCGCAAACACCCCCCAAAAGCCGCAAATCCGGCTCCTCAGGCAAACCACGGGCAGGTTTTGGCAGGTCATTTTTACCCCTCACCCCCTGCCCCTCTCCCCTTCCAGGGGAGAGGGGAGCCACGCGCGGTTGCCGCCAGAAAGATAATCTCCCAGGCTCCTCCCGCCACTACCCCAAAGGACTTCACATGCCTGCCGAGCTGATGAATCCGGCGGTGATTATGGGAATCCGGTCGCTGGAACTGCGAGCCAAACTGGTGGTGGACGGCTTCCGCACCGGGCTCAACCGCAGTCCGCGGCACGGGTTTTCCGTGGAATTCTCGGAATACCGCCAGTACGCGCAGGGTGACGACCCGCGATTTCTGGACTGGAAGCTCTTCGCACGTTCAGACCGCAGTTACATCCGGCTGTTTGAAGACGAAACCAACCTGCGGTGTTACGTGGTTCTGGACATCAGCCGTTCGATGTCGTTTGGAACCCCGGGCTGGACCAAGCTGGAATATGCCAAAACCGTCGCCGCATCGCTCTGCTGGCTGCTCAATCGCCAGGGTGACGCAGCGGGCCTGACCTTATTTGACGATGCGGTGCAGAGCGTCGTTCCCGCGCGGTATCGGCCGGGGCAGCTGCGGCGGCTGATGGTCACCCTGGATGCCGCGCAGCCCGGTCGTCAGACGCGTCCGGCCGTCGCGCTGGAGGACGCTGCCCAGCGTTTGCGTCGGCGTGGTCTGGTCGTACTCATCTCCGATCTGCTCGCCCCCATCCAGGAAATTGGTGACGGTCTGCGAGTGCTGCGGGGCTGTCGCCACGACGTGGTGGTTCTGCAGGTGCTGGATCCCGCAGAGAAGCGGCTGGAGTTCGCCGGGCCGCATCTGTTTCAGGATCTGGAAACGGACCAGCAGGTGTATGCGGATCCGGAGCAGGTGCGTGAGGAGTACTGCAGTCGTCTGGAGGCGCACAATCAGCTGGTGCGGACGGAATGTGATGCCGTGGGCGCCGCCCATCGGCAGCTGCTCACCAATGAACCGCTCGAACTGGTGCTCAGTGAATTTCTCGAAGCGCGGCGCCGCGCTCAAAGCTGGCAGCGGGGGGCTCGGTAATGCTCGAACTTCTGGCCCAGGGTTTTGCAGTCGCCGGCGCGGCACTGGCCGGGATCCCGTTTCTGCTGCACATGCTGCGGCGTGTCCCAGCCCAGCGACTGCCGTTCAGCCTCGTGCGGTTCCTTCCGGCATCGCTCCCACGCACCACTCGCCGCGCAGCCCCCCAGCACTGGCCACTGATGCTCCTCCGCATGCTGGCGATTGCTCTGATTGCCATCGCCTTCGCACGCCCCTTTCAGCGACTCTCATTGCTCAAACCCGACAGCAGCGGCCCTGCCCGTCGCGTCGCAGTCCTGCTCGACCGCAGTGCCAGCATGCGCCGCGATGGGCTCCGCGAAAAGCTCATCGCGGAACTGCAGACGGTGGCTGCCGATCTGCAGCCGGCAGATGTCCTCAGCGTCGCTCAGTTCTCTCAGGGGCTCCAGCCGCTGATTTCGGCGGAAGAATGGCGGCAGACGGCCAGCGAATCCCGTGAGGTGCTCATTTCACGAGCCTGCGAAGCGTGGGAACCCGACTGGCGCGGCACGGACACCGGACCGGCACTGCTGGAAACGGCTACCGAGCTCGCCGGACAGTCCTCCGGTATGGCTGCCGAGAGTGAACGCGTGGTGATTCTGATCACGGACTTTCAGGAAGGCAGCGACCTCGCCGCCCTGCGAAGCGGCACATGGCCCGACAACGTGCGACTGGACCTGCGCATCGTGCAGCCTGAACAGTCCGGAAATGCCGGCCTGAGTCTGCTCGAGGATCAAAAAACCGGTCGCATTCGCGTGCGACTGACCACGTCCGGTGATGCCCCCGCCAGTCAGTACGGACTGCAGATTTTTGACGAAGCCGGCAAACCACTCGGTGATCTGATTTCCGCCGACGTGGCACCCGGACAGCGACGCACGATCACCCTCCCCGATCCTGCGGCCGATCAGCCGCGACCAGCCGGTGTGGAACTGGCCGGCGATCCGCATCCCTTCGACAACGTCGCCGACCTCCCCCTGAATGCCCCGCTCACCCGCCGCATCGCCCACGCCGGATCGCTTGATGTCAACGACGCCGAAGCGATGCGCTATTATCTGCAGCGAGTCGTCGATGGGAACGAAGCGGAACCTCTGGAAGTCACCGACCTGCTGACCGCCGACGGCAACGCCCTACCAGCCACTCCCGAAATGCGTCTGGCCGTGGTCACCAGCAGCATCCCGGAAAAGCTGGCGGTGCAGCTGCGGGAACTGGCAGACAGCGGCGGCATCGTCCTTGCAGCCCTCAATTCCACCGCCATGGCCGAATCCCTGCGGCCACTGCTCCCGGAAGGACTCAGCTGCGAAGAGGCGACTGTCAGCGATTACGCCATCCTCACCGCCCCGGACCTCACCGCACCATGGCTGGCCCCCTTCGCCGCAGCCCAGTTCGGTGACTTCTCATCCATCCGTTTCTGGCATTATCGCAAGCTGACTCACACTGCAGACACTGCTCCCTGGAAAGTGCTGGCACGGATGGACACGGGAGACCCGGCGATCCTGCAGTGCCCCGCAGACAACGGCGGCGCGATCTATGTGCTGACATCAGGCTGGCAGCCTTCCGATAGTCAGCTGGCACTGTCCAGCCGCTTCCCGCCGCTGCTCCTGCGGCTGGTGCAGCTGGCATGGCCCCGTCAGGCAGGCAGTCAGGTGTTTGAAGCCGGTACGCGAGTCAATCCGGCCACGCTTGCCGGCAGCGACACATGGACGCTGAATCGCCCGGATGGAACTCCGGTGAAACCTGCGGAACCTGCTGCGTCCGCGGAAACGGGTGAGCTCGTGAAATCGGTCGAGCTCGACACACCCGGTCGCTGGATGCTCACCGGACAAACGCCGAATGGTCCGGTGTCCACCAGTCTGCTGGTGACGGTATCGGCAGCCGAAAGCCGCACAGAACCGCTCCCGGCCGGCCAGCTGCAGGCACTGGGACTGCCCGCGGAACTGGCCGAGGTCCAGGGAACTGCCGCGCGGCCGAATGATGATCAAAACGAACGACAACAGGATTCTGCGGAACTGGAATCCCGCCAGAAACTCTGGCGCTGGTTCATTCTGGCCGGACTCTGCTGTCTGGTCCTCGAAAGCAGCCTCGCGGCGTTCCTGGAACGCAGAGAACAAGCGCTGCAGGAAGCCTGAGACGCGGTCCGTGTCAGGCAGGGCGATGGAAGACAAAGGAGCGTGCGTGTGAGCAATCGCGGTGGCTGGATTCTGGCTGCAGTGCTGCTGGGGCTGGTGATCGCGGCCTGTGTGCACTTCCGCGAAGAACCGCCGCCACAGGCGGTCAGTTCCGAACACAGCCCGCCCACTGCTGCAGAGCAATCCGCGCTGGCAGGCACCGAATCCTGCCTGGAATGCCACCAGGGGCAGCACGCAACCTGGCTCGCCACCGCTCACAGCCGTGCGATGAGTCGCGTGCGGGTCGACAAAGAGCCGCCAGATGGGGCCTTCGCGCATGCCGCCTCCGGGCGTGCCTATCGATCCGAACGCCGGGGAGCCGAGCTCTGGCATGTGGAATCCGGAAACGCCGGCAGTCCCACGGTCGAAGCCCGCCTTGAATACCTTGTCGGATCCGGTCGCCACAGCCGCACCTATCTGACCCTGTTCGACGGGTTTCTGACGGAATCGCCATTGACCTGGTACGCATCCACTGGCAGCTGGAACATGTCTCCGGGCTACGATCACGAACACCAGCAGGGTTTTGAACGGCCGGTGGACGTGGGCTGCCTCGTCTGTCATTGTGGTGGCCTCGAAGAGGTCGAAGGAGCTTTTCACCGACTGGCGATCGGCGAGCTGGCGATCGGCTGTGAACGCTGCCACGGTCCCGGAGCGGCCCACGTGGAGTTTCAGCGGAACAGCCGCACGGCACACGGGGACACGGCCAGGCGTCCAACAGCGGACCCGATCATCAACCCACAGAAGCTCAGCCGGGATCAGCAGGACGCGGTCTGTGCCCAGTGTCACCTGCGGGGGGATGCGACGGTGCTGCGTTCGGGACGAACGGCTGCCGACTTCCAGCCAGGCAGTCTGCTCACGGATGTGCGCGTCGACTGGTTCCTGCAGACTGCGGGCGGCGAAATGAAAGTTGTGGGGCATTCGGATCAGATGGCTGCCAGCCGCTGCTGGACGTCGTCAGCGACACTGACCTGCACAACCTGTCATGGCGGCCATGCGGCAGGTGACCGCAGTGGTGACGAGCAGTTGCAGGAGTACCGCAGGGCCTGTCTGGGCTGCCACACGGATTCGTCATGCGGCGCCACGGCTGCTGTGCGGGCATCGGTGCAGCCTGCGGACAATTGCGTGGCCTGTCACATGCCGCAGGTTTCCACAGACATCCCGCACATAGCGTTTACGCATCATCGCATTGGAGTGCACAAGCAGCAGGTGGCTGCTGAACCGGTGGATCCGCGGCAGGCGGAGCTGGTTCCCTTCGGGAGCACCGCAGATCTTTCACCGCAGGAGCTGCGTCGCAGCCATGCGCTGGCCTGTGCCGAGTACTCCGCGCGAGCGGCGACACCGGAACTGTCGGCGGAATTTCGCGGTCGGGCCCTGCGTGAGCTGCA
>JBEIEK010000091.1:0-18342 GCA_040382995.1 Planctomycetaceae bacterium
CGCCTTCCTGGCGGTCGTGTCCGTGGCAAACGGTGCATCGCAGCAGCAGCAGGGCCTGAATGCGGTCCCAGGTGACGGTGGGAAACTGGTTCGTCCCCGGCAGTTTTGCTCCAGTGGCAATCCAGCTGCGGAGGGTCTCAATTTCTTCGGGCAAAAGCCGGCTGGATTTATCGGGGGGCATAGTGCCGTCGGTGACCAGTCGCAGCAGCAGGCTTTCGTCAGGCTGACCTGGCACAACGACAGCGCCGGAATGTCCGCCCTGAATCAGTCCGGCTTCGAGATCCAGTCCGCCACTTTTGTCGCTGCTGCTGTGACATTCGAGGCAGCGCGTCTGCAGCAGCGGGAGTACATTCCGGACAAAGTCCGGTGGCTCATTGGCGCTGGCTGTGGAGCAGAAGGCGGTGGCGAGACTGGCGGTGGCGGTGAGGCCACAGATGAGCAGTCGCAGGGACAGGAGTCTCAGTCGCATCAGGCACCCCCGGAATCATCAATGTCGAGCGATGTGCGGGACGTCGGGCCACCGAATCGGGCTGTTTTTTACACGTGGAACACTGGGATCACTCAAAGCAACGAAAATCCGGCTCGATTTTTCCGTTCATCAGTCGCCGTGGCAAATCACGGTTTTTTCGATGGACTTTCAAGGGCTTCGGAGGCTTTTTTTGCGGGTGTGGCAGAGACTGGAGGCCGGAGTCGTTCGGGGGTGTCGGGGATGCGATCTTCAAGGAGGTTTGCGGCCCCGGGTTGTTTGGTGAGTGTAAAGGCATCGTAGAGTTCACCGGTGGCCGTGAAGGCTTCGAAGCTCAGCTGATCACCGCGGACGTGGATGACCTGGAACAGTTGTGTATTTTCGGCCTGTCGGCGCATGAAGGGGTGCTTCTGCAGCCGGTACATCTTGGGGCCGCTCACGCTGACCACATAAACAGTGCCGGTGAATGCATCGCGTGTGCTGGTGCCGGTTGCTGCGTTGGTGCTGCCGGCTGTGGGAGTGTCGAGCCCGGTGCGTCCGTAGGTATGATCATGTCCCTGAAGGACAAGGTCGACACGGTGTTTGTCGAGAACGGGTTTCCATGTTTCGCGGAGGGCGCGGTTGTCGCGGTTGGCGCCTGTGGAAAAGAGTGGATGGTGAAAGCAGCAGATGACCCATTTTTCCTGGTTGGCAGTGAGCACCTGATCGAGCCATTCAGCCTGTTCCGCCTGGCGTTCGTTGCTGTTGAGAGCGATGATGCGGACGCCCTGGCAGACGAGGGTGTAGCAGGATTCCTGGAGCTTTGGCGGACCGTTTTCAGGGAGTGTGAAGGAACGTCGCCAGTGCCGGGACAGCTGAGGTTCGTCTTCGTCCCTGGGCGACTGTTCATGATTGCCGGGCACTGGAATGCTGGGGATCATGCCATTAAGCCAGCCACCGGCTGCGAACCATTCGCCCCATTCAGCGTCGCTTTCAGCGCGGTTGATCAGGTCGCCGGCGTGCAGCATGAAGGCGGCTTTGGGAGCTTCCTGGGCCGCTCCGCGAATCACTCGCGACCACTGGGACCGCAGATCTGTCTGGGCATCGCCGAAGTAAATGAATGAAAACGGCGCGGGCTGCGATTCGAGCGTGCGAAACTGAAACCATTCGCTCCAGGTCTTTCCGTCACCGACGCGATAGGTGTATCGCGTGGCGGGTGTGAGTCCGGTGAAGGTGACGGAGTGGCAGTGGGCGGTGTTGGAGGTTGTTTCGAGCACCTCTGAGGTGGCGTTGATGCGGGTGGCCAGTTTTTCGGGGTTGGGGCCGGGATCTGCAGGTGCGATTTCGGCGACGCCCTGAGTGATGGCGGTGGAGGTCCGCCAGGTGACGGACTGAGTGGTGGCTGGATCAGCGCTCCATGTCAGGATGACGCGGTCGGGGCGGCTGGTGGGCTGCCAGGGATCCGGGTCGGCCGTTTGTGCGATGGCGCGTGATTGAGGGTTGAGCAGGCAGGTGAGGAGTGCAAGCGTGGAGAGCCGAAACATGGCGGGACCTCTGCGTAATGGCGGCAGTGACTGTCGCTTTTCGCTCTGCGAAAAGAGAGGCAGCGGGCGTCCCTGCGCAGAACGGAATGCGAGTGTGGCTAGTTCGCATCCGGGATGTAATGCAGTGTGTAATAGGCGGTGGAGTGCAGCAGCGGACTGCCGTCTGCGGAGCGCAGGGCTTCTGAGCGGAGTTCGTGGATGTGTCCGCGGGTGAGTTGGTTGAGTGTCAGTCGGACGCTGAGTCGGTCAGCGGAAACGACGGCGGACGTGACCGTGGGCTGAGCATGATCGACTTCGGGGCTGCCGTAGGAGGACTGGAAAATGTAGCAGAAGGAATTGAATTTCCATGTTTCCGGTTTGGCCGCGATTTCGGCATCCACGGGTTCGGTGAAGACAAGTTCAAATCCGTCGTGTTGAGCGCGCATTTCCTGAATTTCAAACGGCGTGCGGCCGCTGAAGCGGATGCGTTCCAGCGAGAAGGGTTTGGTGCCGCGGGAACCCCAGCCGCGGTTGGTGCCGCCGACGAACATAGTGCCGTCATCGGTCATGCGGAGCGCCAGCGTTCCCGAACCGATGCCCTCGCGGAAGGGAAAGCAGGCACCCTGGTAGTGCCCCTTGACCTTTTCGAGGAAGCACCGCATCACGGTGCTGTGAGTGACGTCGCCAACGAACAGCTGGCCCTTGAAAGGCCCGAATTTGCCAACCGTCGTATCACACGCGATGCCGCTGGCGCTCTGCCCCATTTTCTGGTACGGGAACATGATTGCCGGTGGTTCGTATTCGGGGATGCGGTCGGCTTCTGTGACGATGCGACTGCCGCTTTGGGGTTCCTTTGGAGCGGCGGAGGCGCCTTGTTCGGTAAGCGAGAACCAGCGGTTGCCGCCCGGGTGGCCCTGAAAGGAACCTGGCCGCAGCCACTTCAGACTGCAGGTGCCGTTCCATGGTCCCTGGTTATCTGTGTAGAAGACGTCGCCTGCAGCGTTGAAGCCAATTCCGCCAGGCGAACGAATGCCACTGCATGTGGGAATCATCCTGCCGCTTTCGTCGATCCGCACCGCCCAGCCGCGCCACGGACAGTCACTGCCGAAGGAACCGGTCAGGCAGAGCACGACCCACATGTGGCCGTTGTGATCGAAGGGTGATCCAAAAGCGTATTCGTGGTAGTCGCCATTGATGCTCCACGTATCACAGAACGTCTCAATGTCGTCCGCCATGCCGTCGGCATCCGTGTCGCGGAGTCGAGTCACTTCGCAGCGCTGGGTGGCGTAGAGCGAACCTTTGTGCCATGACAGGCCGAGGACTTCGTGGAGACCCTGCGCGAAAAGGCGGAATTCGGCGGGTTTCAAATCGTCGTCCCAGGCATGGGAGACGAGGTAGATGTCGCCGCGGCGAGTGGCCACGGCCAGCAGTCCGTCGGGGAGCACTTCAATGGCCCCGGCTTCCAGCACGATGCCCGGCGGAATCTCGAAGCGGCTGAGCGGGTAGGCTTCCTGTTCGGTTGCAGGGGTACTGACAGCCGGACTTTTGTCCTGTGCACAGGCCGCTGCAGGGGCGGCAGCGCAGCAGCAAATCAGGAACAGGGAAGGCAGCAGCCGGGTAAGCATGGCGAGGATCCGGTATGGAAGGAGCAGCGGGCAGAGCAACAGGCGGCAGGGGCCTTTGTGGAGCAGGGAATTCGTGCGGCATCGCAGCTTACCGCGCGGGAGCTGTGTTTGCCAGGGTCGGGGTGGGGGAGCTGCAGCTCACCAGAAGCAAGGCAGTGCCGCCACGGACCGACAAACGTCGACCGGACGCCACTTCTCGCCGCAAAGCCAATATGATCTGAGCTTTCCGTCTGCAGGTGCCATGCACCTTAAGACACCCGCAAAAGTACCTGCCGGGGCGAATGAGTGCGTATTCCACCCCCTGGCGGTCGCCGCTCAGGTGGGGGCAGCAAAGTAGCTTCCCAGGCACCGCCGGAGTCGACAGAATAACTGCAGCTGGCTCAGGGTCCCCGCCTTCATCTGCTCCTGCCAGGAGAACTCCGTGCCCCATCGTCGGTTTTCGCTGCTCTGTGTGTTGCTGGGGTTTCTAACGCAGCTTAGTCCCGTCCCTCGCGTGCTGCTGGCCGGTGATGCGACTGCCTTGCCACTGCAGGCGGGTATCGCCACTGTCGACATCACTCCCGGCCACCCTGTGCGACTCAACGGCTTCGGTGGTCGCTCACGCGAATCCCAGGGCGTGCGGCAGTCCCTGTTCGCTAAGGCTCTCGCCGTGGGCAGCAGCGATGACGACACAGTGATCATTCTGACCGTGGATACGCTCGGAATTCCTGCGGAACTGACTGACCGCGTCGCTGCTGCACTGAAAGCCCGCCTGAGTCTTCCTCGTGAACGTCTGGCGATTTGTGCATCCCACACCCACAGTGGCCCGATGATTCGCAACTGTGCCAATACTCTCTTCGGTCAACCCATTCCCGACGACCACTGGAACCACATCCTCCAATACTCCGAACAGCTCGAAACCGGATTGATTGATGCCGCGGTAAACGCCTGGAAAAACCGCCGTCCGGCAAAGCTGTCCTGGGGCATCGGCCAGGTTGGTTTCGCCCTGAATCGCCGCACACCCGGCGGACCGGTGGACCACGATCTTCCCGTGCTGGCCATTCATGAGCCGGACGGGGCACTGCGGGCCGTATTCACAAATTACGCCTGTCATGCCGTCACACTCAGCGATGATCTGATCAGCGGTGACTGGCCGGGTTACGCACTGGAACACATCCAGCGACTGAATCCAGGCTGCGAGGCACTGATCTCCATCGGCTGCGGCGCCGACGCCAATCCGCGAGGCGGCGTTCTGGGAGGGCGTGATGATGTGGCGTCCAGCCTTGGCCTTGAACTTGCCGAAGCCGTCACCCGTGTGCTCAGAAGCGAACTGCAGCCGCTCATGGAGCCACCCCGCACATCGCTCACACGTTTCACACTGCCACTCGCGCCGCTGCCATCAAGGGATGAATGGACCCAGCGGGCCGCCCGTGCAGACGCCATTGGTCATCATGCCCGCGTGCAGCTGCAGCGGCTGGACCGGGGTGAAGAACTTCGCACGCAGCTGGACTATTCCGTGCAGACCATCAGCTTCGGCAAGTCACTCGCCATGGTCTTTCTCCCGGGCGAAGTGGTGGTCGACTACAGCCTGCGGCTCAAGCGTGAACTTGACCCCGAGCGACTCTGGATCAACGCCTACGCCAATGATTGCCCTGGCTACGTGCCCTCAGAACGCATCCTGCGAGAAGGTGGTTACGAGGGTGGCAGGGCGATGATTTATTACGACATCCCCGGACCGTGGGCCCCCGGTCTTGAAGACCCGATCATCGCGGCGGTTCATAAGCAGCTGGATGATGTGCTGGGGAAACCCGTGGCGGCCGCTCCTGCTGATGCCGGTCGAACCGGCGGCATCGCGCCGCAGACGCCCCGTCAGTCGCTGCGGTCGCTGCGTCCTGCCATTGGCTTCCGCGTCGAACTTGCAGCCGCTGAACCGCTCCTGCAAAGTCCCGTTGCTGTCACCTTCGACGCCAAAGGACGCGTCTGGGTAGCGGAAATGGCCGACTATCCTCAGGGTGATCCGGAACGACCTGGTCAGCCGGGCGGACGCGTTCGCTGCCTGCAGGATTCCAATGCCGATGGACGGCTGGATCAGTCCACCGTGTTTCTGGATGGTCTGCCGTTTCCCACCGGTGTCACGGTCTGGCGGGATGGTCTGCTGATCTGTGCTGCGCCCGACATTCTTTTCGCGCGGGACACCGACGGAGATCTGCGTGCGGACAAGGTGGAACGCCTGTTCACCGGCTTTGCTACCCACAACTTTCAGGCACGTGTCAACAGCCTTGAATATGGTCTGGATGGCTGGCTCTACGGTTCCTGCGGACTCTTCGGCGGCAAAATCACCAGCACCAGGACCGGCGCGGTGATTGAGCTCGGGCAGCGCGACTTCCGCTGCAATCCTGATACGGGGGCCTTCGAGGCGGTCAGTGGCAACACGCAGCAGGGCCGCGTGCGGAATGATGAAGGGGACTGGTTCGGCTGCAACAACAGCGTGCCGCTCATGCACTATCCGCTCGATGAAGCCAGCCTTCGTCGCAACCCCTTTACAGTGCCACCGCAGATCTCAGTGCCCCTCGCTGCTGCACCCAACCCGGGACGACTGTACCCCATCTCCGCGCAGGTGCTGTTCGCCCTCTCGGGACCGCCCGGCAGCGCCACCGCCGCCTGCGGCCTGGGGTTCTGGAGGGATGACCTCGCTGGAGCGGACGTGCGCGGGAATGCCTTCACCTGCGAACCGGTGAACAATCTGGTGCATCGCCAGCAGCTCACAGCTTTCGGCTGCACATTCACCTCCCACCGTGCACCCCACGAACAGCAGCAGGAATTTCTGGCATCCACAGACCCGTGGTTTCGCCCCGTCCAGGTTCGCACAGGCCCGGATGGAGCACTCTGGGTCGTCGATATGTACCGCTATGTCATCGAACATCCGATCTGGATTCCGCCAGCTGTCCTGCAGAACCTCGATCCCCGTGCCGGCCACGATCGCGGACGACTTTATCGCGTTCTCCCCGAAACACTCGACGCCCGTCCGACTCCGGATCTCAGCCTGCTTGCCGGTCCCGCACTCGCCGCAGCGATCAATTCCCCAAACGGCACCATTCGTGATCTGGTCCAGCAGCTGATCCTGTGGAATCGCGACACCGCTGCCCGCCCCCTGCTGCTGGAACTGGCCCGCACTGCAGAACGCCCCGAAGTACGTCTCCAGGCCGCCTGCACTGCCGACGGCCTTGAACCGCTTCCGGCAGACCTGCTGCAGACGCTGGCCACAGATTCCAGCCCGCACGTGCGCCGCCACGCCCTCAGAATGCTCATGCCGCGCCTGACCACGCAGCCGGAGCTCACCGCAACAATCCCTGCGGCGGCCACAGACCCGGAACCGCTGGTTCGCATGCAGGCTGCCGCTGCTGCCGCTGCACTGCCTCCCGCGCAGGCCGGAATACTGCTCGCGGAACTCCTTGCCAGCCCCGCCTCCGACCCATTTCTTGTTACCATCGCCGACAGCTCGCTCACCCCGGATAACGTCACAGCGGTTTTCAGCAGCCTGCCAGCGACGTCTGCTGCAGATGTTCAACGAAAACTGCTCACCCGCATCGCCGAGCTCGCTCCGCCGGAAGCCGCTGCCGCAACCCTGCGGAAGCTCGCTGCCAGCGCGGCAGACGCAGCTGCAAATCCTGCAAATGCGGTCGCGGTGACCGGTGCATTCCAGCAGCTCAGCGGACTTCTTGCAGGCTGGAATCGTCGCAGCGACGCAGCGGCTGACAACAGCCATCTGCAACCCACACTTCAACCGGCAATCGCGGCCGCCAGCAACCTTGCCGCAAGCCCCATGACTGCCGCACCACTGCGATTGGCTGCCATCAGCCTGCTGGGGCATGTATCGGCTGCAGGGCTCGAACAGTCCGCTCCGCTCATTGCACTGCTCACACCCCGCAGCCCCGTCGCCATTCAGCTGGCGGCCGTCAACGCGCTAACGCAGTGTCGCCGGCCGGAACTTGCCAGCGAACTCCTTGCAGACTGGTCCGCACGCTCACCGGAAATTCGCAGGTCCATCACCGGCCTGCTCCTGCAACGCACCGAATGGACTGAACAACTGCTCGCCGCCGTGGAATCGGGTGTCGTCCCCGCAACAGAGCTGGATCTGACGCAGCGTCGGCAGCTGCTGGAACATTCTCGCGAAACCATTCGCGCCGCCGCGGTCCGCACTCTGACTTCCGGCACCGCCCCCAGCCGCAGAGAAATCATTGACCGCTACGCCGCGACATTCGAGGAGCAGGCGAAGTCATCAGCAACCACTGCTGCCACTCCAGCACAGCTCACTGCGGGCCTTGCAGCGTTCCGAAAGCACTGTGCGAACTGTCACCGACTGCAGGACATGGGGGCTGCCGTCGGCCCCGACATCGCCAATTATGCCGCCAAATCTCCGCTGGCACTCATCACCGCAGTCCTCGATCCCAATCAGGCCGTCGATCCCCGCTATCAGGGCGCCGCCGTGATTCTCAATGACGGCCGGACGCTGACGGGACTCATCACCGGCGAAACCGACAACAGCCTGACGCTGCTGGCTCCCGAAGGCCACACCACGCAGTTGCTCCGCAGCGAAATTGAGCAGCTTCGCAGCACCGGCAGGTCACTGATGCCGGAAAACCTTGAACAAACCGTTACCGCCTCCGACCTGCACCTGCTCTGGCTCTGGATTCGCTCTCAACGAGCGCCCGCCAAACAACTCGCAGGCAACGCCCCAAAAACGCTCGAACTGCCACCCGCCGGCAACATCATCCTGCAGGCCTCACTCGCCGAAATCCGCGGCGCTGACATCACATTCGAGCTTCCCTTTCAGAATGTGGGATACTGGCACGGAACTGACGATCACGTCCGCTGGACCATGCGTTCTCCGGCCGCTCGAAACGTCGACGTGTGGGCGGAATGGGCGTGCCACCGCGATTCCGCAGGCAATGCCTTTGTGCTGGAGGTGCCCGGAAGCACGCTGACCGGCACAGTCGATTCTTCAGGCGGCTGGGACCGCTATCAGTTGCAGCATCTGGGAACGCTCGCGCTGCCCGCCGGTGATCTGGAACTCATCGTTCGTCCTGCGGGGCCTGTTCGCGGAGCACTCGCTGACCTGCACGCCCTGCACCTCACGGCAGACGGCAGTGTTCCGCTCGCCCGCGGCATGCAGCAGGCCACGCCCGGCATTACTGCCACTGCTCCTCCAGACGAACTGGCCGCATGGCTGCTCAACGACAGCGTCCCCCAAACCGAACGCGAAGCCGTGCTCACCACAGAACTCACCCGTCCCGATCGCCGCGCACCGGATGCCGTCATCCTTGCCCTGACACAGCAGCTGCCGGACTCAGCGGGATCGCCCGAGGAATACCGGCGGATTCCATGGATCTGGCGCGTCGCGATTGGTGTGGGCAAATCGGGGAGTGACGCACAGGTTGCCGCTGTGCTTCGCGTTAGTCTTCCGAAACCCGGACAGCCACTGCAGCACTGGCAGGCGGTGGTCATTGGTGGCGGACTGATCAATGGCTTCAGTCTCTCCGCACGCTGGCCTCACGAAGTGCTTGCGAAAATCCTCAGCACAGACCCGGAACTGAAATCCGCGTGGCAGGCCACCCTTGACGCCTCCGTCGCCATGGCAGCGGACGATGCGATCCCAACCGGTACCCGTTACGACGCGCTGCGGATCGCCGCACTTCTGCCATGGACTCGGGCCGAAAAGGTGCTCATCCCGTGGCTTGAACCTGACAGCCATCCGGAACTTCAGATGGGTGCTGTCAGCGGTCTGAGCGACGTGCCGGAAGACGCAGCCGCGAAGCTGCTGGTCAGGGCTTTTCCGCAACTGGCCCCAGGCAATCAAAGACTTGCCCTTGAGGCGCTCCGCCGCACTCCCGAGCGACAGAAGTTGCTGGACGCGTCCGGCCTGGACGAGGCTTCGAAGTGAGCGGCATAAAAAAGCAGCAGCCCTGTCCGCCTCAAAGCGAGGCAGTCAGGGTTGCTGCTGTGTATCCTGTGGTCGGTATGGAGTCCGGGCGGAGTCGATCAGGTGTGGGTCGACTGTGGGCCTGAAGACAGCAACCGTTGTCACCGCGGGTGGCGGTCAGGTTTGTTTATCGGGCGCGGATTCGCGTCGGATGGCTTCGTAAATTTCTTCACGGTGTACTGTGACATCTCTGGGGGCTTCGATTCCGAGGCGGACTTTGTCGCCTCGAATTTCGATCACCATAAGAGTGATGGAGTCACCGATGACAATCTTCTCATCTTTTTTGCGGCTTAGTACCAGCATGTCCAGTCCCTGGTCAATCATCTTCGTGAACGATTGCTGCCCGATGTTTTCCTGAAACATGAAGCCTCACACGAGCTTCACATGACGGGCAGTGGAAGTTGCCGAGTCAGCCGGCGGGGGGACCGATTGTCCGGGGCCCTGAGGCAGGCTGTTCGGGCGACAGGTCCATTTCCAGGGACCTGCGGCTGGGAAATCTAGGTTGTAATTCGACGTCTGCAGATTTTCTTCCGCAGGATTTGCCGGAAAAGGAAGGGTAATCTGGCGTTTCCTGCCGGTTTGTGCGGGTAGTTCACTTTCTGCGGGTCGGGGTTGTGACGAGTTTTTCGATTTTGCCAGCGAAATCCGCGGGCCGGGCGTCGAATTTCCTGGGTTTGTGGGAATTGGGGTCTTTGAGGAGAAATGCGTATGCTGCCTGTTCGGCCACTGGGAAAGACGGGTTTGAATCTCACGGCGCTGTCCTTTGGAGCGTCGTCTCTGGGTGCGGAATTTCGCAATGTGCAGCTGACGGACTGTTTAAGAAGTGTGGAAGCGGCGATTGACGTCGGGATGAATTTCATTGATACGTCGCCGTATTACGGTCGGGGGATGAGCGAGGTGCTGCTGGGTCAGGTATTGCCCGGCATACCGCGTGACCGTTATTTTCTGGGGACCAAGCTGGGCCGGTACGCGCCGCGACACTTTGATTTCAGTGCCAGGCGAGTGATTGAGAGTGTGGACATCTCGCTGGAGCGCATGCGGGTGGACCATCTGGACATTGTGCTGTGCCACGACCTTGAATTTGTGGACATGACACAGATTGTCGAAGAGACGCTTCCGGCGCTGCGGCGTCTGGTGCAGCAGGGTAAGGTGCGGTTCATTGGTGTCAGCGGCTATCCGATGAAGATGTTCCGCTACGTGCTGGCCAATTCCAGCGACGTCGACGTGATCCTCACCTACAACCATTACACGCTGCAGAATGATATGGCACTTGAGCTGGTGCCATTGTGTCGCGAGCGTGGTGTGGGCCTGATGAATGCGGCCCCGTTTTCTGCGCGTCTGCTCTCCGGTGATCCGCTGCCTGTCTGGCACAAGGCAACGCCGCTGGTGCGTGAGACGGCAGCGCGGGCTGCTGAGTTGTGTCGGCAGCGCGGGTCTCACATCGCCAAACTGGCCTTACAGTTTTCGCTGGCCAACACGGACTTTACGACGTGCATTACGGGTTCGGCGAACCCGGAGCGCATACGGGAGTGGGCGCGTTGGGCGGTCGAGCCCGTGGATCAGCAGTTGCTTGGAGATGTTCTGGAGATCCTGCGCCCGATTCACAACTGGCACTACACTGAGGGCCGTCCGGAAAACAATGACTGACAGATTTTCCGCTTGACGTATTTTGTCAGGCTGACCTATAACGCGAAGCATGGCTGAACTGCCGGGGCGTTGTGCCCCGCAGCAGCCCGTCAACCGCGGTTGTTCGGTTCCGGCACCGGCGAACATCCTGCAACTGAATCGGTGCCGGACAAGTCCCCACGGAGGAATCTGGGAAATGGCCGCAAAAAGTACTGCAGCAAAGAAGCCCGTCGCAAAGACCGCTGCGAAGTCCACAAAGAAGACAGCTGCCAAGCCGGCAGCCAAGTCCACCAAGGCAAAGACGGGCGCCGCAAAGCCCGCTGCTGCAAAGACTGTTACCGCCGCTCCGGCTGCCGCCCCTGCTCCCGCTGCCGCTCCAGCCGCTGCTCCCGTGGCCGCCAAGTCCACCAAGGCGAAGACCGGTGCTGCAAAGTCCACAAAGAAGAAGTAATGTTGGCCCGGGCGTCTCGCCCCAGCATCTGCATTGAAACTGATAAAGCCGATTCCTCAGCGGGAGTCGGCTTTTTTCCTGCAATCAACTCATGCTCAAGCCCTGTGAGAAACCTCGGATGCGAACGGTCCCGTCAATGCTCGTGCTGCTCTGCCTGACCCACGCCGCGATCGCTCAGGACACTCTGACGCTGCCGGCCATCGCTGATAACTCCATCGTGATGGTCGAGAACGAATGGAACGATAACGCGGGCGACAAGGCCAGACTGCGAATCAAGGGCAATCAACACATCGTCATCCTCGCTTTTGATGTGTCTGCTCTTCGCGGCCGACAGATCAACTCCGCGATGCTCGTGTGTGAAAATGCATCCGAACAAATCATTTCAGGCGTTACGGTCTCCACGATCGCCGTGCCATGGACAGAGAACAAATCCACCGGGCTGGATGCTGGCAGCGGCATTGGTGGCTGGGGAGCCCCTGGAATTCGTTTCCCCGCTGTCTCCGGCGGAAATGCTCACACCCTGACGCATTCCACATTGTCGCGGATGCGAGGCAATCTTTATGAATGGGACCTCGCCACCGACCTGATTCACGCGCTCGCCACGGGAGCGGCCACCGGGCTGGCTGTGCACGAACACGATGCGGACTACGGCCGCAATCCCACGATTTATTCGCGCGAGCAGTCCGGAAAGGCCCCGCGGCTGGTGCTGCAACTGAGCCCCGCAAAGGATGCAGCGCCGCTGCCAGCATCCAACCTGCGCGTGCAGGCGGGGCCGACCGGGCTCCCGGAACTGCTGCTCCGCGCTCCTTCAGCAGGGTTCGTCTATGACGTCCTCGTCGATGGAAAACCGCTCCCGCGGACAGCGATTCCCACCGTAGCTGCTGGTGCAGAGCAGTTCATTTCCCTCGATTCGCTGCAGCAGCCCGGTGGCAATTCCCGGTCGCCACGTTCGATCAGTCTGGAAGTCACGACGCTCAATCGAAATGGTCTGCGGTCTGAGAAGGCTGCACTGCAGACGCTGCTTCCGACAACACCAGCCGGCAGCAGCCTGCCGCAGGTAACGCTTCGTCCTGCCGCTGCTCCGATGGTTCGCGACATTGCAGTGCTGCCCGTTCATGATCGCTACGACCGGGACGGCAGACCCGTGGGCGACCTGCCTGACGACTATCGCCTGAACAATTCGGTGTTCGACGGCCGCACCATCCGGGTGACAGCAGTCGCGGGTGAAGTTGTCGGCCTGCAGATCCTCGTCCGTGGCGCAGGTCGGCACCGGATTTCGCTGCAGCTGGATCCGCCGGGCTGGCGCACCGAGCTCAGCGAAGCGAGGTATGTCAAATGCGGTGAGCGGCTGATCCCTGATCCGCTGTTGCCATTTGGCGGGGACGCCGAGCTGCAACCGCAGACCGACCTGCCGCTGTTCGCGGACATCTTCATTCCATTTGACGCGAAGGCCGGTAAGGTGACCGGGCAGATCAGCGTCAGTGACGGCCGAAAAGTCCCGCTTGAACTCACCGTGCTCCCGGTCAGCCTTCCCCGGGCTGCCAGTTTCCTCTGTGAAATGAACGGCTACGGACTCCCCGACCACGTCGACGATTATTATGCACTGCAGCAGGCGGCCTGCGATCACCGAGTGCACCTGAATATCCTGCATTACTCCCAGCAGACTGCTGCGCCCGGAGCAAGAAAGAGCAACCTTGATATGCGGCTGAAATCCGGCAGACGCATGGATAATCGCCGTTATGACAGTGTGCAGCCCGGCGACACCACCGCATATTGGGATGACTTTGCGGAAGCCTTCGGCCCGGTGCTGGATGGTTCGCTGTTTGCCACCAGCCATCGCGGGGCGATTCCGGTACCGGGCTTTTATCTGACATTCCACGAAAGCTGGCCACTCAACTGCCGCGCCCATTTCAATGGCAACCCCGATGCAGAACTGGCATTCAGCGATTCTCCAAAGTATTCAGAAACCTTTGTCAGCGTGCTGCGCTCGTTCGTCCGGCTGGCGGAAGATCGCCAGTGGACGAAGACCGGCTTTCAGGTGTATCTGAACAACAAGGGCAGCCTGAATGATCCCCAAAAAGCTCCATGGATCCTTGATGAGCCGGCCAGTTTCTGGGATTACCGGGCACTGGCCTGGTTCGGACGGCTGACGGACCGCGGGCGGACGGATCTCAAAACCATCGGCGTTGATTATCGCATCGATATTTCTCGCCCCGAATTCGCAAGGCGGCAGCTGGATGGGCGCAATGATCTGTGGGTTGTGTCCGGGGACGCCTTCCGAAACTACCGGGGGTTGGTTCAGGAGCGGATCCGTCGTGATGGCGTAAAGGTTTGGGTTTATGGCACTGCCAGCCCGGTGGAGGCGTCCAGTCGCGTGATGGAAGCATGGATTCTGGATGCGTGGCAGGCCGGAGCGGTGGGCATCGTTCCGTGGCAGACCATTGACAAAACAGGGCGAGCGCTGGTGAACGGTGACCAGCTGGGACTGTTCATCTTTGAAGCCGGCAGCGGAGAACGACCGGCCATTCGTACGACTGCAAGGCTGAGGTCCATTCGTGACGCGCAGCAATTCGTGGAGAAGCTGCAGCTGGCTCGCGAGCGACACGGACTGTCTCGCGAGCAGCTCACAGAACTGCTGCGGGAGACGCTGGGTGACGGCCCGGTTGTGAAGAAAATGAATGACGATGATGCGGGCACGGCCGTACTGGAATCACTTCAGCCCCGGGAGTGGGATCGGGTCCGGGCGACGGTGCACGCGCTGCTGGCGTCTGACAGCAGGTGAGGTGTCAGACGGCCTTCCAGAAGACGTGAATTCTGAGCGAACTGTCGTCCCGGCCCGCTTCGGGAGTCGCGGGGGAACACCAATCCCGGAAACACGTCTCCCGGCAACACACGCTGCCGGGAAGTCAACGCCCTCGGGCGAACACATCGACAATGCCAGCGGCAGCTTCGCACTGCGGCTTCACACGCACACGACCGGCCACATTGAGTATTATGGATTTGCCAGCTGACGGTACTTTTCCTGGTACTTCCTGTACAGCTGCGAATGGCGGCTGGAGAGATCCACGCGACGGCCCTGAATCCAGGCGCTGGTGACCTGTGGTTCAGTTTCCAGCGGATCGCCCGTCGACACGAACAGGGTCGCATCCCGACCTGGTTCCAGCGAACCCAGTCGATCGGCGACACCCAGAATCTGAGCCGGGTACAGCGTGATGGATTTCAACGCTTCGTCTTTGGGAAGCCCGTAAGCCGCCGCCGTGGCGGCGTGCCACGGCAGGTTGCGAGCGTTCCAGGTTTCCGAACGGGCGGACCCGGAGATGCAGAACTGCACGCCCGCCTGACGCAGACGTTCAGGCAGAGTGAAGCTGGCGTCGTAGTCGTCGTGATTGCGGAGCGGTTCGCGGTGGATCGCACTGACGATCACCGGCACGTTGTACTGTTTCAGCAGCGCGGCACATTCCGGGGCGTCGTAGCCGCCGAAGATGATTAGTGGCGTTTGCTGTTCCACAGCGAAGGCCCCGGCCGAAGTGATCTGGTCCAGCCGGTCCGCCTGCACCAGCAGCGGTGTGTGGTTTTCAAGCGCACTGGAAAGGGCCGCCAGACGCGCGTCGAAACGCTGAGCATCGGGATTGGCCGCACGGGCTTTGCCGTAGACGCGTGCCTGCGTGAAGAGATCTCTCAGCTGTTTGACCGGGTTTTCAACACGCTCAGCTTCGCTGCTTTCCGGACGGCTGAAGGAGCGGCGGGGACTGGATAAGATTCGCGGCCAGTCGATTACGAGCGCAGCCCGCGGCTTCAGTGTCATCTGTTCCCATGTCCAGCCATCCAGCTGCAGCACTGCAGCCTGTCCGGAAATGAGTCCGCCGGAGGGGGCTGTGAGCGCCGCAAGGACGCCATTGGCCCGAGTGACCGGGATGAGCTCGCTGTCGGGATTCACTGCCACGTGAGCAGCGACGGAGGGATTGATGAAGCCCGTCTCCGTGTGATCGACCGTGGCCCGGGTGGAAGAGATTTCGGTGAGCCCCAGCTGCGAATGGGCTTCAATCAGTCCCGGGTAAACGTGCTGTCCCTGCAGATCGACGATTTCCGCACCGTTGGGCGGCTGCACATTGGCACCCAGTTCGCTGATGCGACCGGCCGTGAACACCAGCGTGCCGCGTTCGATCACCGGACCCGTGATTGGGTGAATCACGGCATTGGTGAGCGCCACCGGACGCGTCTGTTTGGCCCCGGGGATCTGATCCGAAGCGGCAGCAGGCAGGACCTGGCCAACCCCGGCGATCACAGCGGTCGCAGCGGCGAGGCAATAACTGACGATGCAAAGTCTGAAGCGGGGCATGCCGGCGTCCCGGAGAAATAAAGTCAGCGAATGGAAGTGAACGAACAGTGTGGCGAATGCGGGTACATGGGATCAGGGGGCAGTAGCGTTTTGCTGCAGGGCGTCCTGCTGCTGCTTCAGCTGAGCAGCTTCACGCTGCTGCTGCAGAGCAGCCTGGTGGCGGAAGTGGGCACAGTATTCGTCCTGACGCGGCCATTCGGCAGCCGGATTGCGTTCACGCTCACCGGGTGCGAGCGTTTCTTCGCCGGACTGGAGGATTTTCTGGATCAGCGTGTTCCGCTGCTGGCGAGCGGTCGCTCGGAGCTGCTCGTCTTCGCCGCGGTGGAACCAGCGAGCGCCGTCGATCCAGGTCTGTTCGCAGCGGCTGAGATTGGACAGCGGGTCGCCGTTCCAGACCACAAAGTCGGCGTGCTTTCCTGCTTCCAGCGAACCCACCAGATGATCCACTCGCAACTGACGGGCGGGGTTGAGCGTGACAAATTTGAGCGCCTCTTCACGGGGCAGGCCACCGTAGCGGACGGCCTTGGCGGCTTCCTGATTGAGGTGTCGTGCGAGCTCGCCGTCGTCGGAATTGAACGACACAACCACACCCTGCTGATGCATCAGCGCACCTGCCCACGGTGTGGCGTCCTGAACTTCAAACTTGTAAGCCCACCAGTCGGAAAAGGCCGAGGCCATCGCACCGTGTTTGGCCAGTTCGTCTGCCACCTTGTAGCCCTCAAGGATGTGCTGGAGCGTGCCGACCTGAATGTCGTATTCTTCCAGCAGCCGCAGCAGTGCCAGCACCTCATCCTGGCGGTAACTGTGACAGTGAATCCAGCGTTCCTGACGGACGATTTCAGCGAGGGCTTCCAGTTCCAGATCACGCCGCGGCGGCAGTCCACGGCGGCTGGTGTTCCAGTTCTGCATGCGGCGGGAATAGTCCCGAGCCGCCTCGAATGCGTCGCGGAAGAGCTGTTCCACACCCATCCGGCTGGCCGGGAAACGACCGCCCCCGTCCGGCCGATTGGCCTGTGTGACGTTCTCGCCCAGCGCAAATTTGACGCCCGGAGGAGCTTCGGCGAACTTCAGACCTTCACCCGTTGCGCCCCAGCGGAGCTTGATCACCTGGTTCTGACCGCCGATGCAGTTGGCTGAACCATGCAGAATGTTGGCGGCAGTGACACCGCCCGCCAGCTGCCGGTAAATCGTGACGTCGCTGGCATCCACGAAGTCGCCGACCCGGACTTCACAGGTGATCGACTGTGTGGCTTCGTTGACGCCACCGTCGGTGGCCATGTGCGAATGGCAGTCGATGATGCCCGGTGTGATGTGCATGCCGCGAAGGTCGATGACGGTTGCCGTGGGCGGAATGGCAACGTCCTTGCCCACCGCCACAATGCGACCGCTGTCAATCAGCAGCGTGGCGTCCTCAAGAATGCCGGCCGGCCCGCAGGTCCAGAGCGTCGCATGCACGAACGCGGTGAGTGCTGCTGGTTGCGGCAGCGACTGACGACCAAAGGCACCCAGCGGATAGTTGACGGCAAAGGAAGCGTTTGCGGGAGCGGCAGGTTTGGGAGCGACCACTTCGGGCTGAGCGGCTGCCGGGGCGGTTGCTGGGTCTGCCGGCGGTGCTGGGGCCGGGGCTGCCTCTGCCTCTGCTGCTGCTGCTGCCGGGGCCTCGGGAGCCGGGCTGCGGAATGCCGTGACAGCAACACTGGTTCCGTCCGGCCAGACCGCCGTGCCGAAACCCGCGGGCTGCGTGGGGGCAGGCTGAGTTTCCGTGAGGGTGAAGGAGATGCGGACAAGGCCGTCCGTACCGAAAGCCTTGCCATCGACGGATGCGTCGAGTCGCGTGTCGGTGAGCGTGATGGACTTGAGTTCGACAGGAGCCGCGGCGTTCGCAGCGGCTGGGGCCGGGGTCGGCGAGGGCGCTGGTGCGGGCGCAGCGCCCTCAGCAGCTTTCGCGTTGGCTGCGGACTTCGGGGGTGCATCCTGGGGAATTGGGTCTTTCGACACACGACCTTTCAGCCGGCCTTTGGATTCGCGGACATCCACATAGAGTTTCGTGGGGAACTGAGCGGCAGCGGTGATCTGCAGTTCGAAGTGTCCGGGTGCCGACCGCGCAGGTGCGGGCTGATGTTCATAGCGTTTTCCGGCGACCCATGTTTCGACAATTTCAGTTTGTTCGCGAAACAGGTCGCCGTCGGTGACCACGAAACTGGCGAGCCGACCGGGCTGGAGCGAACCAAGCCGAGCGGTGGCGCTGCAGAGTTCGGCAGGGGTGGTGGTGAGCGCTGTCAGTGCGGCGGCGGGGGGCAGTCCGCGAGCGACAGCTTTGCGGAGTGCCTTGAGGAATTCGCCGGGGCTGGACAACTGGTGGGTGGTGAAGGCC
>JBEIEK010000092.1:0-18084 GCA_040382995.1 Planctomycetaceae bacterium
AGACACTGTGAATCCGGTATCCTCGTGCACTATCCGTACTGTGCGTGGCAGGGGCGTTTCACCCCTCACCCCCTGCCCCTCTCCCCGGTCCGGGGAGAGGGGAGCCAGATGCGGTTTCCGCCAGAAAGTCAACGCCATTGGGCTTCCGCCCGACCGCTAAAACGGTTTTCCGGCCGCTGGGGTCAGTCCGCCTGCGTGTCTGATCGTGGCAGTACGATGCGGGAGGCTCCACCGGGACCGCGGCGGACGTGGATCTGCGTGGAGATTGCGTCCTGCATTCGCTCCACGTGAGTAATCACGCCGACCTTGCGTCCCTGACTCTGCAGATGATTCAGCGCATTCATCGCCACCTCCAGCGTGTCCCCATCCAGACTGCCGAAGCCTTCATCAATAAACAGCGATTCAATACGCAGTCGGCTGGATGTGAGCGATGCAAGGCCCAGTGCGAGGGCGAGTGACACAAGGAAGGTTTCGCCGCCGGAAAGGGAATGCACGGAACGCAGCTCACTGCCAAGATCCTGATCGATCACGCCCAGATTCAGCGATTCTCCGAGGCGTTCAAGGCGATAACGTCCGGCGAGCTCCCGCAGCTGGACATTGGCATGCTGCAGCAGCAGATCCAGCGTGAATCGCTGGGCCATCAGCGTGAACTTTTTGCCGTCGGCGGAACCGATGAGCTGATCAAGGTCCAGCCATGGCCGGGCCTTTGCTTCCGCTTCCCGAATCTCTGTTTCCAGATCGGCATTCCGACTTCTGGTCTCGTCATCGTTCTGCAGGATTCGCTGCACGCTCTGCAGCGTGCGGTCGGCGGCGGCGACGATCTCCTGCTGGGCCGTCAGGGCCTCCTGCACGGCGGCTTCATCCCGCTCATCAGTGCGCTGCCGCAGATGCTCTTCGAGTCGCTGATTGCAGGACTGGATTTCGCCCTCCGTCTTCTGCACCGCGCGATCCAGTTCCCGGAGAGCTTCGCGTTCGCTTTCAATCCAGCCGCTGTCGTGACCGAACATTTGCTGCAACTGGACGTAAGCCTCATCAGGGCTGAGCTCTGGTGAGAATTCGGCAAGCCACGTGTTCAATTTCTCTCTGGCGAAACGTTCGGCTTCGCCGGCTTCGACAAGCTGCTTCTGGAGAGCGTCGTGCCGGGCGCTCTCGGCAGTCAGTGCGTTGCGCGCTTCAATCTGCCCATTTACGGCGTTGTCAAGTTTTTTCCGCGCGGATTCCTGCTGTTCTTCGATTGCCTGGCGAAACTGGTCAATCGACTGATCCCCGAGCAATTCGTGGAGCTGTCGTTCCAGGCGGTTGAGTTTTTCCGTTTCACGTTGATGCTCGAGCTCGCGGTTCTGAAAGTCTGTATTGGCGGTCTGCTGATCAGTCAGCAACTGTGGCTCCTGTTCCTGAAGCATCACAAGTTTCGCCTGCGTCTGATTCTCTTCACTTCGAAGTTCTGAGAGCGCGATCAGCCTGTCGTTCAGACGGCGACAGAAGTACGCAGGATCGGCGTCGAATTCAGCACGCTCCTGCGGCAGAGCAGCCCAGAATGGTGCGAGGAGTTGTTCCGCGGCAATTCGATCCTGCTCTCGCCGCCGCAGCAGGGCTTCGTTCGTTTCTTTTTTGCTGGCTGCGTCGCTGGCACACCTGGACAGTCTGGCTTCCTCGGGTGTCCGGGCCTCAAATAATTCTCGACGAGATGTGTTTTCGGTTCGATGTTCCCCCAGCTGAAGTTCAAGCCGAGCGAATGCTTCGATCTGCGGCTGCAGTGTTGCCTGTTGTCGCTGGGTTTCCTCGATGGCGTTCTTCGCTCGTTGCTGGCGCTGCTCCGGTGGCAGTGCCAGGATTTCCTCCACGATCCGGGAGTCAGTATTATCAAATTGGAAACTGGCAATCTCCTGCTCTTTCCGGGCAATATCACGCTTCAGCCGCTCGATGCGTGGCGATCTTTGTGCCACAGCCATTTTCAGCCTATCCAGTCGCCCTTTCAGCTTTTCGTGCTCGTTCCGGCTTTCCTGAGCCGCAGCTTTGGCCTCCGCCAGCAGGTTCACCTCCAGGTCCGCAGCTGAGACTGCGAACGGATGTTCCGTGGCACCGCAAACTGGACACTCCTCTCCAGGCTCAAGTGCGGCTCGCAGGCGTTTGGCATGATCGTCAAATGCGTTCGTGAGACGGGTCACCACACGTTCAGCCGCCAGTTGCTCGATCTCTGCGGTTCTTGCCTGCGGCTCGAGTCCAGCGATTTCTCCGGCTTCGTCCTGCTGTTTTTCCTGCTCATCTCTGAGGTCGTCATTGAGATTTGTCAGTTCCTTTGCCAGTCGATCCTGCTCTTTTAGCTGACTCTGCAGGAGCCTGAGGTGCAATTGATTTTCAGACAACTGCTGAGCCGTGCGACGAAGTTCACCGCCGTTCAGTTCAAGGACCTGAGACTCCAGCTCTCTGAGCTGTTGATCATGCAGGTTCAGGTCCATTTTTTGCCGGCGACTGGCGGCCTGATATTCGCCCAGCTCCCGCTGTGTTTCGGTTGCAGCCAGCGAGCACCGTTCAAATTCCTTTTGCGCCTCCTGCTCGTCTCGAACGGAACTTGCCAGTTTCGTCAGTCGATCAATCCAGAGGCTGGATTCTGCTGCAAATGGCTGGAGGTGTTCGAGTGGCAGCAGCAGCGTGCGAATTTCGTCCTGACGTTGCAACTTTCTTTTGATCTCGTTTTGGCACTCGTCGAGTCGGCGTGCTCGTTCACCTCTGGTGTCTCGCGCACTTTTCAGGCGTTTGTCTGCCGCCTCGACGGACGTTTTCGCCAGTTCCACCTGGGGCTGGATGACAAGAGCTGACTCCAGCTTTGCCTGATCGGACGTGAGCGTCAGCAGCAGTGTATGCTGCTCTCGTTGAGCGATTTCTTCTGCTGCTTTCGCAGCGTCGAGTGCCAGCCGGGCTTTGCGCAGCTTTTCGTCAGTGACTGCAGCGTCCTGGTCAAGTTTTTCGCGGCTGCCCTGCTTCAAACGAAGGTCCTGGTCAAGCACCCGAGCATCGCGCTGAGCGCGTTCGATTCGCAACAGTTGCCCGCGGCGAGGTTCTGCGGCGGAGTTGTCTGCGACGGCGTGCGTGTGCCGGAGCTTTGCGTCCTCCAGACGGGTTACGCGTTCGCCAAAGTCCGTATGCCAGCGTTTCAGGGCCTGCAACTTGTTCAGTTCGTCGCTGGCGAGTTTTTGTTCGGCCGCAGCGTCCCGCAGCCGCGATTCTTCCGCAGCCCGCTCCGCTTCTGACAGTGACAGCTGGCCCTTGCGGCGATTCTGAAGCTCCTCAATTCTCTTTTTCTCTTCGCTCGCGCGCTGATACACCCGCTGAGAAATCGCGCGGAACTGGTGGGTGCCAGTGAGTGCTTCAAGGATCTCCATGCGTTCGTCGTCTTTTGAACGCAGGAACGTGGCAAATTCATTCTGTGCCAGCAGTACGGCTCGAGTGAACTGTTCGAACTTCAGTCCGATCCGCTCTTCGATGGCTTCCAGCACCTGCGTCTTCTTGCCGCCGCATTCCTGTTCAGCCTCTGTATCGCCACGGACATCGCCCCTGAACAGCACCATCTCAACCGGCTGCAGTCGCCCCGCCACCTTTTTGCCTCGGCCTGCTCGGTGCACGCTCCAGCGGGCCGTCAGTGTCTGGCCGTCGGTGCTGATGAAGGCCACTTCTGCGGAACCTTCCCACGCTCCGCGACGAAGGAGGCTGCGGGAGTCCTGTTGGGAGACACCATCGACCTGTTCGCCGCCGCTGGGAGCCTGCTTCAGCCGCGGAGTTTTGTCGTAGAGAGCGAGGCACATCGCGTCCAGCAGGGTGCTTTTTCCGGAACCCGTGGGACCGATGATCGCAAACAATCCCGCAGAACGTAATGGTTCCGCAGTGAAGTCAACCGTGTGCTCACCGCTTAAAGAAGCCAGATTTTTCACGGTGATTCGCAGAATTCTCATTCGCCCACTCCTTCGCTCAGCAGCACTTCACGGAACGCCTGCATGAGTGAGGAATCGGGTGCCCGCTGATAGAGCTTTTCGTATTCCCGCATCAGCACGTCGACCGGCTTCAGAGTACTCAGGTCAGCCATGATGGTATCCGCCGCAGTGGCCGCGTCGTCCGGCCGGAGCGCTGTCTGAGTGGGTGTCTGCACCAGTCGCACCGGGCAGCCCTCAAGTGCCTGTTCGATCTTTGTGCGACGACCGGGATCGGGGCCGCTTTCCTGCACCACCACGCGGAGAAAGGGTTGCTGCTCGGGAGGAACCTGCGGGAGCGATTTGAGGGCCGTCAGACGGGGCAGCAGTTCAGCCAGCGGTTCCGCTCCACGCTCGGGAATCGTTCGCAGGGCGACAGTTCGAGGCACGAACAGCGGTTCAACAGTGACCAGCTGACGATCGGAAAACTGCAGCTTCAGCACCTGATGCCGATAACTGCTTTCCGTGAATGACAGTGGAATCGGGCTGCCACTGTAGCGCACTCGGCCCTCCTGAAAGGACTGAGCACGGTGCAGGTGTCCGAGTGCCGTGTAGGCCAGTTCGGCGGGGAAGATATCGGATTCCACGGCTTCGGAATGACCGACCACCAGCCGCCGCTCAGAATCCTTCGTCTCCAGACCACCGGCCACGTGACAGTGTCCCATGGCGATGAGGACGGCCTGTGGAGCGATTGCGTCGCGTTGACTGACGGCAAAATCAACTGCCTGACGATACGCTGCGCGAATGCCATCCAGCCATGGATCTGCGGCACCTGGCACGATGGGAACATCTGCCGGCCGCAGAAACGGCATGGCCACCACAAACGCCTCTACCTCGCCGCCTTGTCCTCGCACAGGAATCAGCAGTCGTTCCAGATCCAGTCCGGGTGCGTTGCGTTTGAGAGGTGTGCCGATCACGTGAATACGAAAGGATTCGAGCAACCCGGCAGGCGCTTCCAGCCGTCCGCCTGCGTCATGATTGCCGGCTGTAATAATCAGCTGCAGATCCGGTTGCAGGTCACGAGCCCGAGCGAGGAAGGAGTAGAACATCCTTTGCGCGGCGGCCGATGGGTGAATGGTATCAAACACATCGCCTGCCAGCAGCAGCGCCTGAGGCTGGTGCTGTTGCAGCTGGGTCAGCAGCCAGTCCAGAAACGCAGCGTGTTCAAAATCACGGCCGAAGCCAAAAAAAGTCTGGCCAAGGTGCCAGTCAGCAGTGTGCAGGATGGTCAGCATTGCCGGGGAAATCCAGAGTACGGCGGGGGATAACACTGAGCGGCATTCTGACAATACGCCGGCAAAACGGAAGCCCCGCGTGGTGTTTTTTCCGCCCCCGCGAACCGGGTTGGCAATCTCTGGATGAACTGAATCAGCGTGTGCCGGAGGTGAGGAGATCCTGGAGTTCATCAGCCATTCTGCTGAGGGTTGCATCGTCGCAGGTGGCCAGGTCATGGGCAGTAGAGATCGGTTTTTTCAGAAGTTTCTGCAGCAGGCTGATCTGACCGATCAAAATCCCCCGTGCCTGGGCCTGAGCGGCGGCTGCCTGCGCTTCAGCGGTGGCTGCCTGCGCTTCAGCGGTGGCTGCCTGCGCTTCAGCGAAGGCAGCCTGCGTTTCAGCGAAGGCAGCCTGCAATTCGGCAAAGGCAGCCTGCGCGGCCTGCTCTCCCTCCAGCCTGGCCTGCAACAGCCGTCCGGATTCGTCTCGCTGAGCCTTGAGGCGGGCGTTGTACAGCATCAGCTGTTCGGGGGTTTGAGCGATCATGTTGAGCACTTTTGCGGCCTCGACAAATTCGGGATCGGGGAGCAGGCGAGGGATGTCTTCGACAGAGAGCGTGTCCACGTGGCACAGGAACCACGACCACTTCTGATCGGCAGGTGCATTGTACACGTCCTTAGCCGTTACCGGAACATATTTCAGCTGCAAAACATGGCACCAGCCAGCACACAGATACTGATCGCAGGACGCAGCGAGACATAGTCCTGACCCTCCCGCAACTGGCCGGCGTAAGACACGCTGACACAGTAAGTCAGTCGCTGGGCCATGCCAGCCGGCAGCGACGTTTGCATTTCAATGAGCAGGTGGCGGCCGAGCTCGTCGATCGCCAGAACATCCAGTATGGACAGTTTGTCGTCGGCTGTTTGCTTGAGCTGAGCAGGATTCAGGATGCGGGCATGCACAATCCGTGGCTGCCCGACGAGCATCCCGTTGAGGAAGTGAATCAGAAGATTGATGTTCCGTTCGTTTCCCAGGAGCATTTTAAAGGCGTAATCAACAAGTGGGCTGATTCCGATAGGCATGGGAAAATCCAGAGCAGATTGTGATTGAGTAAAAATATTACCAACTGTAAAGCATGTGGCTCTAAGGGTAGCAATGGGAACCATACTGAATCAAGAAAAATCCAACGCATTTTTTCGCGCTCATAATCCAGCAGAGGCGTGTCCGTTTCGACGGAGCGAAACGCGACGATCGCATCATCCAGCCGGCCGGAACTCGTCGGCTGTTTTCCGGCGGGCCACGATGGTAGACTTCAACCGCGAGATTTCCTCGCCGTTTCCGGAGTGACTCACATGCCCACATTCCCCACGCTTCGCTCATCTCTGCAATCCGCATCCTCACTGCTGCGATCGCTGCCCGTCTGGCTGCTCTTCTGCACCATCGGCACCGCTCAGCAGCCCGTGGACTTCACAGAACTGCAACAGCAGTTTCGGCAGACGCAGCAGGGTGTGCTGCAGAAATACTGCCTCGACTGTCATTCCACCGCCGAACAGCAGGGCGACCTGGATCTCGAACGCTTCCAGTCCGTAGCGGACATTCGCGGAGACGTGGTTCCATGGCAGCGGGTGGTTGAAGTGCTGGATGACGGCGAGATGCCGCCGGCTGAAGCCGAACATCAGCCGACGACTGCTCAGAAAACATCGCTGCGAAACTGGGTCCGCGCTCTGCTCGATGCGGACGCACTCGCCAACGCCGGAGACCCGGGTCCGGTCGTTCTGCGGCGGCTGAACAACGCCGAGTTCAACTGGTCGATCGCCGATTTGACTCAGGTCGACCTGCAGCCGGCGCGTGAGTTTCCAGTCGACAGTGCGGCGGGCGAAGGCTTCACGAACGTTGGCAACGCACTGGTGATGTCACCAGCCCTGATCCAGAAGTACCTCGACGCCGCCCGCAACATTTCTGCTCATGCCATGCTGCTTCCGGATCGCATCGAGTTTTCGCCATCCACAACCCAGCGCGACTGGACCGACGAAAAGCTGGCGGCCATTCGCAACTTTTACGCTCGGTTTTCAGAAAGTGGTGGCGGCACTGCCGTGAATCTGCAGGGAATCCGCTTTGAAACCAACGGCGGTGGTCGCCTGCCCCTTGAACGCTGCTTCACTGCACTGCTGAAAAACCGCAAAGCGCTCGCTGCCGGCTCACTCACCTTCGCCGACCTGGCCCGCACCAGCGGACTCAGCCAGCGCTACCTGGAACGTCTTTGGCAAACTCTGCAAACCCCCTCGAAGTCACGGCTGCTGCTGCCCCTGCAGCAACTCTGGAAGTCCGCCAAACCGGAAGACGCCGGTGAACTTGTGCGGTATATCGTGGGCTGGCAACAGTCGCTCTGGCAGTTCTCCACGATCGGACACATTGGCAAGCGCGATGGCCCGGCTGCATGGCAATTGCCGGTGAATCCACTCCAGACACGCACCTCACTGAAACTCGCTGTTCCTCCTGCCGACGCACAGGGCATGGTCACTCTTTACCTGACAGCGGCTGACGCCGGGGATGGCAACGCCGGCGATTATGCACTCTGGCAGAACCCCCGCTTCACAGCGCCCGGTCGGCCCGACCTGCCGCTGCGAAATGTGCGCGCGGCCCTCTGGCTGCTGGAACAGCACCGCCAGCAGCTCCGACAAACCGCTGCAGCCTGCCTCGCCGCTGCAGCCGAGATTTCTGCACTCACACACAACCCGGACGCCACTCCGGATCTTCCCGCGATTGCGGCTCGCCACAGCGTACCCCCGGCACTGCTCACGGCATGGCTGGGTTATCTCGGAGTGTCCGGTGGCCCGGTGGCCATTGACGGCCACATGCAGCAAAAGCTGGAGCGAATCGAAAATTACGATTTTGTAAAAGGCTGGGTCGCCGCGGATGCCCTCAGCATTCTCGCGAATTCATCAGAAACACTCGTTCGCGTTCCCGGAGATCTTGCTCCACAGAGTGTGGCCGTGCATCCAGCACCCAATCGGCGAGCGATCATCGGGTGGAAGGCTCCCGCAGACGGGTTGTATACGCTGCAGGGGCGTGTGCAACGCGCTCACATGGCCTGCGGCAACGGCGTCGCCTGGGTCCTTGAAGTGCGTGGTGGGAGTGCCAGACGACGGCTGGCGTCGGGGATCGCCGATGGTCCCGCCAATGCCCCATTCGGCCCGTTTCAGGCGGTGCGGCTGCGCAAAGGCGATGTCGCAGCGCTCGTGATTTCGCCACGCGACGGGAATCATTCCTGTGACCTCACAGCGGTCGATCTGAACATTGAAAGCCCCGCGGGGGCCGACCAGCCTGCCGTCACCTGGGACCTTGCCAAAGATGTTTCCGGTGATCTTCTCGCAGGCAACCCGCATGCGGACAGTCATGGCAACGCAGATGTCTGGCATTTCTTCAGTGAACCCGATTCCACGACCGCTCCAGCCAGCATCATCCCGCCCGGGTCTCTGCTGGCAGCGTGGCTGGACACCGAAGATGCCGCAGAAAAACTCCGTCTCGCGGACAAGCTGCAGCAACTGCTCAACGGAGCCACACCGCCCACAGCTGACACTCCGGATGCCCAGCTGCTCACACAGCTCACCCAATTCAGCGGTCCGCTGCTGGTGGAACTGCAGCGGAGCCTGCCCGAACTGATCGCAGCGGCACCCGCTCCACCGGCAAACATCCCTGGTCCCGATCCAGCCCTGTTCGGCACGCATCCGACCGGTGCCGGGACCGCCGCAGCGGACCTCTGCCTGCAGGCTCCGGCTGTATTTGAAGTTCGCATTCCCGCTGAACTGGTGGCTGGCTGTGAACTGGTGACTGACGCCGCGCTGCATCCCGAAGGCAGCAGTGAAGGCAGTGTCCAGATGCAGCTGCTGCTGGAACGTCCTGCCAATCTCAGCGGCGCAGCGGCCGCCGGTGCGAAACCCGGACAGGGCAAGGCGCGATGGTCAGATGGCGAATCACCGCCCGCCTTCGACGCGCCGATTCTGACCCTTGCTGACAGCCCCGCACGGCAGCGCGTGCTCGATGACTTCACCGGCTTCCGCGACCTGTTTCCCGCCGCGTTGTGCTACACACGCATCGTTCCTGTGGACGAAGTCGTGACGCTGACACTGTATTATCGCGAAGATGACCAGCTGCGGCGGCTGATACTCACGGAAGACGAAACCCGCGAACTGGATCGGCTCTGGAACGACCTGCACTGCGTCAGCCGGTCTGCCTTCGCTCTCGTTGACGCCTACGAACAGCTCTGGCAGTTCGCCACCCAGGATGCTGACCCCAGTGCGTTTACTCCCATGCGCGAAGGCATCATGGCCGGAGCAGACAAGTTTCGCCAGCAGCTGCGGGAAGCGGAACCCCTGCACCTGCAGGCCATTCTTGAGCTGGCGGGGCGAGCGTGGAGACGACCGCTCACGCAGACAGAGCAGCAGATGCTGCGCGACTTCTATCAGCAGCTGCGCCAGGAGGAACTCAATCACGAAGACGCGGCCCGCATGACGCTGGCCCGAGTGCTTGCGTCGCCGCAGTTTCTCTACCGCATCGAATCGGCGGCTCCAGGCAACTCCCCCGCCGCTGTCTCGCCACATGAACTGGCCAGCCGGCTGAGCTTCTTTTTGTGGTCATCGATCCCCGACCAGCCACTCCTTGAAGCCGCTGCCAGCGGTCGGCTGACAAGCGACCACGAGCTGCAGGCGCAACTGCAGCGGATGCTGGCTGATCCGCGGATTCGCCGCATGGCCGTCGAATTCGGCTGCCAGTGGCTCCACGTCCGCGACTTCGACCAGCTCGACGAGAAAAGCGAACAAACATTCCCGGAATTCGCCGAACTCCGCGGCGACATGTACGAAGAGACGATTCGCTTTTTTGAAGACCTGCTGCGACATGACAGGTCCGTGCTGAGTCTGCTGGATGCCGACCACACGTTTGTCAACGAGCGACTGGCTGGTTTCTATGGCATCCCTGGAATCACGGGTTCTGAATGGCGAAAGGTGGCAGGCGTCAGGCAGCATGCCCGCGGAGGCATCCTTGCCATGGCCTCCACGCTCGCCAGGCAGTCCGGTGCTTCCCGAACCAGTCCAATTCTGCGGGGGAACTGGGTTTCTGAGTTTCTGCTGGGGGACCGTTTGCCAAAGCCACCCAAAGGTGTCCCGGTGCTTCCCGAACAGACGCCTGCAGGAATGACGGAGCGACAGTTGATTGAACTGCACAGCAGCGATCCGGCCTGTGCCAAATGCCACAGCCGGATTGATCCGTTTGGGTTTTCGCTGGAGCAGTTCGATGCGATTGGTCGTCGTCGGGACCGGGACAACCAGAACCAGCCCATCGACGCCACAGCCACGCTGCCGGATGGCACCCCCGTAGCAGGTCTGGATGGGCTGCGCAATTACCTGCTGCAAACCCGTCGCCAGGATTTTCTGCAGACCTTCTGTCGGCGACTCCTTGGATACGCCCTCGGCCGTTCGGTGCAGCTCTCTGACGAACCACTGCTTGCCGAAATGCTGCAATCGCTGGAACAAAACGACTACCGCATCAGCGCCGCACTGACTCGGATTGTGCTGAGCCCTCAGTTTCGCAGCATCCGAGGCGTGGAACAGGAGCTGGCAGCGGAGTGAGAGGATGGCGGTTGCGGTGTTCTCGTGCTGATCGACCGCCAAATCCCCCCGCTTTCGTCCGCAACGATTTCAGTGGTGACCACAAAAGGGATCACGCCACACCTCATCAGCTGGTTCAGGGCGAGGCAGTTTGTACCTCAGCACCTGACCCTGATTGCCGATCCAGACTTCCGGTTTATCAGTGCTCCAGAATGACGGCTCATCTCCGCAGAACAGTGCCAGCGTTCCATCCACAGCGACCAGCAGGCGGTAGCTGGACTCGAACGAGAACGCCGTGGTCCGACTTGCAGAGAGCACCTCCAGATCGAAGTGGGCAAGGTGGAGAGTCTTTCCTGTTTGAGGATCCCTGGTATACAAATGGTATACCTGTTCACGAATGGCAATCGGAGGGAGTGGCTGTTTAGACCAGAGAACGGGTTGCAGCGTCGGCGATTCCTCAGTTCCGGTATTACAGAGGGAATCGAAGGGTGTACCGGCTGGAATCAGCGGTATTGAATCCACGCTTTTCGGTTCCCCGACAAAGATGGGAAACGGCAGCACTTTGGGCTGCATGTCGTTTTTCATCAGTGTTTGCCAGATGTCTTGTGACGTCACAGAGACGAGCCCGGGGGGCGTCGAGCTCTCCCTTGCGGCGTAAAGCACGTTGTTATCAGGCGTCTGCTGCCGTCGCAGCAGAGCATACAGATCCAGTTCATGCGTCACCTCGTAGCGTATCTGCAGACCGTCTCGCAGTTTTGCGACATCCATCCCAACCCGGGCTGCCAGTTCCACAAGCACGAGCTGTCCCCAGAGACGCCCGGAGGCATTCTGGTTTTCACCTTCGGTTCGATAGATCAGTGTTTCGTTATTGGGAGCCACATTCCATGGAGTGCGCAGGCGTCCGATGCTGGTGAAGTCGTGGTGACGAAACTGCTGGTGCATTTCGAACAATGTCGTGCCGAATGCCCCATCCTGAGTACCGAGTTTGAATGAAGAAGGCAGGAAGAAGAACAGGTTGCGGATGTCCAGGTCACGGGAACTCTGCCCCGAGGCGAGTTCATCCGAAGTGGGGGAAGTGAGTGCAAGGCTGACCAGTCGCTGCCCACGGAGAGCACCGATTGCGGTGGCGAGTTTTGCATATTTCTCGTGATAAAGGACCTCCGTGCGATTTCGGCTGAATTGCGATCCGTGCTGCACTACAGACTCAATCCGCTCGCGAAACAGCGGGAGTTGGCAGGAACGGCCGGACAGCACAATACTGTCAACTGTAAACGCCCCATCCTTAGCGGCTGCATTTGACTGATCATCGTTGATCCGGCGGATGGCTTCTGAGGTCAGCGCGTCTGCCAGCGTGGTGATCTGTGCAATCACCATGCCTGCGAGGTCCGAAAACGTTTCCAGCGAAAACACGGGAAAACTGGAAAACTGGTCCGCCTGCAGACGTTCAAACTGAGTTCCCGCCACAATTTGCGACAATCGCGGTCGAATCAGCGGTTCAAGTTCGAGACATGCCGGTCTCGCCTCG
Organism: Planctomycetaceae bacterium; assembly: GCA_040382995.1. Classification (GTDB taxonomy): domain Bacteria; phylum Planctomycetota; class Planctomycetia; order Planctomycetales; family Planctomycetaceae; genus SXXK01. The sequence continues at coordinate 12,312 of JBEIEK010000092.1, forward strand.
GCTGACAATAACCGACTGAATTCCAGTTTCAGCGTTTCTGCGATCTCCCAGATCGCGAAGAATCGGGATGAAGTCTGAGCCTTGTGGCGTCCGTCAGGATCCTGACCTTTATTGAGGGTCTCGCGGAACTGTGTTGGAATCACGCGCTCCGCGGCTTCCAGAGCTGCACGTAGTTCCTGTCCGTCATTAAGCAGATTCAAATGCTCAAACGACGATCGACGACGGTCTCCGGTTTCGGTGGATGACATGCGGACAAGCCATTCAGCCAGTTCCAGCTTAAGCCGCCGAAAAAGAAGCAGAGAGATCAGATTGCCTCCAAGGTGCTGTCGACCGGTGGATCCCAGCAATCTCGGAGAAATCGTGTAGATCCGCCCCCCGTTTGCTGGTTCGATTCGAGAACGAGTCTCTCGCATTTCAATCTGCACGAGGGCAATATCTGTTGTGCCGGCACCAACATCGATAATCAGCATCTGGTGATACCACAGGTCGCCGATTCGCCGACAGCGAGTTTTGAATGCCTCCGGTCCGATTTCCGGCGCATCACTGAATCGCTGCTCAATGTAAAAGATCGTGGGGGCCACGGCCTCATCGAAAGTCTTGTCAACGTGACGAATGCCGTGGTGCATCAGCGTTTCCACCAGAGCCTCTCGTGGCTCCGGCAACAGGCTTGCAGGATAGGTGACGACCACGCGATTGAGCGGCCCGTTGCTGATCCCCAACCTCGTGCGATTCTCTTCAAAAGTGCCCAGCAATGAACCAAAGGCAGCGTGTATGATATCTCGCGGAGACAAATGTCTCATCGCGCCGTCGTCAAGTGTCACTGAGTACTGGTTCTCCTCCTGTCGATGAGCAAGTTCAAGTGACGATTTCGGATTGCGAATGAATCGCCCTCGACGAATACGACCACGCGGACCGACTGCCTCATCTGACTCTCCGGAACGCATCCACTGCTCATGTCTCCTGGCAGTTTCGTATCCAATTGCACCGACGGACTCCGGCACAATATCCATCATCTCCAGTTCACTGGATGTCAGCCCGACTGTCTGGTCGCCATTACTGAAATCGAGCACCCGGACATGCCACATTCGAAGTGGGAATTCCTCGAACACACCGGACATCAGTCGGTACAGGGAGTTCTGCAAATGGCGCTGACTTCGTGGAGGAAGTCGACACACGGCGAGTTCAATCTGCCGAACCAGTTCAAACATGCGATCTTCATGGCTCTGACTGATATGAGACGTCTCAACGATCCGCTCAAGTTCGCCCCGAACGTCATGGTCCTGAAGATTCATCGCTGCGGCCACAGACTTCAGGAATTCAGTCCACTGGCTTTCAGTGACCCGTGGAAATGGTCTTTCCGCCGGCCGTCGAAGCCACTTGAGCAGTTCAGACTTCAACCGCGCTACCTGTTCCACCGGAACGGCCGGGCAGTCAATCACAGCGGGATCATTCACCACGACAGTGGAACCAGCTGTCCCAAGGTCAATACTCACTACGCCCGGAAACGGATTACTGTCCGGCAGCAGCTGCACACAAAATTCGGTGGACGGCGAGCCTTCCACTGAAATCCGAGCCGTAAATCGCAGTATTGTGCCGTTCGCAGCCAGTCGCTGAAGTTGCTCGGATTCCTGTGCATCAAATTCCACTACTGGCACCTGTTTGGCATACCATCCACCTTTATTATCCGACACAAAATGGGTGCAGATCTTCGCCAGCATCTGCTCGATTCGCATCCTCAGCCGCGGCAGTTTCCATTCCTGACTCAGCCTGTTGATCCCCGGCAGACTGGCCACACTTTTGGGGTTCCGGCTGACAGCATTCCCGGAAAGTTCGCCTTGCCGACTCCGAACAATAATCTCAAGCGGCGCCCCTGTGAGCTTTCCGCAGAAAACACGGATGAGTGACGGATAAACACTCGTGACGAAGTCCGACAGCAGGGAACTCTGAGGATGCACGTCGATTGTGCAGTTCACCACACACGATTCGCCTTTGACCCGCTCGCTGCGATCGCTCTCGCGGTAATGCAGGATAAATGAAACTCGAACGGTTTCAGCCGGATCGAATTTGATCTGCGAGTCCCATGGGGCGGTGGTCTGTGGCCGAATTTCCACTGTACGGCTGCACGGTATTTTCACCTGGGCCACCGCTGCAGCATATGCGGCCTGCACATATCCACCGAGCTTTTCCGGACCGCCGGTGACGCTGATCTGCAGACGGATGTCGTGCAGCGGTCCGTTATCTAAGGGAATATGAAGTTTAAGCGATGGAAGTGTCAGTGCCCCATTGTTGAGACTCAGATTCACGCAGTCTTCTGCAATCAACTGCACTCTCGTCTCGTCAAACGCTCTGGAGAAACTGAATTTGGGCGGGATAGCGCCGTCGTTTTCCTCGCAGGAGACTTCGACGGAAGCATGCTCGGGTGCCGCACTGTCGCCTTCGTTCTCCGAACGCTGGTCGCGACGCTTGTTTCCACCCCACATCATACGATCAATGAATTCTCGGACCATTAGTGTGACCTCTTAGCACAGTTGGAAAATGTGTCTGAAAACAAAGATTTCAAGCCGGATCCAGCAGATTCGAAAACAAGTCCCCTGGGTCGGATGCACTGCCCATGGCAGAGATTTTTTTGGAAGTGGACTCAAGTGTACCCTGAATAAAATCCAGTTGATGCTTGACAGTTTCGTGAAGGCGATTCTGCAGTTCGTGCAGGCAGTTTTTCAGGAAATAGAGCACGGCATCGATAAGCGTGTGTCGTAACCGATAAACACGCATGACATGTCGATGACGGCTCTCGAAGGCAAGGCGATAACGACTATAAATCTGCTCATTCCACGGATAGACCACCGCGTAGCCACCATCGCGAGTTCGCTGCAGCGGATATCCAGCGTCGGCCTGATCGCGAAAGGCGGCCAGCACCGTTCGCAGTTCCGATTCGATCTCCGCGCGGAGATCGTTATCTCCACAGCACAAACGCACAGCATGACCGAAATCCGAAAATGCCGGTCCAAGCATCGCTCGCACGGCGTCATCCGTCGCTGCCGACCGCAGTGTCATGAGCAGTTCAGGTCGGCCAGCACCCAGTTGTTGCTCGACCCGACTGTTCACGTCCTCTACCACGTGTTCCACCAACTTCGGAAGAAGACTGGTGATCAACGCAATCAGTTCACTGCAGGTGTTCAGAAACGGCCCTTCGAAGTCATCACTTTTCAACGGCACCTGCAGCTTTCGCAAACTGGCCCCACGAACTGAATCGCCCAAAATCGGTACCATGCACGGTTCCCGCGTCGGCTCCATCGAATTCAATGTGTCGCGCCAGCATTCCCAGTCAAACACACGACCAATTCCCTCCAGCTCAATCAGCGGTATGATTTTCACCGGAGAACTGAGGCCAGGCGGACGCATCTGCAGGTCGGGGGGAATCTTCACCATCGCATCGCCAACGATACGATAAGCATAGGCCACTTGTTTGACGCTCTCTGCCATCACCCGATTGTCTGTGCACGTCTGTGTGGAATCGCCCGGCAGTGCGTCAACAAGGTCCCTTAACTCTTCGTGGACTATGCAAAACTGGGACCACTCCCTCATTAATCGTTCCCGCTGCCACGCAACGCCCCGCGCTTGAAGATGCGATCTCAGTGCGCCCAGCAGACGTTTCCCACCACCGTCGTCGCTGAGGTCCAAAAGCATCTGTGCCACCGCCCGTGCCTCATCAGTCGTTGCTCCCTTTGCAAGTCTCGCCCCAATCTTGCCCCAGAGTTCACCTGTTGCACGCCACTCGCACCTGCTCGACTCGATCTTCTCAACCAAAAAATCCTCAGTCCCCAGACGCAAACCACGGCTCAGCTGATGATCAATGTATGCCATGGCGGATGTCAGGATGACTCGAGACATATCGCCGTCCTGGACTGTCCGTGCTGCTGCCTGCAGCAGCACAAAAACCGTTTTGCCACAGACCCGCCGCAGTTCCTCAAGACTCAGGGGATCCGCGGACTTCGATAGTCTCTGCAGCACAGATATTTCGTCGCACAGCGATAGCTCGTCAAATCGATTTACAGCCGTCAGCACTCGCGATTTTGCGTCCCAACCCCAGGTTCGTGTCAGTTCACTGATCCAGTCGAGATTCTCCCCGGGTAAGCGACTGTCGATGATAGCGAGCACCGCATCAACGTTCTGCAACTCCACAGAACAGATTGTTGAATCCCGAATCGAACTTCCCTCTGCGTGAAAGCCGGCACAGTCCACGATCTGAAAATCAAACTGCTCGTCCTTAGTGATCAGGTCCGCAACAGCATCCGGAAGGTCTGCCTCAACCTGAATTTTACAGACTGCCGGGAACACCGCCCGCAAGTCGTCGTCACTCATAACCTCAAATGCAAGCTCTCGACTCTTCTGTGACAGCCTCGGCAGCGTGGACAGTTCGCATTCGTAGACCAAATTCGGGTCAAAATCGAGCGTCATCAGTCGTTCGGCCTGCGGCTGACTGATAGGGAACACCTTTCCAGAATGTTCCAGCAACTGCTCAAAAACACGGGCGAAACGATAGACCTCAAAGGCCACTGCCTTAATTTCTTTTGTCAGTTCACCGCGGGCTGCAAGCGCCCAGTTTACGGCATCGATCCAATGCGTCGGCGAATTTCGGTCCATGGCACGCCGGAGGAGATCGCGGTCTGATTTTCCCTCTTTCTCCAGAATTGACGCCGCGGTACGCAGCAGACTCAACAGAATCTTCTCCGCCGTGTCACGATCAACAATCCTCACACGCCAGTCCCGCAGCCGGGTACCCTGAACATCTTTGCCACCCCGGTGCAGTGTGAACTCGACGATGTTCCCCGTGGTTGGATTCTCGGCCACTTTCAGCTGGCCGCAAACACCCAGCATGGTGCTCAATAAGGTCGTCTTTCCGGATGAAAAACGGCCAACAAGGCACAATCGAGCAGGTTTGCTCTGCTCGCTCTGCAGTCGCATCAGAACACGCTCATGGTGGTTGATCTTTTCCTGCAGATCGTGAGCACCACGGGCCGCTGCGAGTGGCTTCCACGTCGCAATTTCGGCAGAAATTCGACCGATTTCTGCAGTTGTAGAATCCTTCGCCACTGTATCATCCTCGCTTTGTCGGGAGACTTCGAATGGGAACCTGCACCCAATCCAAGGTTGATTTGCTCGGCATGGGCCGTCGCAATCCCATACCCACCAGAGACCCAGCTGTGACACGCAATTCGGAAGCTCATCGCAAATTCAAAGAAATATCGCTGAGGCGGAATCGGGCCATGACAAATCAGGGGGCGCGGTCCGGAAAGCGATTGCCCCCCGCGGTACCGGCGACAACAGGCATGGTCAGTACAGCGTCAGCTGAATGTACTGCTCAAACGAGACGCAGGGTTTGGCCGGTCGGGATCTGTTGGACCGAGGAAGTTGGGCAGGGACTGTTTTGATATGCAGGAATTATTCTCGACTGCGATTTGAAACGGTGTTTTTCAACGAATCCTTGCTCTTGATCGAACCGCTAAACACAGCGGTTGCAGATCTCCAACCGCGTCAACAGTGATCTCAAGCCCCGCATTTTCAGCGAATTGAAAGCCAATTCTCGCAGAGTCACTGCCCCTGCCTGAGCCGTCGCGGACGGCTGATGGGGGCGAAAGTTCAGTGGCCTTTCCACTTTGTTTCGTAGAGCCGATTTACGGGCACTCACCGTGACCGGGGAAGCGACATCCACTGCACGCCTTTGTCGGGGTGGAATGGTTCGGGCTGGACTCTCAAGCCAAGATCTCAGCTG
>JBEIEK010000093.1:0-18061 GCA_040382995.1 Planctomycetaceae bacterium
AACAGCCCTGATGCCAGCACTCCACCAGTCACTCAGCTGCCTCTGCCACACCTTCGAGATCCCGTCAGTCCCCTCCGCAATGCCGAACTCTTCGCCCCCACCACCGTTCGCCATCTCCGCTTCATCTGTTACGAAACCAGCAATCAGAACCAGTACCAGCCGTGCCTTGATGAGCTGGAAGCGTTCGGTCCAAAACAGCCAGGGCTGAACCTTGCCGCGGCGACCCTCGGAGTCATTCCCACATCGTCCGGCAACATCGCCGAAACCGGCATTCATCAGCTCAAACACATCAATGACGGTCTTTACGGCAACGATCACAGCTGGATCTCAAACGAACTCGGTCGCGGCTGGGTGCAGCTCACATGGCCTGAACCCGTCACACTCGATCGCATTGTCTGGGGTCGCGATCGCGAAGGGCGTTTTCAGGACCGACTGCCCGTGCGGTATGACGTGCAGGTTTCGCTCGATGGTGAACACTGGACAACCGTTGCCGGGCATTCCGACCGCGCCCCCTTCGGCACGCCGTGGGACTCGCTGCTGGCTCTGCAACGAGCAGCCTCAGGAACCCCGGACGCAGCCGTCGAACAGCTGACAAAAGAGCTCCAGCAGCTCCGCGAACAGCTCGCGAAGCTGGAAACCCCCCGCATGGTGTTCGCCGGCGTCTTTAACCCGCCACACCCCACACACGTGCTCAGACGCGGTGACCCCGAACAACGCCTCGAAGAAACCCTTGCCGAAGTCCCTGCACTGTTCACAGCCACCACCACCAACGCCTCCATAACAGTCACCACCCCAATCACCGACCAGACACCACTCACCGAAGACCAATCCCGTCGACTGCGTCTGGCCCGCTGGCTGGCCGCCCCTGAAAACCCGCTCACCGCGCGCGTGGCCGTGAACCGTATCTGGCAGCAGCATTTCGGCATTGGCCTTGTTGACACACCCAACGACTTCGGTCTCAACGGCTCGCGTCCCTCCCACCCGGAACTGCTCGATTGGCTGGCCAGCGACTTCATCCGCAGCGGCTGGTCGCTCAAAGCCCTGCATCGCCGCATCCTGCTCTCAGCCACCTGGCAGCAATCCTCAACGCGGCATGACGCTGGCCAGCAAACCGATCGAGACAATCGACTGCTCTGGCGCTTCACCGCCCGAAGAATGGAAGCTGAAGCAATTCGCGACTGTGTGCTGCAGGTGAGCGGCGAACTGAATCGGGAGGCTGGCGGACCAGGGTTCAGTTTCTTCGGTTCGCGTGGTGGTCTGAACGGCTTTCCGCCACTTGAAACCTTCACTCCCGCCGAAATGCGCCGCATGGTCTATTCGCATCGCGTGCGCATGGAAGCGGTGCCGGTCTTCGGTGCCTTCGATTGCCCGGATGCCGGCCAGTCCATGCCGCGTCGCAGCCGTTCCACCACCGCCATTCAGGCACTCAATCTGTTCAACAGTCCCTTCCTTGTGCAGCGCGCCGCTAAGTTTGCGGAACGCGTCGAAGCGGCCTGCCCGAACGATCCTGCTGCCCAGCTCAACCATGCCTTTGAACTTGCCCTCGGCCGTCCGGCAACTGCGGAAGAACACGCAGTCATGGACGACGCAATTAAAAAATATGGCCTAGCCACCATTTCACGCGTACTGCTGAATTCCAACGAATTTCTCTTGATTCCCTGAGACTCGAAATGCCAATTGCAGATCGCAGCCGCACGCGGGCCATACACCAACCTTCCGCACTGACTCACGCCGGTCGCAGTCTGCTGGACCGTCGTCGCTTCCTTGCGGATTCTGCCGGCGCCCTTGGCAGCATCGCGCTCCTGCAGCTGCTGCACCAACAGGGACTCCTCGCAGAAGACACGGCTCCCTGGACTCCGCAAATCGATGCCACACAGCCCCAGGCCCCGCGCGAGGGGCATCATCCCGCTGCCGCCAAAAATGTGCTCGTGGTCTTCTGCGCTGGTGCCTGCAGTCAGCTGGAAACCTGGGACTACAAACCCGAACTGATCCGCCTTGATGGTCAGCCAATGCCCGGTGGTCCGACAGTCACGTTTCAGGGTCCGGCCGGCAATCTGGCACGGCCCCAGTATCGCTTTCGGCAGCGCGGGGAATGCGGCAAGTGGGTCTCGGACATGCTGCCGCATCTGGCAGACATGGTGGACGAATTCGCCTTCGTGCACACACTCACCAGCAAAACCAACACCCACGGCCCGGCCGAAAACTTTCTCTCCACCGGCTTTGTTCAGGATGGCTTCCCCAGCATCGGTGCCTGGGTCTCTTATGCATTGGGTTCAGATAATCGCAACCTGCCCGCCTTCGTGGCGATTCCCGACCCTCGCGGCATTCCTCAGGCCAGCGTCAACAACTGGGGCCCCGGGTTTCTGCCCGCCGTGTTTCAGGGGACGGCCTTCAATTCTGATCAGCCGATCCGGAATCTGCGTCCGCCGGCCGGCATCACTGCCTCCGCCGACCAGGCCGCCCGCGAACTGCTCCTGAAAATGAACAATGACCATCTGCAGCGCAATCCGGGCGATTCGGATCTGGCCGCGCGAATTGCCAGCTACGAACTCGCGGCCCGCATGCAGACGTCGGTCCCCTTAATCAGTGACCTGTCCTCGGAACCGCAGCATGTGCTGGCGATGTACGGCGCCGATGATGCCACCGACCCCATCCGCGCCGGCTATGCCCGCAACTGCATTCTGGCACGGCGACTGATCGAACAGGGTGTGCGGTTTGTCCAGCTCTTCAACGGCGCTTATGCCAGTGGCGGTCGACTCAACTGGGACGGCCACCAGGCACTCCGCGAACAATACGACATTCACGGCCGCATCCTCGATCAGCCCACTGCCGCTCTGATCCGCGACCTTGATCAGCGCGGACTGCTCCAGGATACGCTTGTGGTCTGGTGCACGGAATTCGGCCGCATGCCCATGTTTCAGAAAGGTGCGGCCGGCCGAGATCACAATCCGAATGGCTTCACCGCGTTTCTGACCGGTGCCGGTGTGCGTCGTGGTGTCAGCTTTGGCAGGACCGATGACCTGGGCTTCAAAGCCGTCGAAAACGTGCTCTCAATTCACGATCTCAATGCCACCATCCTGCACCTCCTCGGACTTGACCACGAACGACTCACCTTCAGACACAACGGCATCGCCAGACGACTCACCGATGTGCATGGTCGAGTCATTCAGGAGATTCTGGCGTAAGGCACCGCCATGTCAGCAGCTCCGCTCGACCTGCACCTCGCAGCCGTACTCGAACACTTTCAGCTCAAGCCGCTCGAAGTTTACGCCGTCAGCGGTGGCTTCAGCGGAGCCCGCGTCTGGCGCGTGAAAACCACGGACAAACAACTTGTCGCCCTGCGGTGGTCAGATGCGACCGATCCAGCAGAACGTGAACGACGCGAGTCCATTTGCCGCTGGATGCAATTCGCCCGGGCCGACGGCTGTCAATGGGCTCCGCAACCGCTCAAACCGCACGACTCAGGGTCGACAGGATCCGCAGCTCACTTTCTGCTCTCACAACCCGACGGCTGGTGGCAGGCCGAAACCTGGATGCCCGGATGTCCGGTGGACCACGTACCCTCACCAGCACAGCTTCAGCAGACGCTCGCAGTCCTCGCACAACTGCATCATACCGGTCGTTGCTGGGCTTTGCAGGAATCCCCGGTCGGCCGTGGACCAGCAGCCAGCAGTCTGCGACTGGCCACTGCAGTTTCACCCGGACTGCAGCGCAGGCTGCAGTTCGTCCGTGAACTGCAGTCCGGAGCACTTGCTCGATTGCTCGCCGCTGCCGCACAGGACCCCGATGACGAATTTCGCCGGCTGTCACAGCAGCTTGATCGTGAGCTCAGGCAGCGGCTGCCCCGACTGCACCGGCAGCTGGAAGAACTTGCCCCGCAACCATTCACCCTCCAACCCGTGCTCCGCGACCTCTGGCAGCCGCACGTGCTGTTCAGCGGTGATCACGTGACAGGGGTCATCGACTGGAACGCAGCAGCCACAGATCACCCGGCTTTCGACTATTCCCGACTGCTTGCCAGCTGGTACGGCCAGCAGGCTGGAAATCTGCTGCCACTGTCCCCTGACCCTGGCAACAGCCTTTCCGATACCGTTGTCTCCCATCTGCGTTGCCACCCCGCACACTGGACCGCCACGGAACAACAGCTGCTGCGAGTTTGCCTCGAAGCCTCGCTCCTGCTTTCCCCCGTCACGTGGCTCCACCGACGCTGTGCAAGGGGACCGGCAACACTCGCCATCCCGCCAAACGTGCTGGAACGATTCCGCCGTCTGATATCGCTGGCATGCAACCCGCAGGCGGACACCTGACGGCGTTGACTTTCTGCCAGGAGACATCGCCCTCCCATGTCTTCACCCGTCTGTTACGGCTGCGTTGCCGGCCTGTAAGGCCGGTGCCATCAACTGCGTGGGTGGGTACCCGGTGGAGGCGATGGAGAATTCGAACCAGCGCCGGATCCGGCTTCAAACAGTTCCTGATGTCGCGTAGACTTTCCATTTCCGGTCCTTTCCAGCAATCATCAGCCCGGACATCTTCTCTATGGCGGACAAGGGTCGTCGACAGCATCGTGGTGGCCAGCATCAGGGCGGCAAGGTCCGCGTTGACATGCGGCGAAATCGTCAGGCACGCGCCCGGCACCAGAACCTCACCCATCAAATGCTCGACAACCAGGAATCCGCCGCCGACACTCCGCAGTCAGAACGAGTCACAGCCCGCGGGGACCTCTTCCGTCGCCGCACGATGGTGGGGGTGCGTGCTGAGGGTGATCAGCTCCTGCGGGTGGTCGATGAATCCACTTGTCGGCGCGGCCGGGTTGTCAGCTTCATCGGCCTGAACATTCGGGTGCGTTGTGATGCAACCGGCGAAGAATTTTCGTGTTCGGTCCGCGGCATTCTGCGGTCACTCGCCCGCGATGCCCGCAACGTCGTCGTCACCGGCGACTGCGTGCTCTTCAGACAGGAAGGCGATGCTCACCAGGGAGTGATCGAACGCGTTGAACCACGGCACGGAATTCTTTCACGAGGCAGCCACGGGCGCGAACATATCCTCGTCGCCAACATCGATCAGGTCCTCATCGTCGCCTCGGCCGCAGACCCCGAATTCCGGCCGCAGCTCGTGGACCGCTATCTCATCTGTGCTGAAGAACGTGGCATTCTTCCGATTGTCTGCGTCAGCAAAATCGACCTCGCAGACCTCCGCTCCCTGCTCCCCAACCTCCGCGCCTTCGCCCGCGCAGGCTGCGTTGTGGTCCCCGCCAGCATTCGCACCGGCCAGGGAATCGGCCGCCTCCGACAACTCCTCGCCGGACGTCAAACAGCCGTCAGCGGTCAAAGCGGGGTCGGGAAATCGTCGCTGCTGAACGCCATCGATCCCGCACTCGGACTCGCCACCGCAGATGTCAGCGGCTGGACCCACAAAGGCACCCACACCACCCGCCGCGCACGACTCGTCAATCTCTCACTCGGTGGCTGGGTCTGCGACACCCCGGGTATCCGCCAGTTCGAACTCTGGAACCTCACACGCGATGACGTGGACGGCTACTTCCCCGAATTCCGCCCGTTTCTCACCTGGTGCCGCTTCCAGAACTGCACGCACACGCACGAAGATTCCTGCGGAATTCGCCAGGCCGTCGACCGCGGAATTCTGTCTCCCCTCCGCTACGCCAGCTACCTCAGACTCCGCGAAGAAGACATCTGGTCCTGGAAAAACCCAGCCCGCGGCCAACCCGGCTCACGCGAGGATTAGTTGACAAACCAATCACAGGTGGCCGTCCAACGCACGACAAGCTGATCAGGAATACGAATACATGTTGATTCACGAATTGAGACTGGGCGGCTTGTTGTCATTCGGGCCAGAGACTCCTTCGCTGAGAATGGAGAGTCTCAATGTCCTTATAGGACCGAATGGCTCCGGAAAGTCGAACTTTATCGAAGCATTGGGCCTGCTGCGGTCTGCAGCCACCAAATTGTCTGCTCCGATGCGAGGAACCGGTAGCAGCGGTGTGACCGAGTGGATCTGGAAAGGTGATCCGAAGGCTGTGGCGAGCATCGAAGCTGTGATCGACAACCCGGATGGAAATCAGCCATTGCGACACCACCTTGCGTTCTGCGCGCAAGCTCAGCATCTTGAGTTGGTCGATGAGCGGATTGAAAACAGCGCCCCGTATTCCAGTCACTCGGACGTGTATTTCTATTATCGATTCCAGAACGGCCGACCTGTCCTGTCGATCCGCGACTCTGAGCAGAAGCGACAGCTCCAACGACAGGACATCGCTCTGGACGAATCAATCCTGACACAACGACGCGACCCGGACCAGTACCCAGAGATGGCGTTCCTTGCGCACCAGTACCAGCAGTTTCGACTCTTTCGGGAATGGTCCTTCGGTCGATCTTCAGTGTTTCGAGCTCCTCAAATGGCAGATCTGCGCAGCGACATGCTGGAAGAGAACTTTTCCAATCTGGGGTTGTTCCTGAATTACCTGCGATCATTCCCGAAGGTCAAGAACACCATCATCGCGCAACTTCGAAATCTCTACGAGGGACTGGATGACTTCGATGTCCGAATCAAAGGAGGAACGGTCGAAGTCTTTTTGACCGAAGGAGACTTTGTGATTCCCGCCAGCCGACTTTCCGACGGCACACTGAGGTTTTTGTGCCTGCTGGCAATTCTCTGCGACCCTGATCCACCACCGCTGATCTGCATCGAAGAGCCAGAACTTGGACTGCATCCGGACATGCTGCCACGAATTGCCGACCTCCTGATCTCCGCATCGCAACGCACGCAACTTGTCGTGACGACACATTCCGACATACTCGTCGATGCAATGACTGAGCGTCCTCAATGTGTCGTGGTCTTTGAGAAGCACGATCGCTGCACACAGGCAACCCGTCTTAACGAAGAAGCGCTGGCTGACTGGTTAAAGCAATACCGTCTCGGCCAACTTTGGACGCGGGGCCAGATCGGAGGGGTGCGCTGGTGAACGTTACAATCTATCTCGAAGGTGGTGGCAACTCGAAGGAGTCACAGACACGCTGCCGTGAAGGTTTTCGGAAACTGCTGGAACAATGTGCATTTCGCGGAAAGATGCCAAAGCTGGTCGCGTGTGGTGGTCGGTCGCAGACGTATGACAGTTTTTGTACGGGTCATCGAAACACAAGTCGGGGCTGCATGGTATTTATGCTGATCGACAGTGAGGATCCAATGGCTAACATTGAAGCGACGTGGCCCCATCTTAAAGTCCGTGACGGATGGGAAAAGCCGGAAAACGCTGGCGATGAACAAGTCCTGATGATGACGACGTGCATGGAGACCTGGATCGTTGCGGACCGGGCCACACTAAAATCTCACTTTGGCCAGAACCTGCAGGAATCCGGTCTGCCCGCTGCTGTCAGTCTGGAATCACGTTCGCGAGATGCCGTTCAAACCGCGTTGGTGCACGCGACGCGAAACTGCATCAACAAGTATGAAAAAGGAAAACGTTCATTTCAGATCCTCTCCGAACTCTCTCCGGATACTTTGAACGATCATTTGCCGAGTTTTACCCGAACAAAACGTATCCTGAACGAAAAACTATGAAGGCAAAGGCCACCGTACCTCGAACAACACCGCAGCCGTCCATTCCGCGCAGCACTGAAGCCTAAGCTCGTTCAGTAGAATTAGCTGACCGCCGACGGCCGGTAAAGTCTCCGAACCCACGAAAAGCATCGCGACAACCGTCCAGCCCCGACGTACCCCCAGGCGTCTCTCAGGAGGATAGGGGCCTGCTGCGAAGCAACCCGAGCGCCTGAGAGCTGGCGTCGACAGATTCCGTGAACCGAACAGTGTCGGCCTTCGCCCGGCACTGCGGCTGCCTTTCTCAGCCACTGCTGCTTCCGTTCGCTCAAAGCCAGCCAACACATTCGGCAGAACCTGTTGATGGCCCAAAGCGATAAATCCCGGGGGTCTGGGGGCTGGCCCCCAGCATCCCTCCAAAGAGCTCCCCCAAAAGTGACACAACTCGGCCGCACTCGACCGTTTGGCATCAGCCGATCCAAGTGCCACCGCACCCGTCATCTGCGACTCGCTGTCACCGGAGTTCTCCGGTGCCGACCCGACTGCCTGTTTTTGCCGATTTCGCACAATTGCATCGTCATAACATCCGACTTCAATTGACTTTACAACCACTCGTCCCGGGGACAGTCCCTCCGAAACCGCCTTCCAACCGCAGCACCAACGCCACAGGGCGCCCTAAAAGTGACACGGTTCTGGAGCGGTCCACCGTTTCGGATCAGCCAAACCCTGGCCGCTCATTTGCAATCCGTTTTCGGCCCCGTCACGCCCACTGGCTTCGATCTTTACCGGACCGCCCTGCCGGACTATGCTCCCGTCGCCGTGATTCGCCCGAGCTGCGGCGTTCGTCCGGACCATCCCGGAATTCCTCAGCGTTGATCCTGGCAGGGATGCCGTATCTGTATGTCAATGGTGCGAGTGATTGCCCGGCTGGATATCAAGGGCGCCAATCTGGTGAAAGGGATCCGTCTCGAGGGCCTGCGGGTGCTCGGAGACCCCGACACGTTTGCTCGATATTACTACGAATCGGGCGCCGACGAGCTCATTTACCAGGATGCCGTCGCCAGCCTTTACGGGCGCAACAGTCTCTGCGAAATCATCTCCCGGACCTCTCGGGAAATCTTCATTCCGCTCACGGTCGGCGGTGGGCTCCGCAGTATCGAGGACATCCGGCAGGCGCTCGCAGCCGGCGCGGATAAAGTCTCGCTGAACACGGCCGCGATCGCTGACCCGCAACTCATCCGGGAAGCCTCAAGGCGTTTCGGCTCATCCACAATTGTCGTGGCCATTGAAGCCGGTCGCCAGGCAAACGGGTCATGGCTGGCCTTTACGGACAACGGTCGGGAGCATACCGGCGTGGATGCGGTGGAGTGGGCCATTCGGGCCGAAGAACTGGGTGCCGGCGAAATCCTGGCCACGTCCATCGACCGCGAGGGAACTGGTGAAGGTTTTGACATGGAACTGTGTTCCCGAATCGCGTCAGCCGTAAAGATCCCGGTGATTGCCCACGGCGGTGCCGGGAAGGCGGACCACGTTGTCGAGGTCGCGCGGAAGACGGGTGTCAGTGCGGTGGCGGTCAGCAGCATTCTGCATTACGAAGCGATTCGAAGTCTGCGCCCGCGGGAATCGGTTGGCAGCGAGGGGAATCGGGAGTTTCTGCAGAGTGGCCGTGGGGTGTCCCACGTTCAATCCTGTTCACTGCAGCAACTCAAGCGCACCTTGCTGGACGGCGGCGTGCAGTGCCGACTGGAGGATGCAGCATGACTCCGCTGCGTGTGCAGATTGTGGATTACGGGCTGGGAAACTTGTTCAGCATTCGCCAGGCGTGCCTGCAGGCAGGAATCACGGCAGAAATTTCCTCGGCCAGCAGCGGACTCAGCGACGTGGACGGGATTATCCTGCCGGGCGTCGGTGCGTTTGGACATGCGATGGAAACATTGCGTTCCCAGGGCCTGATCGAGCCCCTGCTGGAGGCTGTGAGTGCCGGCAAGCCGCTCCTGGGAATCTGCCTGGGCATGCAGCTGCTGCTGGATGCCAGCGAAGAATTTGGCCTGCATCAGGGTCTGGGCCTGATTCCGGGAATCGTGCGAAGACTGCCGGAACGACGTCCGGACGGAGCCTTATTGCGTGTGCCCGCAGTGGGCTGGAATCGGATTTTCCTGAATCCTGACCGCGCCGAACCGGACGTGGCATGTGGTTTCCATGATGGGCAGTGGGTGTACTTTGTGCATTCCTTTGCGGCCGTACCGGAGCGATCAGCGGATATCCTGACATTGACAGACTACGAAGGAATCCGATATTGCTCTGCTGTGCGCAAGCAGCATGTGACAGGGGTGCAGTTTCATCCGGAGCGGAGTGCTTCGGGGGGCATTGCCTTCTTCCGTCACTGGGCTGCCAGTCTGCGGAAGCCCGTTTGAAACATCAGGTATCGAAAAATCAGGGACAGGTTCATGGACGAACAGCTGCCGGCCTATTACGGGCTGCCGCCCAAAGTACAGTTTTGTCGTCGCTGCGTCATGTCAAACCAGCGACCGGCTTCGGCGGTGGAATTTCGTCACACCATCGATTCCCGCAAGAAAACCCTGGCTATTGATGATGGCGGCGTCTGTGATGCCTGCCATGTGGCCGATCACAAGCAGTCCATCGACTGGAAAGAACGCGAAGAAGCGCTGCTGCAGCTGCTGGACAAACACCGCAGCCGTGACGGTTCCTACGACTGCATCGTGCCGGGCAGTGGTGGCAAGGACAGTGCCTACCAGGCTCACGTGCTCAAATACAAATACGGCATGAATCCGCTCACGATCACCTGGCCGCCGATTCTGTACACAGACTACGGCTATAAGAACTGGAAGAACTGGATCGACGTCGGCGGCTTTGACAATCTGGCCTTCACGCGCAACGGCCGCGTCATGAAGCTGCTTACACGCCTGAGCATCGAGAATCTGTTTCACCCGTTCCAGACATTCATTCTGGGCCAGAAAAACGTTGGACCACGCCTGGCCGCAAAGCTGGGTATTCCGCTTGTGTTCTACGGCGAAAACGAAGCGGAATATGGCAATCCAATCGCAGACACATCCTCCAGTCTGCGCGACAAGTCCTTCCACACCTATTCACAGCTGGAAGATTTGTACCTTGCCGGCATTTCCATTCGTGAACTGGTGGACCGTTACGGTGTGCGTCTGCAGGACCTGATGTGTTTTCTGCCGCCACGCGAGGAAGAACTTCGCAAGGTGGATGTGCAGGTGCACTATCTGGGGTACTACCTGAAATGGACGCCGCAGGAAGTCTATTACTACGCTGTTGAAAACTGCGGCTTCCGCGCTCGCCCCTTCAGAACTCAGGGCACCTACAGCAAATACAACAGCATCGATGACAAAATCGATGACCTGCATTATTACACCACGTGGATTAAGTTCGGCATTGGTCGAGCCACCTACGATGCGTCGCAGGAAATCCGCAACGGCCACATTACTCGCGACGAAGCAGTCGCTCTGGTCAATCGCTTCGACGGCGAATTCCCGGATCGTTACTTCAACGAAGTGATGGAATACATCGAAATGTCGCCCGAGCATTTCCACACCATCACCGATCGTTTCCGCTCGCCGCACCTCTGGAAACAGGATGCCGCCGGGAAATGGCAACTCCGACATCGCGTCGGTGGCAATGGCGTGGATGATCAGCCGGAAGCAGGCAGCGGCGGGAATCGCACACTGCGCGCGGCCTGACAGCCAGACAGAAAGCATTCCGATGGAACCCAGGGAAACGCTTAAGTTCAGCCGACCGGATGCCGCGTCTCCTGAGGAGTCGCGGCCGGCCGTGCTGATTCACGCGGCTTACCCGCTGTGGCGCAAGCACACGCTCGTCACCATGGCCCGTGCCCGCGAACTGCAGGAAGACGGGCATCGTGTCGCCGTGACTTACTGCAACGCCACAGCCGGAACCTGCGCCGTAAACTACAGCGGCAGCCCAGCTGCGTGCCTGATTTGCAAAACCCGGGTACGAAACACCGCAGCCTCACTCGGACTGGAACTCATTCCGCTCAATACCGACGCTGCCGTCGACCAGACCCAGCCACCGCTCCCGTTCAGTGAACAGCGAACACTGATGGAGGGCGTGCAAAGCGGTGTGATTTCCACGTTCCGCACGCTCCCGGAAACCGCTCGCCGCGAACCGCTCATCCGCCGCATCAAACGCCGCTACTTCAGCAACGCTGCCAGACTGCTGAAGTCCATGAAAGCCGTCGTCAAAGACTGGCAGCCGCAGCGCGTGGAAGTGTTCAACGGCCGGCACGCCTGTTCAAAATTCGCCGTCATCGCGGCTCGATCCGCCGGCATTGACTTCACCACGCTGGAAGTCACAGCCCGCCAGCACCCCTTCGTCTGCCCCGGTTACATGGTGCACGATCGGCGACAGATTCAGCGCAGAATCCTCAATCATCCGGCGGATTTTGAATTCGCAGAACGCTACTACGCGGCGCTCCGAAAACCCCGCACCAACAAGTATGCCAAAAAACACGGTCAGGCCTTCGTGCCTCCCACACTGCCCCCCGGGTGTCAGCGCAAAGTGAGCATCTTTCTCAGCAGTCAGGACGAGTTCGCATCGTTGGGCAAAGACTGGATTTCACCCTTCCTCGACTACGGACCGATCGTCGAACGAGCCTGCCGCGAAAATCCTCAGACGTTCTTCGTCGTGCGCTTTCACCCCAATCAGGCCGAAATGGCCGGCGATCTGCTCACACCCTTCGCCGAAACCGCAAAGCTGCCCAACGTCAGAATTCACTACGCCGACGAATCCGTGAATTCCTACAGCATCATGGAATGGAGCGATGTTGTGGTGACCTTCGGGTCCACCATCACCGTCGAAGCCTGCTGGGCCGGTAAACCCGTGATCACTCTCGGACCATCCTACTTCGACCAGTTGCAGGTGGCCTACACGCCGGCGACCGTGGATGAATTCGTGGCCCTGCTGCGGCAGCCACTGTTCCCCATGAATCGCGAAAACGCAGCACGCTACGCATGGTTTCGGGAATACGACATCAACCCGCTGCGATATGTGGAACATACCGGCCGCACCATGGTCGAAAAGGGTTTCGCCATTCGCCATCCATGGCTGGGGCAGATCGCCCGAACCACCGATGATGTGATCTGCAACGCAATCCGAATCTGGGCCGGAATCCGAGCCCGTCGAAAGAAATCCGCCTGACAGCCAGAAGGAACGAGGCAATGAACGTTCAGGAAATCCTTGACACACAGCGACACTGCACCGAACACTGGCACCAGGCCGCTCCCGAACCCATGGGCGAGGGCCTGCTGAAACTGGTTCAGCAGAACCACCTCGAAAACTTCTCACTGTGGCACGAAGAAGACATCGCTCGCCGCGATGATCTCGGAGCCGAACGTATTCGTCAGGCCAAACGCACCATCGATCGCCACAACCAGCGCCGCAATGACCTTGTGGAGCAGATGGATCGACTCCTGGTCCAGCAACTGCAGCCGCGCGAATCAGGGTGTTCGTTCAATTCCGAAACCCCCGGCATGATGATTGACCGCCTGTCGATTCTGGCGCTCAAGGAATTTCACATGCAGGAAGAAGTGCTGCGGATGGATGCGACGGAAGAACATCGCAGCCGCTGCGCCACAAAGCTCACCACGATCCGCCGACAGATTCATGATCTTTCCGCGGCTCTGCACGAGCTCGTGCTGCAGGTTCGCCAGGGGACCCGCAGCTTCCGCGTTTATTTCCAGTTCAAGATGTACAATGATGCCGAGCTGAATCCGCAGCTCCGCAGGGCTGCCTGAGCGGTCTTGTTTTCAGGGAGAACCGCAATGCGGGTGCTGATTATTAAGCCAAGTTCGCTGGGAGATATCATCTGCTCCCTGCCGGTGGCACAGTCAATCCGTGACCAGCTGCCCGGAGCGGAAATCTCGTGGGTCGTAAAGTCACGCTTCGCGGACATCGTGCGCCGCTGCCCCACAGTCAACGGTGAAGTGCTGCAGTTCGAGCACGCTCCAGGCTGGCGCGGGCTGCTGGCAATCGGTAAAGTCATGCGGCAGCTGCGTCAGCGCCGGTATGATGCCGTGCTGGACTTTCAGGGACTCCTCCGGTCCGGCCTGATGACAGCCGCGGCCAAAGCACCGCTGAAGGTCGGCATTGCCGAGGCCCGTGAAGGCAGTCGACTGTTCTACAACAAAATCGTCCCGCTTCCCGATGCCGGCCGAAACTCGCACGCCATTCGCAAGCTGCTGCAGTTCCTCCCCGCACTGGGCCTCGAACCCTCACTGAGATCCCCCGTGGTGATGCACGGCGATCCCCTCGAAGAACTCGACTCACGACTCAATCGCCGCCGCATGGTCGTAATGATTCCCAACAGCCGCGGAGCGCACAAGGAATGGCGCGGATTCCGCGAACTGACAACGGCACTGCTGAAGGCCGACGCCGGCTGTACGGTTGTCTGGGACAGCCACCTGCCCTGGGAATCGCCGGAAGTCTGCGACCCGGATCGCTTCGTCAACCTGACGAAACGCACGTCTCTGCCACAGCTGATTGAATTGTTGCGAAGAGCAGATTTGGTGATTGCCAATGACAGTGGCCCCCTGCACATGGCCGCTGCTCTTGGACGTCCCACACTGGCGCTGTTCGGGCCCACCAGCCCGGAAAGATTCGGCGCCTTTCCTCCGGAAGCGCCCCGAAATCGCTTCCTGGTGGCACCCGACGGTGAGCTGGCAAAGCTCTCCATGGACCGAGTGCTGGAAGCCGCCATGTCCATGCTCATTCGTGAAACACCGGCGCGCGCTGCCGCCTGACCGCAGAGCATCTGGAGACTGTGGTGACCGACACAAACGTCCCGGCAAATCTGTTCCTTGCCTGCACTCCGCTGCAGATTCTGAATGCCGCGGAAGCACGGGATCGATTTCATGCGGGGGAACGAAACTATTTGATCATGTTTCACAGTCCGCGTTCCGCGTCTGCCCGCCAGAAGCACCTGCACGCGCTCGCCGATACCACCACCGACAACGGCTGGACTCAGGCCTGGAACCTGCAGCTCACACGGCTGACACAGCTGTTCTTTCCACTGCAGGCCGCGGCTTTCAAACGCACCATCGGGCACTGCCAACGATTGTACTCGGGCGGTTTTCAAACACAGCAGCGGCACATGCTGCATGTCATGCCACATGACGAGCTGGTGATCATGGATGGAGGCGCTGGCGTGCTGCAGTCTGCCATCAACGCCTGGCGGGAAGGCGGTGCCGGCAGTCGCGGGCGTGGCCTGAGACGGCTGATTCCGGGTTTGAAAAGCAGCCTGCCGGATCTGAGCCGGGCCCGATTCTTCACCAGTTACTCACTGGATGTGCCCGCGGAATCAGTGATCTTCAACGACTATCGCAGCCTTCGCAGTACAGTAACCGGGCGATTGCCGATCCGGGATGAAATTGTGTTCCTGTCACAGCCGCTGGAGCGGGATCTGGGCGTGCGTGTGGATGTGGAAGCAGCCCTGCGGGCCGCCATGGACTATCACGGCGTGAACCGCTATCGCTGGATCCTGCACCCACGCGAGACTTCAGGGCCGGCCGGCGCAGAGAAGCTGCCGTATCTGGCAGAGTTTTTTGGGTTGCAGGAAGGCTACCTGCCGCGCGCCTTTGTCACCTGGATGTCATCTGCCGCACGGTCGCTCCCGCTGATCTACGGCCAGCCGGTGACCTGCATCGACATCCTGCCGGCTCTGCCCCCCGAAACCTCGCCCGCCTGTCGAGCGGAGCTGGAGGGCACCTATCGCGACTTTGAGGCGGCAGGTGCAGTCATCCTGCCGTTGCCGGGTGTCGCGCAGAAGCGGGCCGCGTGATTCGTCATGCTGTTTAACTCCATCGAATTCGCTCTGTTTCTGCCGCTGATGTTCGTGATGTACTGGTATCTGTGCGGCCGGAATTGGCGCATTCAGAACGTGGTGCTGCTGGCCGGCAGCCTTGTGTTCTACGGCTGGTGGGACCCGCGTTTTCTGGGCCTGATGCTGTTCTCTGCAGTGCTCGATTTCAGCGTGGGCAACCTGATGCATCGATCGCAGTCGGTGGCCGTGCGTCGCGGATTGCTGGCCGTCAGTATCGGTTTGAATTTTGGGATTCTGGGAGTCTTCAAGTACTATAATTTCTTTGCGGAATCACTGAATGAAGCGCTGCTGCTGTGTGGCTTCAGCCCCGCCGCAGCTCGGCTGGATCTCGTCCTCCCCGTCGGCATCAGCTTCTACACATTCCAGACGGTCAGTTCATCGATCGACGTCTACCGCGGCACACTCACACCAACCCGGGACCTCGTGGCGTACCTGTCCTTCGTAACGTTTTTCCCGCAGCTGGTGGCGGGCCCGATTGAACGTGCCGGGCACCTGCTGCCGCAGTTTCTGCAAAGCCGTGACTTTCGTCTGCAGGATGCCGCGGATGGCTGTCGGCAGGCGCTGTGGGGACTGTTCAAAAAAGTAGTGATTGCCGATAACTGCGCGGCGCTGGCGAATCAGGTCTTTGGTGCTCCGGCGGAAGCGTCCTCAGCAGCACTGCTGGCCGGTACCTTTCTGTTCACCATGCAGATCTACTGTGACTTCTCCGGCTACTCAGACATCGCGGTCGGCACCGCCCGACTGTTTGGTTTTTCGCTGATGCAGAATTTCGCAACGCCGTATTTTTCCCGAGATATTGCGGAATTCTGGCGACGCTGGCATATCTCGCTGTCGACGTGGTTTCGGGACTACGTGTACCTGCCTTTGGGCGGCAGTCGCTGTTCCCGGTGGCGGATGATTCGCAATACGCTGGCAGTCTTCCTGATCAGCGGACTGTGGCACGGCGCGAACTGGACGTTTATTGTCTGGGGACTGCTGAATGCCCTGTACTTCCTGCCGCTGCAGCTCAGCGGCACCAATCGCAGATTCACCTCGCACACGGCAGGTACAGGGCTGCTGCCTGCACCTCGTGAAGCCCTGCAGATCGGCGTGACCTTCCTGCTGACGATGCTGGCGTGGATCTTTTTTCGCGCCGCCAGTCTCACGGATGCCGCAACGGTGCTGAAACGCCTGTTCACTCTGCAGTCCGGCAGCGGGCTGGATGTGCCCAGCGAGATCTGGGGGCTGCTGGCTGGCTTCCTGCTGGTGGAATGGATTCAGCGCAGTCGGCGACATGCATTGGAACTGGATAACAGCCCCCTGCCGCGCTGGGGACGCTGGCTGTTTTATTACGGAGTGCTGTTTTTGATTCTGAAGTTCGGCGGCGAACAGCAGGACTTCATTTACTTTCAGTTTTGAATGGTCATGGCAGACAGCAGCAATCAACGGGATCTGGCCGAGGCCTTGAATGATCAGGAGCTGCGCAGCTTTCTGAAACGCTGCTGTCTGTTTGCAGTACCGCTGCTGCTTGCCTGCGGCCCGCCAGTCACACTGCTGGCACTTTCAGGCGAAGCCTTCCGCAACATCGACCCGGTGCTGGAATCCGTGATTCGCAGCGATACAGGACTCATCGGATTTGCGTGGAACGAACAAAACTATCCCTACATGAAGTACAGGGGGCTTATGCTGCAGCCTCGCCGCGATGTGCTGGCGCTGGGATCGTCGCGAGTGCTTCAGTTTCGCCGGGACATGTTTCGCTGCTCCTTCTGGAACGCCGGTTACACGATTCAGACAGCGGACGACTTTCGTAAGTTTTTGCAGTTGGTGCCCGAAGATCGTCAGCCGCGTCTGCTGCTGGTGGCACTGGATCAATGGATGTTCAACAGCGACTGGATCGCGTCGATCGGTCCACGTTCCACCGACAGCTGGACCCAAAACCCCTCGGTCAACGTGCAGCAGGGCCTGAGATTGCTTCCGGATGTCATCAGTGACACTCTGCGGGGACGAATCAATCCGGCGGTGCTGCTGGCCGATCGCAGTGATGCCCCGTTTGGACTGAATGCCTGGCAGAATCGCAAGGGCTTTCGGGCCGACGGTTCATTCGACTATGGCCAGCAGCTGGAACAGCGATTGAGCGGTGATCCGGAGTGTCCCGATTATGAATTTGCAACGTCCCTGCGGCGTGTGCAGGAGGGACGTGAGCGATTTCGGTATGGTGACATGCCGGATCCTTCGGCACTTCAGGAGATCGGCGCGTTGCTTGGGGAATGCAGTCGACGGCAGATACATGTGATTGCCTTTTTGCCGCCGTTTGCTGATGTCGTAGCAGAAGCCATGCGTCAATCAGGGCGACACGAGTATTTCGAAAGGCTGCCGGACGCGTTGCGAAGCGTGTTTACGGGCACCGGGCACGAACTGCATGACTTCTCCAGCATGTCCGCGTGTGGTTCCAGCGATGCAGAAGCCATCGATGGCTTTCATGCAGGCGAAACAGCTACCCTGCGTATGCTGATGCGCATGCTGCAGGCCAATTCACGGCTGCGAGAGTGCTGTGACGAGGCTGAACCTGACAGGGCCCCGCAGCCGGAAAAATAGCAGACGGGCGAAAGGCCAATCGCGTTGACTTTCTGACGGAACCTGCATCTGACTCCCCTC
>JBEIEK010000094.1:0-18043 GCA_040382995.1 Planctomycetaceae bacterium
ACGATCTGACCGATCAGCATGCCCCGTGCTTCAGCCTCAGCGACGGACTGCCCTGCCTGCAGCCTGGCCCGATCTAACTCCAGCCGGGCCCGCTCCGCCTCGTGCTTTGCCTGCTCCGCTTCGTGCTTTGCCTGCTCTACTTCATGCTTTGCCTGCTCCGCTTCATGCTTTGCCTGCTCTACTTCATGCTTTGCCTGCTCTACGTCATGCTTTGCCTGCTCTAGCTCCAGCTTTGTCTGCAGAATCCGTCCGGATTCGTCCCGCTGCGCTTTGAGTCGCGCGTTGTAGAGCATCAGTTGTTCGGGGGTTTGAGCGATCATGTTGAGCACTTTTGCGGCTTCGACGAATTCGGGGTCGGGGAGCAGACGAGGGATGTCTTCGACTGAGAGTGTGTCCGCATGGCGCAGGAACCAGGACCATTTCTGGTCGGTCGGTGCATTGTAGACGTCGTCGGCTGTCACCGGAAGATATTTTAGTTGCAAAACATGGATCTGCAGGTCATCCGTGAGTATCAGCGAGGATGACTTTTCCCGCAGGCGAAAATCCAGGTGCAGGACCGGCGGTGCAGAGAACATCGCACTGGCCAGCACACAGATGCTGATTGAAGGACGCAGTGAAACATAGTCCTGGCCTTCACGCAACTGGCTGGCGTAGGAAACGCTGACACAGTAAGTCAGACGCTGTGCCATGCCGGCAGGTAGTGACATCTGCATTTCAATCAGCAGGTGTCGGCCCAGCTCGTCGATGGCCAGAATGTCCAGAATGGAAAGCTTGTCGTCGGCTGTTTGCTTGAGCTGAGCGGGATTCAGGATGCGGGCATGAACAATCCGTGGCTGCCCGACGAGCATCCCGTTGAGGAAGTGAATCAGAAGGTTGATGTTCTGTTCGTTTCCCAGCAGCATTTTGAAGGCGTAATCCACAAGCGGGCTGATTCCAATGGGCATAGTAATTCTTTTATTAGGATGGTTTGTTATCGATTAATTTGATGGTGATTTCGTTATGCTCCATAGGGTATTAACTGCTTTCCTACTCAGTCAAGAAAAATCCAACGCACTTTCCTGAACGAAACGACTTTCTGCGGCGTCCCTGCCCCCCCACGCTGATTTCCCCCGCTGACGCCCCAACGCTATCATCCGCCGACGTCTTTTTTGCGAACAAATGCGATGGACAAAGGAGCCGGCGATGTTGCTGCCACCAGTTCTCCTGCGGTTGCTCTTCAGCGCTGCCGTCATCACCACAGCCACCACAGCCACCGCCGCAGACTGGCCGCAGCTGCTGGGAAGTGGTCTGCGATCAGGAAATGCCACCGGCTTCAGCCTGTCACAAGCACCGGGGCTGCTGCATGCCATCCCCGGCACTGATGGCTTTTACGCGGCACCAGTCATCGCTGATGGCGTGGTCTATGCCGTGGATGGTTCCGGTGTTGTCATCGCCGTTGACCTGTCCAGCGGACAGATGCTCTGGAAGTTCACCACCAAAGGCGGCACGGGAAACTGCAATAACACCGCTGCCCCCGCAGTGATCGGTCCGTGGCTGCACGTCAGCACAGCAGCCGGTTACCACTATGTCCTTGAACGATCCACCGGGCGACTGGAACGGGAACTCGATCTTGGCGAACCCATCTTCTCTTCACCGGCTGCCGGCCACGACCGCATCTATGTCGCCACGCTGGGCGCCAAAGTGCATGCCTTCGAAGCGAATGGCACTCCGGTCTGGGAATGGGACTTTGTGCGGAACGTTGTCGGCTTTCAGGGGGATCGCTGGAGCGGTGCGGACTGGCTGAAGGAGCGTTCCGGACGCGTCACCTGGAAGGATCACTTCGTCTGTTCCCGGGATCTGTGTCTGATCGATCGGACCGTTGTGATTCCCGCCGGGGGGCGAACGGTGTTCCTCGAAGACCAGGGCAGTCAGCCGCTGCTGAAGGCCGCTGCCGCCATCCCCGATTACGCAGGCAATGAATACCCGGCAACATTCGGGCAGTCAGCCGACGAATCGGGTCGCGTTTATGTGCAATGGCACCGACGGGACAATGCCGGCCGCCTTGAAATCCTGAAGCTCAGCGGTGACGCCGTGGAAGCCTCATTCGTGCCCTCCACACAGACCGCCATCGATCTCCCCGGACTGCTCAGCTTTGCCTCAG
Organism: Planctomycetaceae bacterium; assembly: GCA_040382995.1. Classification (GTDB taxonomy): domain Bacteria; phylum Planctomycetota; class Planctomycetia; order Planctomycetales; family Planctomycetaceae; genus SXXK01. The sequence continues at coordinate 2,141 of JBEIEK010000094.1, forward strand.
CATCCATCCGAGACGGTCAGATTTATCGCGTGCGGCCGGAATCGGGACTGGGGCTTTGTCGTCACCGCGCCGATTCCGCCGACACCGAAGTGCTCTGTCCTGCCCCCTCCATCACCCCGCCCCTCGTCGCAGATTCGCATGTGCTCTACGGAGGTCTGGACGGCATCTTCCGGATGGTCCCGCTGAACGGTGGCGAGACTTACGAATTTGCCACAGGCTTCGGCAGTCCGATTTCCGCACCTGCAGCAGTGTCCGGCGACCGCATCGTGTTCGGCTGCGAAGATGGCTATCTGTACGTTCTGGGCCCAGGCGGCACCGCACCGCTGCCCACCCGTGACATCGAAATCTGGAAGATCCGCAGTCCCCTCTCCGGACCTTTTGCCGGCCCCGAATTCGACTGGTACACCAACTACGGCGACTTCGGCTGCACCAACGCCAACCAGCAGGGACTCAAACCCCCGCTCCACATGCGGTGGGCACGAAAGCTGGAGGGCACCGTCAAGCATCTGCCGGTGTGCGGTGGTGGCCGGCTTTACATCCACACCGCCGAAGGTCAGGTGCTGGCGTTTGAACAGGACACCGGCCGACTGCTCTGGCGGCGCTACTGGCCGGATGTTTATCTGTCCTTTACATCACCACTTTACATCCGCGGCCGTCTGCTGATTCCTCAGGCCGGCCTGAAGCAGTCCCTGGTCCGCTGCCTGGATGCAGAAACCGGCCGGCTGCAGTGGGAAGCCCCGTTCACGGGGTCACCCAGCTGGAGCCGTCAGTTTCCCCCGGTTGTGCATGGCAATCTGGCCATCTACGCCTCCGGTTCCGGAGATTACTCGCATCAGGGTTCCGAAAAGTACTTCATCTTCCGCGGCAATCCGGAACCAACGCAGGAGGGTGAAGAAGTCATGAGCTTCATCTATTCCAACGACAACCCTTACTACCCCAGGAATCACCGTCCCACACTCTGGGCCTGGGACCTGACCACCGGAAAGCTGGTCTGGACGAAGGACTTTTCGGACTATGGCCGTGGCGGCAACGACTGTGGATTGTGTCTGCTGGACGGTCGCCTGTTTTATTCCGTGTTCTTCGGCTATTCCGCCGAACGCCGCGCCCGCCGTGGATTGCCGCCGGAAAACAACGGCCTGACTGCCTGCCTGAACCCCGAAAACGGCGACGTGCAATGGCTCACCACCGACTATTACGTCACAGCCAAATGCACACTCACCGGCCGCGCCGGCCGCATTTATATCGGCGGATACAACCAGGCGTCAGAAAAGACGACCGATCGCTTTGTCTGGTGTTTGAACGCAGCGGACGGAAGTCTGGTCTGGAAATCAGACCCGATCACTTCAGCACTCAACGTCGTCACCGTCGGAGAAAAATTCATTTTCTCAAATGCACTCCGCGGGCGGGGGAATGTGTTTGACAGTGAATCAGGAAAAGTTATTGGCGGTGTCGGCCACAACTACGCCTGCTGCCGCTTCACCATGTCCGAACCCTACATTCTGGGCGCCAACATGGACATGATCGATCTTTCCGACAACAGCCGCCTCGTCTCCACCGGCCCCGCCATCGACAGCCGCGAATGCCTCGGAGCTGTGGTCTCCAACGGACGCATCTTTTATATCTCTCAGGCCAGCGGTTTTATCGTTTCACAAACCTGGGGCGAAGAAGCCGCAAACCTGCCAGCTGTGTGGGAACGGCGGGAAGTGAATGGTGGTGGGGGTCCAGGAAATGCACCGTCAAACCCATAGCGGTCAGGTGGAAGCCGAATGGCGTTGACTTTCTGGAGTTGGGGGTGCTTTGGAGCACTTACCTTCCGTAAACACGCAGGGCTTCGATCATGAAAGGCGTGCGGTCGATGTCAATCGGCCGGTAAGGCTTTGGTGCGTTCCTGATGCTGTTCTGGCCGCGCGGGCACGTACCGTTACCGGGGGATTGACGTCCGGCGGCTGGGCGAGGGGGCTTACATGGGGCCGAGGACGGCCATGATGGCGTCTTCGGTGTTGTCCACCACAACGGGGGGATTGGCGAAGGGGGCTGCGGTGACTCCGGCGGGGCGGAGTTTTTTGTCGAAGAGGGCGGGTTCGCCGGAGTGGTAGGCCATGGTCAGATCGGGGTCTTTCAGCTGATGTCCGGTGAGGACACAAACGACCCGATCAGTGCTGGCGATGACACCTTCTTCGCGCAGCTTCAGCAGTCCGGCGACGGTGGCACCGCTGGCGGGTTCGCAGCCGAAGCCGGTGGCAGCGATGCGGGCTCTGGAGTCGATGATTTCCTGGTCACTGACGGTGCGGACCACACCGTTGCAGACATCCAGTGCGCGGAGGGCCTTGACGAGATTGACGGGGCGGTTGATTTCAATGGCGCTGGCAAGCGTGGCGGCACGTTCGTTTTGGGCATCCATGCGGGCGAAGCGTTCGGACATCAGCTGCTGATCGGGACGGCCGTTGTTCCAGCGGAGCCCTCGCGAGTTCCAGAATTCGTCCAGAGTGGCCGCTCCGGCGGCATTGATCACGGCCAGACGGGGGACCCGATCGATCAGACCCAACTGCTGCAGTTCAAGAAATGCCTTGCCAAAAGCACTGCTGTTGCCAAGGTTGCCACCTGGCACGACGATCCAGTCAGGCACTTCCCAGCCGAGCCCTTCAAGAACTCGGTACATAATCGTCTTCTGACCTTCCAGCCGGAATGGGTTGACGCTGTTGCAGAGATAGATGGGATGTTTGGAACAGAGATCACGGACGCGTGCAAGGGCGTCGTCGAAGTCGCCGCGAATCTGAATGGTGCGGGCTCCGTAGTCGAGTGCCTGCGAAAGTTTGCCGAAGGCGATCTTGCCGCTGCCGATGAAAACGATGCAGCGAAAGAGTCCGGTGACGCCGGCGTAAATGGCCAGTGAGGCGCTGGTGTTGCCGGTTGAGGCACAGGCGGTCACGCGCGCACCGACCATGCGGGCATGAGTCGATGCGGCGGCCATGCCGTTGTCCTTGAAGCTGCCCGACGGATTCTGGCCTTCATACTGCAGATACAGAGTCCCGGGCGTCATGCGGCACTGCCGCGCCAGCAGGTCATTGCGCTGCAGCACGGTCTGGCCTTCACCGATGGTCACCAGCTGATCATCGGGAGCGAAGGGCAGCAGTTCACGAAACCGCCAGACGCCGCTGTAGTCGAGCGGGTTGAGTCGGGTGGACCAGCGGGCGGAGAAGTCCGCAAGACGACGCGGGAGCGGGATCTGGTTCCAGTCGTAGGCGAGGTCCAGCAGGGTGCCGCAGCGGGGACAGGACGTAAGCACCTGGCCGACGTCAAACGTGGCACCGCAATCCGGATGAATGCACCGCTGAAAAGCCGCTGAAACTGTCATGTCAGAACCATAAACCCAAATGGGGAAAGCAGTTAGGCGGCAATCCGAGCTCTGAAAATCGACTTCAGCCAGCTATTCGCCCGCAGATTCGTCCACCGCATCACCATAGCGTAGGCCAGGAAGCAGGCTGACGCCAGATTTTTGCTGCTCAATTGCATGGGCTGCCCAGCCAATGAGACGCGCCATACCAATCACGAGAGACTGGCGGTCCGGGGGCAAATCGAGCAGTACCATCAGGCGAATGGCAGCCCAGTCGAGCGTGGGGGCCAGATTTTCAGCCACCAGCCGCTTCTCAAATCGAGCGGCCACGGCAGCCATGCGGATGCGTTCGGGGCAGCCGAGCAGTGATTCGGCGGCCGTATTGAGGATTCGGGCACGGTTATCGGCCACCGTGGAAGCAAAGCCAAACGGCATCCCCGGACGCTCCCGCCGACTCAGCCACGCATCCACTTCCCCCGGACCCGAAATCCCCGTCAGCAGCCGGGCCGTCCATTCGTATGGGTCGTTCTGCAGCTGAGCGGTGAACAGCGAGGCAGCGCTCTGCAGTGCGGCTGTCAGTCCACAGCGGGTGCTGGCGGCCAGCCGGGCAGCAAAACACGCAGGACGCATTTCGGTAAGACACGTGCAGACCAGCAACGCATTCATCGCAGCTTCTTCAGCCGGTGAAGGAATCACCGAGCTGCCTCGAAGCCGCAGCAGCAGCCGACCGGCCCACGTCAGGCCACCTTCCGCCTCCGCCTGTTCCCTGGACTCTCTCTGAGACAGTTTCCCGGAAGACAGCGCGGCCTGGAACAGCAGCGGAAGCCGACCCATCAGTCGCCAGACATGCGCCCGTCCTGCATCTTCGGTGTGTTCCGGAGATTCCGCGTTGAAGAGTGACAGCAGCTGCAGACAGAGCGGGAACAGTTCCAGCGGGCGCAGTCCTGCGGGCAGATGCGAGAACAGATCACCCGGAGATTCTTCCAGCACGCCAGCGTCGCGGATCAGAGCTATCCAGTCCGCCAGCAGTTCTTCCGTGGGCAGAGTTTGCTGAAGCAGCAGCAGTGCCGTGTATTCGAAGGAGTCTGCTGCCAGCGCAGTCACAGGCTGGTCACAGTATTCCACGTCATCTTCAGAGAAACTGATCAGGCGAGTGCGTCCGCAGCAGATCTCCGCGAGTCCGCCGATTTCGGGATTGGTGCGGGTCTGCAGGTCGTGAACAAGCCGACGCAGGCCGTGCAGGATGCCGGGGGCCGCAGGGGATGTTGGCCGTGGTGCTGACCCGGGCGGGGTGTTTCGATCCATGAATCGGGACTCCATTCTGATTCTCTGAACCGGCTGCACGCGGGAAAGCGATGCAGCGGGGAGCGAAGGATAGCGGGAAGGGAAGCAGCTGACCAGCAAGTGCTCTTGCATTGCGCAGCGGGGATGCAGCAGAATTCCTCACCCGCATAGCGGCAAAAACTTGAAATGTCCCGTGTTTTCAGGGGATTCGCATCGTGACGCCACGTTTCTCAACCTCACTCCCGACCCTGCTGGCAATTTGCCTTGCCCTCCCAGCTTTCGCAGGTTCAGCGGCACTTGGATTCGCCCTTCCCCAGCAGCCTGCAACTCCGCCCGCAACCGCACAGGATCCCCGGATTGGTCAGCGCGTCATGGTGGCAAAGCACGGGGCGCAGCTGAAAACCCCCGAAGCGGCCGTCTGGACGGCATGGCTGGGCGAAGTTTACACGGTCTCGCTCACCAACGGTGAATGGCTCTGGATCGCCGAAAAAGGCGGCTGGCTGTGGGAAAAGGAGACGATTCTGTTTGACACAGCCATCAGGGACCTCACAGATCGAGTGTCGAAGAGTCGAACGGCAGAAAATCTGAATCTGCGCGGCGTGGCATACCTGGCTCATGACCAGTATCAGGCGGCTGAAGCGGACTTCACCGCCAGCCTGCAGATGCTGCCAAAGAACGCAGGAGCGCTCAACAATCGCGGCAAAGCCAGACATCTGATGGGTTCACACAAGCTGGCGATTGCCGACTTCAGCGAAGCGCTGCGGCTGGAGCCTGGGAATGTTCTGTTTCTGAACAATCGCGCACTGGCGGCCATTGAACTGGCCGACTACTCGCGGGCCCTCACAGACCTGCAGGATGCACTCCTGAAGAACCCGAACTTTGTCGAGGCGCTGAACAACCGCGGCATCGTCCGCCAGAAAATGCAGCGGTACGACGACGCCATCGCTGACTTCACCGCAGCTCTGAAAGTGAATCCTCAGTACGTGGATGCGCTGGGCAATCGCGCTTATTCGTGGCGGCAAAAGGCGGATTACGCCAAAGCCATCGCGGACCTTGAGGAAGCCATCCGACTAAGCCCGAAGACATTTGAAGCCACGAATGACCTTGCATGGATTCTGGCCACCTGTCCCAAAGAGTCTTTTCGGAATCCGGCACGCGCCATCGAACTGGCGAAGTCGGCCTGCGCGATGACCGAATACAGACAATGGAACACCCTCGACACACTGGCGGCTGCCCTTGCATCGGCCGGTCAGTATGAAGAAGCCGGCAAGTGGTCCGCCACGGCTGTGGAAGCCTGTCCGCCCGGCGAAAAGGAGCGTCTGCGAAAGCATCTGGCACTGATTGTGGCCCGCAAACCGGTCACGGAGTGAGTCGGTGTCCAGGGGTGTCAGTGCAGCCGGCGAATCAGGACGTGGGCGAGTGCTGCGTCGAGGTTTTCGGAGGTGCGGATGAGCTGGTAGTCGATGTTGCTTCCGGCGCAGCGGCGACGAATGGTATCAAGAAAGCTGTTGATGGCGCGGAGGTAGCCGGCGCGGAGTGCAGCGGGATCACATGTGAGTTTTCCGGCGTTTTCAAGTCCCTCGAAGCGAAGCGTTCCGGAGTAGCGAAATTCCAGTTCTTCGTCGTCGAGGATTTGCAGGACGAGCACATCGTGACGGCGCTGACGGAGCGTCTGCAGGCCGCGGAAGAGATCGTCGCGATTGCAGAACAGGTCTGAAAGCAGCACCACAATGCTGCGGCGGCTGAGCGTTTCGTTGGTGCGTTTAAGAATGGCGGCGATGTCTGTTTTGCCGACGGCCACCTGAGCATCCAGGCCGGCGAGGATTGCCTGGAGCTGGGTGTTGCGACTGCTGGCGGGCACCTGCGCACGAATGGCGGAATCAAAAACGGTGACGCCCACGGAGTCGTGCTGTTTGAGCACCAGCATGCTGATGGCCGCAGCGACGGTTCTGGCGTAATCGAACTTGCTGAGCGGCCCCGTGCCGAACTGCATGGATTCGCTGCCATCCACCAGCAGTGTGAGGCGGACGTTGGTGTCGTCTTCGAATTGTTTGAGATAGTAGCGGTCGGAGCGGGACCAGAGTTTCCAGTCGATGCGGCGAATATCGTCGCCTGCCACGTATTCGCGGTGCTGGAGGAATTCGAGGGACTGTCCGAAGCCAGGGCTGCGGTGAAGTCCGGAGACGAAGCCTTCGACGACCTGGCGGGCCCGCAGTTCAAGCCGGGAAATCCGCGCCAGCTCTTCAGGCCGCAAAGATCTTTCCAAGGGCTGGGTCACTGGTGAGCTCGCTTTCCCGAGTTGGTGTTTCCTGGATGAGCCGCTGAATGATGGAGTCGGACGTGAGCCCTTCGCTGATGGCTGTGAAGTTGGGCACGATGCGATGCCGGAGCACGGGCGCGGCGAGCTTCTGGATGTCTTCGAGTGTGACGGTGGTGCGACCGTTGAGCAGGGCGCGGGTTTTAGCGCCCAGGAGCAGATTCTGGACGGCGCGGGGGCCAGCACCCCAGCCCAGAGATTCGCTGATCCATTTGGGCACGCCCGGCTCACCCACTCGCGTCTGCCGCACAATCGCCAGCGTATAATTGATAATATAGTCAGTCACGGGGACTTCACGGACAGTGCGCTGGATCTGCAGCACCTGTTCGCCGGAAAGCACCGGAGTGACTTCTTCACGCTGGTTGGACGTGGTCTGCCGGGCGATCTGACGCTCTTCATCGAATGTCGGGTACCGCACGAAAACCTTGAACATGAAGCGGTCCTGCTGCGCTTCCGGCAGAGTATAGGTGCCTTCCTGTTCGATGGGGTTCTGAGTTGCGAGGACGAAGAACGGGGCACTGAGGCGATGGATGGTCTGTCCGACCGTCACCTGGCGTTCCTGCATGGCTTCCAGAAGTGCCGCCTGGGTCTTGGGAGGCGTGCGGTTGATTTCGTCGGCGAGCACCACGTTGTGAAACAGCGGGCCGGGGATGAAGCGAAACTCCCGCTGGCCGGTGGAACGATTTTCCTGGAGGATGTCGGTGCCCGTGATGTCGGCAGGCATCAGGTCCGGAGTGAACTGGATGCGCGAAAAGGTCATGGACAAACTGCGGGCGACCGTGCTGACCATCAGCGTCTTGGCGAGCCCGGGGACGCCTTCAAGCAGCACATGTCCCTGGCTGAACAGAGCAATCAGCAGTTGTTCGATGACGTCGTCCTGGCCAACGATCACGCGACGGATTTGTTCACGCAGACGAGTCCATGCGTCGTGCAGGAGATCGATAGCTTCGGTGGACAGAGCAGTTTCCGGGGCGTCCGACATGGAATTTCTCGCGAAGGCAATACAGCGGGCAGCAAAGTGGCCGGCACGAATGGTGTGGTGGAGCATAGCAGGAAGACGGGCGGGTGAAAAACGAGTTCCTTTTCGAGCGGGTGCGGGGTATCGTGCGGTGAATATCAGGAAATCAACCGGTCTGCCCCGTTTTGCACAGGAGCCCGCTCAATGCAGTTTGTCCCCGCTCAGCCGCTCGTCTACGAATTCAGTCGCCACCTGCCGCCGCGCTGCCACGTGAAATCCGGGGAAGTGATTCGGCTGGAAAGCGAAGATGCACTGTCGGGGCAAATTCGGCAGGCCGGCGATCGCCGTGACAAGTCCACAGTGCCATACAGCAACCCCGTGGCCGGCCCGATCATCGTGGAAAATGCACAGCCTGGCGACGAGCTGGCCGTGACCATTCTGGACATCGAGCCCCGCGACGGCCAATGCGCCACATGGACCGGCCACCCCGGCCCGCTGGCTGAATGGCTCGGCACAGACGTGCCTCACGGAGCCCACGTCTGCCCGATCAAAAACGGCCTGATTCACTGGAAAAATCGCGTTACCATTCCCCTGCAGCCCATGCTCGGCTGCATCGGCACCGCCAGTGACTGGGGCGTGCCGTCAACGGCCCCCGCCGGTCCCCATGGAGGCAATCTGGATCTGGTTGAGGTCTGCCCGGGGAGCACGGTTTATCTGCCGGTGCGCGTCCCCGGCGCGTATCTGTTCGCCGGGGATGCTCATGCCGCCATGGGACACGGAGAACTCTCCGCCACCGGACTGGAAATGGCCGCCATTTCCACCCTGAAAATCGAACTTTGCCCGAAACCCGCCTTCACCGGCCTGAGGATTTCACACCCGGACTTTCTGCTGGCCGCTGCCGTCCGCGGCAACCACGAACGCTCCATGGCCGAAGCCTTTTCCCGACTCATCCTCTGGCTCGAAGCTGAATACGGCTGGAATCGCTGGGATGCCTATGACCTGCTGACGCATACGGCCCGCGTCTCCATCGGCTACTATCAGTTCGGCACCGTTGGAGTGCGCGTCGACCGACGGTTTGTGGAGGGTAGGCAGTGATGATTTCAGGCCGTCTGCATTCCGCTGATGACGTCCCGAAGTCGGCCACGAGCGGTGTGCAGACGTCTCTTGATGGTGCCCACCGGGCTGTCGAACTGCTCGCTCATTTCCCGCAGTGAGGCACCTTCAAAGTAGAAGGCCCAGAGCGTGTCGCGATCAAGCCGGCTGAGCTGCTGCAGGCCCGCGCGGACCTGTGCGGCGTCCTCGTGCCTGAGCAGTTGACCGAGCGGTGTTTGCACAGACTGCTCGAAGCCGTCGATGGTCTCTGCTTCCATGCAGGTTTCCGCCGGGCGTCTGACGGCACGGTTAATCGACAGTCGCACGGCAATCTGCGAAACCCAGCCCGCAAATCGCTGGGCGTCTTCGAGCTGAGCGAGCTTGCAGAAGGCGCGCAGGAAGACGTCCTGCACCACTTCATCGGCCTCGGCGGTGTTTCGCAGACGCCGCATCACCACCGCGAAGACTCGCGAATGGAACATCCGTACCAACTCATCAAATGCCGTGCGATCGCCGGCCTGAGCCAGCTGAACGAGTTCAATCATGCAAGTCGTGACTGCCATGGGTCTGCTCCGGAAACCTGTACGCCAGACGCATCCGTCCGTGCGCGGGCAGGTCTTTGAGTGTTTGGAGAATGAATGTCGAGCCGGGGTTCTTCAGCCGTTCAGCCGCCTGGATTCCGTGAGCGCGAGACACGGTATACGTTTCGCGCAGGCCGCAGGGCGGACGGGCCACACTGGACGGTGTCCGGGCAAAGCCAGCCATCGTGTCCCGGTTCGGACACCGTTGGCTGTGACGACGCAGGAGGCACCATTGGCCGAGCTTTCAACAGCCACGTGGGCTGGAGCAGCGACGGTGGATTTGGCATTTGCAGAATTGGTCCGCATCGGTCTGCCTCCTGAAAACAAACCCGCCGTGGAAACTACAGCGAGCCACTCAAACAGATTCCCATAACAGTCAATACCCAGACCAGGGCAAACTGTCGCAACATTTTTTGAGATTCGTGGAATTCGGCGAAAAGTTTCTCTGTGGTTCCCCGGGGTGACTCCTGGTATGCTGGGGTTTTGCAGCAGACTTTCAGGACCGAAATGTGTCGGGAGACAGAGTGCGATGGTGAGTGACAGTCGGAACAGCAGGGCGGGCTGGATTCCAATGCTGGCGATTTGTGTCCTGTGGGCACTCCTGCCAGGTTTTTCCCGAACGCGGCCAGTGGCGATGCAACCCTTGCCGACCGCGAACGGCAGCGCCACAGTCACCGTTCCTGCGACGGTCAATGTGGATTCCGGGAAGTCACCCGTGGCAACTGAATCAGCTGGAGACGCAGCCTCATCGCGACCCACTTTTTCCAGTTCGTTCGATGAGGGAGCATTGCGGCTTGAATTCAGCTGGGTCGGATCTGTTGCCGGGGGCACAGTCAGTCTGCAGCAGGTTTATTCAGAGCCGATCTGGCCTGAGCATCCGGGGCTGGTGGTGCCCGAAGACGGCTACGGTCGGACTCAGCTGCTGGTCTTCGATGCCGCCACAAACGTGCTCATCTGCCGCCGTCGGTTTGATGCACTGTTCGGTGAATACCTGACGACAACACCAGCCCGCGAGGGCGTCACCCGCGGATACGAATTCACCGTGCGGATACCGCTGCCACGACAGCCGGTGCTGCTGGTGCTTGAACAGCGTGATGGGCATCACCGCTGGACATCCTTGTTCAGACGCCAGCTGGATCCCGCAGATACGCGGATCCGCAGGGAATCGGGTGAACTGGGGGATGTGGTGTTTGAACTGCAGTCCGCAGGAGCTCCTGCGGCAAGCGTTGATCTGGCGTTTTTATCCGAGGGCTATCGTGCGGAAGAGGAAGCGGAGTTTCGGGCCGATGTGACACGCTTTTCAGAGTATTTGTTTTCCAGGTCGCCTTATGCAGAGCTGCGGCAGCACTTCAGCATTCGGGGTGTATTCCGACCGTCGGCGGAATCTGGTGTGGATGAACCGGGAAAAGGAATCTTTCGCAATACGGTGCTGAACAGCAGTTTCAGCATTTTTGATCTCGACCGATATCTGCTGGTGGAAGACAACCATCGGATGCATCGCATGGCAGCTCAGGTCCCCTGTGACTGCCTCGTGGTCCTGGTGAATTCAAAGACCTATGGTGGCGGCGCAATCGGCTTTGATTCGTGCGTCACCACCACCGGCCACCCCCTGAGTCCCCTGGTGTTTGTGCACGAATTCGGGCATGCGTTTGCCTACCTGGCGGATGAGTACACCGGGGATGTGGCCTACAACGACATGTATCCGGAAGGGGTGGAGCCGGTGGAGCCCAACATCACGCGTGAGCTGGATCCCGCAAAGCTCAAATGGCGCTCGCATCTGACTCCCGGCGTCGCCCTGCCAACTCCTGCACTTCCCGCCAGCGAGGCAGCGTCCCTTCAGCTTGTGGGTGCCTTTGAAGGAGGCGGGTACGTGGAGCGGGGAGTGTATCGTCCGGAACAGGAGTGCTGGATGGGGAGCCTGCGAAAGGATGAGGGCTTCTGTGTGGTCTGTCGCGACGCCATCCAACGGATGGTGCTCCTGCACTGCGGGCGCTGAAGCACCGGTTTGGTCAGACCATCAGGGGGCAGCCTGCTGATTGAGCTGATCCTGGGCGATGGCGGCGCGGTAGTCCGCGAGTGCTTCGTGGAACAGTTTCAACGCGTCAATCTGCTTCTCAGCAGACTCCACCGCGTACTGTTCACGCAGGGTTACCTTCAGCAGATCAGAAGCACCGGCTTCCAGGTTCTGCCGTTCGCGTTCTGCAAGTTCCTCAGCGAACTTCAGTGCAGCCTGTGTCTCGCTGACCTGCTCATATGCAGACACAATCGCAGCCCACGCCATCTGCACGTCGACAGTGATTTTGTCAGCGGTGAGTCGACGTTTGGCGGCCAGCTGGGCCAGCTTGGCCTGGCTCTCAGTGATCTTTCCGCGGGCTTTGCGGCGTTCAACAGGAACGTCGAGGAACACCGAAGCCTCCGCCTCCAGCGGCGATTTATCCCCCTTTTTGCTGGTGCGTTCACCAACATCCTGGGATCCCCAGAGCACGGCATTCAGCTCCGGCTGCAGCTGGTTGGAAGCGTTGGAAAGGTCAATGCGAATCTGCCTGCTGAGCAGATCCAGCATTCGCAGTTCCGGACGACGTTCGAGGGCACGCTGTGTGTCGACTTCGATGCTGAATGTGTCGATTCCCGGCACCGCCGGAAAGCCGGGCAACTGGTCTTCACGGGGCAACACCGGGTTCCCGGATTCGTCGCGAAGAAAGATCGACAGCTTGGCCGCTGTCTGCTGGAGTTTGCGGCGAGTGTCCGCGACTTTTGCCTGACGAATGGCAACCAGACGCAGGTTATCTGTGAGTTCCGGCGGATCCAGAAAACCCACATCAACCTGGCTTTTGATGCGTGACGTGCGTTCCTCAGCCAGCGCCAGGATCCGTACAGCAATCCGGTGATACTCTCCGGCTGCCACCCAGTCCCACCATGCATAAGATCCATCCTGCACCGCACTGATCAGCTGGGCTTGTATATCCGGCTCTGCCAGTTGCCGTTCAAGACCGGCTTTCCAGAGTTCAGCGCGGCGATCATCGATGTTGCGATTCCGTGCCAGAGGCACCTGAACACCCGCTTTGAACTCGCCACCGTCGTTCGTTTGACGTTCCTGATACCACGGCTGATAGTCCCCCCGCCCAATGCGATAACCCCCAAACACCTCACCCCCCCAGTAAGTTGGCTGCACCAGTCCAATGCTCTGTCGATAGGTCTGGTAGAAGCCAAGTGCTCCGTTTTCAGAAGCACCCTTGAGTTTGGTGTCAAAGGCGCCGGAGGCACCGACCTGCTGACCAAACGCCAGGTTACGATTCTGGAGTGCGGCAAGCAGCATCGGGTAAGAGCGGTAGACGGAGGTGATCACGTTGTCGAGATTCAGAGGTTCGGGCTGCGGTGCGGGAGCGGTTTCTGTGGGTGTTGTCTGCAGAGAAAGAGCGGGCTCAGAGGATTCAGCGGGTTCCTGGGAAGGCTCGGTCTGCTCGGTGCCTGCAGTGACGGGGCCACTGCCCGCTGGTTCTGTGCCAGCATTTGTGGCGAAACCTGCCAGCTGAAACGGTGACGTTGCGGAAGCCGGCCTTGAATCCTTACTCTCCAGTGTGGCCTGTCGGAGAATTGGCTGGGAGGCGGGGAGCGCGGCGGTAGCTGGTGGACCAGCAGCGACAATGCCCCCGGAAACCGCATCCTCCGACTGCTCCCATGCGGTGGCGGCAAGCGGGTTTTCGCGGCCCGAAACGCGAGCTGGTCGCGATGACGCGGCTGGGATCTCCGGCGCGTATTCGGGGGCATCCCCTGTTCGCCGGGCAAATGCGCCAGTTGGGCGACAGCCAGGCAGCGAAATGGTGGCGGACAGAGACATGAGCAGCATCAGGAGTGGCAGGCGAACTCTGAACATGGTGCGTTCCGGACGATGGCGGAGACGGGTATCGTCGGTGTCTTCGGTCTGAAAACTCACGAGTCCGCAACGACTGCATCGCCGTCACAACGGAATGAATCGTTTTAATAAGCAAAGGTGGAAGAACCGTTAAAAACTGCCCAGACTGAACTGAACAGACATTCCCCATTTCAACAGCCAGCGGACTTCTGCAGAAAATCCGGCCGGTTTTCAGGTTTCAAGACATTTTTTTCGGGAATCCTCGGGTGCAGAGGCAGGGACGTAATGTGGTGAGCCAGCGGGGCAGGAAAATGCCATTCGCAGTTCGCAGGCGGTTGAAATTCTTTTGCCGACGTCTGGAAGGTTGGCAAATGTTCTTGCTCTGCGAAGTGCCGTGGGGTACGAATCGGGTACGCGGGGCGCAGCGAGCAAGAGGTCAGCCAATTGGGCAAAGATCGGCCGGGCGGTCGAGTGCTTTGCGTAATGGAAGAATGGGCGAGCGAGGGACATGATCAGCGAGTTTCCGGGGCGAAGTCGGCAGGTGGTGCTGCGGCGCAATCTGCGGGCGATGAATGCGGATGGGTTTTCGTTCAGTGTGATGGTTGGAATCGCGGAGACCTATCTCCCTGCATTCATGCTGTCTCGTGGATTTGGCGAGTTTGCAGCTGCGCTCATCGCGACGCTCCCTGTGCTCCTTGGAAGCCTGCTTCAGCTGGCCGCCCCGACACTCCTCCACCGGCTGGGTTCCTATCGCACGTTCGTAGTCACGACGGCCACCCTGCAGGCACTCAGTGTATTCATGCTGATGCTTTTGGCGTTTTATCCTGGGCTGCAGGCATGGATGGTGTTCATCCCGGCGACGACCTACTGGGCTGCCGGTCTTTCCACCGGACCTGCATGGAATCTGTGGGCTGAGCAATTGGTACCAACTCGCATCCGCAGCGGCTTTTTCGCCCGTCGCAGCCGTCTGTGTCACGTGGGCGTGCTGCTTGGACTTGCAGCGGGAGGACTGTTGCTGCGGTGGTCCGCGATGAATCCATCAGGCTGGCCGATTTTCGCCGTTTTGTTCGGCACCGGTGCTCTTGGTCGCCTGATTTCCTCGCGAATGCTGGCGCTGCAGACAGAGGTTGCTGGTCCCACTTCGGCCATAACCGCGGTAGCCGACACTCCGGCACTGCCTGCGGGCACCAGTCAGGGCATCTGGAGCCAACTCCAGATGCCGCGGGCAGCCGGCCGGCTGGTGGCCTGTCTGGTGCTCGTTCAGGTTGCTGTGCATGTTTCCGGGCCGTACTTCAACCCGTTCATGCTCCGCGTCATGCAGTTGTCGTGGATTGACTACATGAGCCTGCTCTCGCTGGGATTCATCGGTAAGATGTTGTCTCTGCCGTCGGCCGCTCGTTTCGCCAATCGTTTTGGCGCAGACCGTCTGCTGTGGGCAGGCAGTCTGGGAATTGTGCCAATCAGCGCCTTCTGGTTTTGCTCGCAGCATTTCTGGTTTCTGGCTGGGATTCAGATTCTGAGCGGCCTCGTGTGGGGCTGGTATGAATTGGCGATGCTGCTGCAGTTCTTCCGGCGGATTCCGGCTGAACGGCGTGTCTTTGTGCTCACCGTCTACAACGTTGGAAACTCAGCTGCGATGGTTGTGGGAACAGTCATTGGGGCCTTCGTGCTGCAGGGGTTTGAACGCACAGCGGATGCTTACCTCACGGTCTTTCTGCTCTCAGGTTGCCTGCGGGCTTTTTGTCTGCTGGCACTGCCCGACCGTCGGCAGGCGGTGGCGACGACCATGAATGCCGTTCAGTCCATGCAGCGACAGGTTCGGGGACGCGCTGCGAGGGTCCACGCGGGTGGGCGTTCGATTGCCGGGCTGCATCATGGACCAGTGGTTGCGGCTGCAGCCGAGTCAGCCTTCGTTGGTGAAACTCACGCCTGAGCCTGCCCCGAGCCTTGAATCCAGCCAGAGCTGAAACGGCCGCTGAAAACTAAAGCCGGCGCGCTGGTAAAGACGGATGGCTGGCTTGTTGTCGGCATCGACGCAGGCTGTCAGCTGCATGGGCTGAGCCGTGGATGACTGCGCGGGAATTGAGTGAGCGAATTCGGCGGTGGCAGCGAGCAGTCGATGGCCGCAACCCTGATTGCGAAGTGCCGGAAGAACGCCAACAAAGTGTATCTCCAGTCCGTTCGCGTTGCCCGCAGCACCAGGGGATTCACCGGGTACACTACAACAGATCCCAACGAGTCGCTCAGCCGCATCCGACTCCAGAAACAAAAGTCCGTCAGATGCATCCCAGTCGTCGAGGAGGGCGTCGGGCTGCGGAGTTGGCAACTGAATCAGGTCACTGGAATCAGCAAGGATTGCCGTCAGCAACTCGGTACAACGTCGCCGTCCGTCCGGGGTGTGGATCATTGAGCGAACCGGAACTCCCTGAATGGAGTGACCTGCAGCCGGCCTGGCTGGTGTGGCCGAGTCTGAGGAGAGTTGCC
>JBEIEK010000095.1:0-17908 GCA_040382995.1 Planctomycetaceae bacterium
GGCTGCGATCGACCGGCTGGTACAACAGCGGCTTTTCTCAGCGGGGCTTGAAGCTGCCCCTGCAGCCCCTCCGGCAGTGCTCCTGCGGCGACTTTCGTTTGATCTGATCGGGCTGCCACCGTCAGTGGAACAGCTGCAGGCCTTCGAGCGGGATCCTTCGGCGGAGCATTATGCGCGGCTGGTGGAGCAGTTGCTGGCCAGTCCGCAGTTCGGCGAACGCTGGGCGCGTCACTGGCTGGATCTGGCTCGTTATGCGGATTCGCACGGCTTTCAGCGGGACGATTTGCGGGAGATTTGGGCGTGGCGGGACTGGGTAATTCGAGCGCTGAATGCGGATTTGCCGTTTGATCAGTTTACGATTGAGCAGCTGGCCGGTGATTTGCTTCCGAATCCGATGGAGTCACAGCGGATTGCCACGGGTTTTCATCGCTGCACGCCGGTCAATGTCGAGGCTGGTTCGCTTCCGGAAGAAACGCGGGCAGAGCAGTTGATTGATCGGGTGAACACAACGGCCACCGTCTGGCTTGGAGCCACTCTGGAATGTGCTCAATGCCACGACCACAAGTATGACCCATTCACGCAGTCTGACTACTACCGGCTGCTGGCATTTTTCAATCAGACGGCGATCGAAGCCGACCGGCAGAATCCGAATCAGCCATCGTCGATCGCGTTTACTGGCCCGGAGCTCACGCTGAGTCATCCTGACCGGGACGCGCGTCGGCGTGAGGTGACAGAGCGACTTGCGGCGCTGCGGGCAGAGCTGCAGATCCCCGACTCAAACTCGTCCCAGGCCCGGACGTCCCAGGCAGAGACTTCGCGGCAGGACCGCAAACGTCGCGGAGCTGTCGCTGGTGTCAACAACGTGGCTGCCGCGCGTGGGGAGCAGGCCACGTTGCCGGTGGGCGTGCGGGAAACCGTGCTGCAGCTGACCGACTTCCAGTCTCAGGGCGTGACGGACGAATGGCGGCTGCTGGAAGATGGTTCGCTGCTGATCACCGGCGCGGATCCTCCGGCGACGGATAGCTATTCCGTGACGATTCGCGACATTCCGAGTGACATTCGCGCGATTCGGCTGGACGCGCTCACGCATGCTGATCTTCCAGGGCATGGTCCGGGCCGGGGTTCTGCGGACCGACCGAACTTTGTGCTGCACGAAATGATCGTGGAACTGGAAGAGCCAGGTGGTCGTCGGCGACAGCTGGAATTCAGCACGGCCTGGTCCGATTTTGCTCAGCAGAACTGGGGTGCTGCTGGCGCTGTGGATGGTCGTCCGAAAACCGGCTGGGCCATCGCTCCTCAGTTTGGTCGCGACCACTTTCTGATTGCCGTGCTGCGGGAACCGCTGCAGGCGGAAGCGGGGGCAGTGCTGCGAGTGCAGCTGCAGCAGGATTTCGGCAGCGCACGGACTCTGGGGCGTTTCCGTCTGACGGGCATCAGCGGTGGTCTGCCGGAACAGCCCGCAGCAGCCAGCGAAGAGCTCGGACAGCAACAGCAGACGCAGGAGCTGACAGCTCTGGAACGCGAACTGGAAAGTCTCAGGCCGGAGACCAGTCTGGTGATGGTCGAACAGTCTGATCTTCGCGAGAATTACATTTACGAGCGGGGCGACTATCGTCGGAAGGGAGCTGTGGTGGAACCGGGCATCCCGGGCTTTCTGACGCCACCTTCCACCGCCAATGCTCCTGCCGTGCTCAGAACACGTCTGGACCTGGCTCGCTGGCTGGTGTCGCGTGAAAATCCTCTGGCCGCCCGGGCGGCCGTGAATCGCTGGTGGGCCGAACTCTTTGGCGAAGGCCTGGTCTCGACACCGGAGGACTTTGGGGTCAAGGGAGATCCGCCGAGTCACCCGGAACTGCTGGACTGGCTGGCGTTGGAGCTGATGGACAGTGGCTGGTCGATGAAGCATGTGCTGCGGCAGATCGTGTTGTCGCGAACGTACCAGCAGTCTTCGGTGCAAACGTCAGCGGGGCGGCAGGTGGACGAGCGGAACCGGCTGTTGTGGCGCGGGCCAGCGTTTCGGATGGATGCGGAGATGATTCGGGACAATCTGCTGGCAGTGAGTGGGTTGTTGAGTTTGAAGCAGTTTGGTCCGCCGATCAGGCCACCCCAGCCCGATGGTTTGTGGGCGAAGGTGGGCGGGACTCAATATGAATATCGTGTGAGCGAGGGCGAGGATTTGTGGCGGCGGGGGATTTATGTGGTGTTGAAGCGGAGTGCCATGCATCCGTCGCTGATGACATTTGACGGGCCCGCGCGGTTGAACTGCACAGTGCGCCGTTCCCGCACGAATACTCCGCAGCAGGCGCTCGCGTTGTTGAATGATCCGGTGAGTGTTTCAGCGGCGCGGGCATTGGGTCTGCGAGTGTTGCGGGAGTTGCCTGCAGGCACGGACGAGGCGCGTCTGGAGCGGGCCTTTCGGTTGTGTGTTGCGCGGCGTCCGCGGGCTGAGGAGCTTTCGGTGCTGGCCGGACTTCTGGCGGCTCAGCGAGCAGCCTTCGGCAGTCGGCCTGCCGACGCCGCAGTGATTGCGGGGCAGGAGGCACTCGGTTCTGTGGAAGATCCTGTGGTGGCGTCTGTGATCGAGCACGCAGCATGGAGCAGCGTGGCCGCGGTGTTATTGAATCTGCATGAAACAGTCACGAAGAATTGAATGGGCGGCCATGGGGAGCAGTGGGATGACGACAGCAGCGGCTCTGAAGGGGATCGCGCGGCGACGGTTTTCCGTTGAGGCTCTGCGCGGGCTCTCAGTGCTGGCGGGTGCGGCGCTTGCGGAGCTGGGTGGCGTATCGCACGGGGCCGCCACTGATGCCGACAGACTCCCACAGTTGCTGGCGCGGGCAAAGCATGTGATTTATCTGCACATGATTGGCGCCCCTTCGCAGCTGGATCTGTTTGATGAAAAGCCGGAGCTGGTGCGGCGGCACAATCAGCCGTGTCCGGAGAGTGTGACGCGGGGCCGAAATTTTGCGTTCATTGGAAAGACCTCGGCACTGGCGGGATCACCGTGGCGATTTCGGCAACACGGGGCATCGGGGCAGGTGTTGTCGGAGTTGTTGCCGGAGCTGGCGCGGGAGGCGGACGAACTGGCGGTGATTCGTTCGCTGCACACGGACGAGATCAATCATGCCCCGGCGCAGATGGTGCTGCATTCCGGTTTCGGCCGTGGTGGTCGACCGTCGCTTGGCGCGTGGGTGACATATGGTCTTTCTGCCGAGACGCGAAATCTGCCCGCCTACGTGGTGCTGCTCAGCGGTCCTCCCGGAGGTGCTGGCACCAGTCTCTGGTCGGCTGGTTTTCTGCCGGGTGTGTATCAGGGGATCCCGTTTCGTTCGCAGGGTGACCCGGTGCTGTTTCTGACGAGCCCTGAGGGTTATCGGCCTGAGGATCGGCGACGGGAGCTGGATGCTGCAGCGGTGCTTAACGGCCTGCAGGCCGAAGTCAGCGGCGATCCCGAGGCGGCGACGCGAACGGCACAGTATGAGCTGGCCTATCGAATGCAGGCGGCGGTACCGGAACTGATGTCGCTTGATGGCGAGACAAAGTCGACCCTCGAGATGTACGGGGCCGAGCCCGGCAGAGCCTCGTTCGCAAACAACTGTCTGCTGGCACGGCGGCTGGTGGAGCGGGGTGTGCGGATGGTGGAATTGTATGATGCGGACTGGGATCACCATTCGGGCCTGCAGACTGCGCTTCCCAAAAAATGCCGCGATGTGGACCGGGGCATGGCGGCTCTGCTGCGGGATTTGAAGCAGCGGGGATTGCTGGAAGAGACGCTGGTGGTGTGGGGATCGGAGTTTGGCAGGACTCCGCTGCGTCAGGGAGCGGAGACGGCGGGAGGAGCGGTACCGGGGCGTGACCATCATCGGGATGCGTTCACGATCTGGCTGGCGGGTGGCGGAATTCGAGGCGGGGTCTCGTGGGGGCGGACGGATGAGTTTGGTATGGACGTGGTGGAGCAGCCGGTGCATGTGCACGATTTGAATGCCACCATTCTGCATTTGCTGGGATTGGATCATCGGCGTCTGACCTGGCGTTTTCAGGGGCGAGACTACCGGCTGACGGATGTTCACGGTGAGGTCGTGGAGGGGATCCTGACTTGAGGCGGGTGGAATAAATCGCGACGATTTTCCCGATTACCGTCTTTGGTGATTCCGGCCATTCCCCGGGAATTCGCTCGGAATTTTTCCCTGGCAGCAGAGAGAATGGCGGAAAGGCGCGGAGTCGCGTCGATTTGTGTGGTGCGGCGTCGGCCTTTTGGTGTTGAATGGGGCGTACTGCCCGCTCTGGCCTGCCTGCTGACTTTCCCTGCCTCAAGACTCACCGCGGTTTTCCCCATGTCCGTCTTCAACGCCCTGCTGCAGCGTCCTTTCCTTCGTCTAAGCAACGTTCGTCGATGCCGCAGCGGACTGACGGCGGCGATTTGGCTGCTGTTGTTGTGTGCTGCTTTCAGCGGGACCGCCGCTGCCGTAAAGGCGGACGGTGAAGAAGCGTTCGAGAAAGTAATTCGTCCGCTGCTGCTGGACCGCTGCATTGAATGTCACGGCCCGACGAAGCAGGAGCACGGTGTCCGTCTGGATCGACGTCAGGATGTGCTGCAGGGCAAAGTTGGGGACCAGCCTCTGGTGGTTCCCGGCGAACCTGCTCAAAGCCGCATCTTTCAGGTTCTGCAGCATCTGCAGGACGACATTGCGATGCCGCCTGCGGGGCGTCTTCCTGACGAGCAGCGGCAGGCGGTTCACGACTGGATTCAGGCGGGTGCTCCATGGCCGGACACTGCAGATCTTGAAGGTGAGGCAAAGCGCCGTCTGGAACGCTGGCGGCAGCACTGGGCCTTTCAGCCGCTGGTGCAGGCTGACTTATCCGCTCGGGATCCAAATGTCAGTGTGATTGACTTTCTGATTGACCGAAAGCTGGCGGCCTCCGGGTTGCGGCCGTCCGCTGAAGCCTCCCCGCGGGTGCTGGTGCGGCGTCTGGCGGTGGCCCTGACAGGTCTGCCACCGGAGCTCCAGGATCTGCAGCAGGGCGAAGAGGCGGCGGCAGCGGGAACCTGGGAGGCATGGTACGCGGCTTATGTGGATCGTTTGCTGTCATCGCCGCATTACGGCGAGCGCTGGGGGCGTTACTGGCTGGATCTGGCCCGCTACGCGGATACTCGGGGCTACGTCTTCATGGAAGACCGGGACTACAAGGATGCCTGGCGATATCGGGAGTGGGTGATCCGGTCGCTGAATGCGGATCTGCCGTGGGACGAATTCGTGCGGCGGCAGCTGGCGGCTGATCGGCTGCCGGGTGCTGAAGACCCTGAACAGCTGGCGGCCATGGGCTTTCTGACGCTCGGCCGTCGTTTCCTCAACAATACGCATGACATCATTGACGATCGCATCGACCTTGTCACTCGCGGGCTGCTGGGACTGACGGTGGCCTGTGCACGGTGTCATGACCACAAGTACGATCCGATTCCGGCCGCCGATTATTATTCGCTGTACGGCGTATTTGCCTCTTCGGACGAACCAAAGAACGAACCCTCGACGCTGCGGCTGGTGGACAGACCGCAGCCCGTGGAGCCGGTGATTTTTGTGCGCGGCAATCCGGCCAATCGAGGCCCGGCGGTGCCGCGGCGATTTCTGTCTGCTCTTGCGGGCGAAAATGCGGCCGCATTCAAGGACGGCAGTGGCCGGCTGGAGCTGGCTGCTGCCATCACAGATCCGCGAAACCCGCTGACAGCTCGCGTGGCGGTGAATCGCATCTGGATGCAGCTCTGGGGTCGCGGTCTGGTGGAAACACCAAGTGACTTCGGAGTTCGCACGGATCCGCCCACCCATCCGGAACTGCTGGACTGGCTGGCAGGGGACTGGATGCAGCACGGCTGGTCACAAAAGCAGCTGATCCGAACCATTGTGTTGTCAAAGGCATGGCGTCAGCGATCGGATCGGCGTCCGGATGCAGAGGAAGTGGACCCCGAGAACCGTTTGTATGCCCGGATGAATCGTCTGCGTCTGGATTTCGAGTCACAGCGGGATGCAGCTCTGTGTGCCTCAGGTCGGCTGGATCGGACCATTGGCGGTCAGTCCGCGGACCTGGCTGCTGATCCGAACGTGCTTCGGCGGGCCATCTACGCGAAGATCGATCGCCAGAACCTGCCGGGGTTGTTTCGCACGTTTGACCTTGCCAGCCCTGACACACATGCCCCCAGGCGTTACCAGACAACGGTTCCTCAGCAGGGCCTCTACTATCTGAACAACGCGTTTGTGATGAACAGGGCCAGTGAGATCGCGGCGGCAAAGGCGGGGGACTCCACTGCTGACGCAGCGACTGTGGCCCCGGAAGCGCGGATTGAACGCCTGTTCCTGCAGGTGCTGCAGCGAAAGCCGAACGCGGAAGAACTTGCGGCCGCTGCGGCGATGGTCCATCAGGTGCAGCAGATGCAGGGGACCGGTGAAAGCGAAGGCTGGAATTATGGATTTGGCGAGCTGGTGGAATCCGAGGGTGTGGTACGAAATTTCCAGCCACTGCAAACAGTGCGAGAAGGGCGGCTGCAGTATGGCGAACAGCTGCCGGATCCGCAGCTGGGATATGTGTTTCTGAATAAGTCGGGTGGCCATACGGGCAACAGCCTGCAGCATTGTGCCATTCGCCGCTGGCGCACGCAACGCGACTGTCGGGTGCTGGTGCATGGAGTGATCAGCCATGCAAACGAGCAGGGTGACGGGATTCGCATGCGTGTGGTTGCGTCTGGCGGCAAAGTGCTGGCGGACGTGTCCGTGCACAATGGCACACAGCCGCTGGCTGTTCCGGCCATCGAGCTGCGGGCGGGTGAATGGCTGGATTTTGTGGCGGACTGTGCGGGGGGACCTTCGCATGACACGTTTGGCAGCCGTTTTGTGGTGTCTCAGTCCATGGGCACGGGTGCACCGCGTGTGTGGAAGTCGGAAGAAGATTTTCGGGAGGTGGCTGCACCGCGTCAGGACGCCTGGGCGCAGCTGGCACAAACTCTGCTGATGACAAACGAATTCTGTTTTGTGGATTAGACAAACGACGGGAAAGCAGCGATGAATCATCCGGAAACAGGTCGGCTTCCATTCGCAGAACAGTGCAGCGACCCAGCGGCGATTGGTCGTCGGGGCATGCTGTCGCGGTGCGGCATGGGCTTTGGTGCGGTGGCACTGGCGGAATTGCTGCGGACTGAGCAGCTGCGGGGTGCAGAGCGGGAGCCATTGAATCCGATGCAGCCGCGTCCCGCCCAGTTTCCTTCGCGGGTGAAGCACGTGATTCACCTGTTCATGAACGGGGGGCCGTCGCATGTCGACACCTTCGATCCCAAGCCGGAACTGCAGCGGCGCGGTGGTGAACTGTTGTCCGGCGGGAATTTGAAGACGGAGCGTCCGACAGGGGCCCTGTTCCCTTCACCGTGGCGGTTTCGTCGACATGGACAAAGCGGGATCGAAGTGAGCGAACTCTTCCCGCACACGGCTCAGCATGTGGATGACATGTGCATCATCCGTTCGATGCACGCCAACGTCCCCAACCATGAACCTTCACTGCTGCTGATGAACTGTGGAGAAGCACGGCTGGTGCGTCCGAGCATGGGATCGTGGCTGACATGGGGGCTTGGCACTGAGAATCAGAACCTGCCGGGTTTTGTGGCGATGTGCCCGGGAGGCTATCCAATACAGGAATCGCAGAACTGGCAGTGTGGCTTTCTGCCCGGTGTGTTTCAGGGCACCTACGTGGACACTCAGCACACCAGCCTTGAAAAGCTCATCGAAAACGTCCGCAACGACCGAATCACTCCGGCTGAACAGCTTCAGCAGCTGAATCTCCTGCGGCTGCTGAATCAGCGACACCAGCAGGAACGTCCCGGGGATGCTCAGCTGGAAGCCCGCATTCAGTCGATGGAGCTGGCGTGGAGGATGCAGTCAGAGGCAGCGGATGCGTTTGACGTGAGTCGTGAGCCGAAGCACATTCTGGAGATGTATGGCGAAGGCGTGCAGGCCCGCCAGATTCTGACGGCCCGACGCCTCGTGGAACGTGGTGTCCGCTTCGTACAGGTCTGGCATGGTGCCGGCCAGCCCTGGGATAACCACGATGACATCGCCGTGAATCACGCACGACTGGCAAAGCAGTGTGATCAGGCCATCGGTGCGTTGTTGACGGACCTGAAGCAACGCGGCATGCTGGAAGAAACGCTGGTGATCTGGGGTGGCGAGTTTGGTCGGACACCTACAGTCGAGCTGCCGCAGAAGGGTTCCAATGCCGGCAAGATCAACGGCCGAGACCACAATCACTGGGGCTTCACCATGTGGCTCGCCGGCGGCGGTGCTCGCGGCGGCTACGTGCACGGAGCCACTGATGAATTCGGCTTCAAGGCCGTGGAAAAACCGGTGCACGTCACGACCTGCATGCAACCCTGCTGAAGCTGATCGGCTTCGACCACGAAAAATTCACCTACCGCTACGCCGGCCGCGACTTCAGACTCACCGATGTGCATGGAAAGGTCGTGGACGAGCTGATCGGCTGAAAAAGAGCATCCCATCGTCGCGTGCCGCTCCGCGAAACGTCCATCCCTCAAATCTCGCAGCCGCCAGCCCAACCGGATAACACCTGGCCTGCCACACGACAACATCGTGGAACCTGAGGTTGCGCGTGGTGCAGTGGAGGTACGTCCTGCGAAGCGACTCGGCCCTGATGCAGCGTTCGATTGCGGGGCTAGCCTGGAGCGTTTGTGAGTGCTCGCAGGCGGTCCTGTCCGATTGGTTCCTCGATCAGCCACGGAACGATTGCGACTCGCTGCACTTCTGTCCGGACACGTTCAATGTGTGGCAACTCCGCGGCGGCCCGTGCGGCCAGAAGCTGGTCGGTGGGTTTGGCTGCTGCCAATGATGAGTTGATGACCCAGGCCCAGGGTTCGATCCCGGCACGGCGAAGATCCGCCTGCAACCCCGCGGCTTCAAGCACAGGCGTAGTCTCTGCCAGCGTGACGATCAGCATTTTGGTCTGTTTCGGATCCTGCAGCTGCATCATCGGGGTTCGCACATGGACGCCAGGGGCCTGGTTCCGTACCACATCGCGGTGGTAGGCTCCCGTGGCATCCAGCAGCAGGAGTGTGTGGCCGGTGGGAGCGGTGTCAACGACCACAAACTTTGCCCGCGACTCACGCATGACACGCGAGAACGCCTGAAAGATCGCGATCTCCTCTGTGCAGGGGGATCGCAGGTCTTCCGCCAGAAGGGCCCTGCCCGCTTCATCAAGATCTTTGCCCCTCGTTTCCAGCACCTGCTGGCGGTAGCGCTCGCTTTCCACATGCGGATCAATCCGGCTGACTTCGAGTCCGGGCAGGTTCGACTCGACGGTCATCGACAGATGAGCGGCCGGATCGGTTGTGGTGAGATGCACCGCATGACCTCGGGCGGCCAACTCCACGGCAACCGCCGCCGCAATTGTGGTTTTTCCAACGCCTCCCTTGCCGAGCACCATCACCAACCCGTGTCCATCCGCTTCGACTTCGTCAATCAATCGGGACAAAGGCGGCATGGCGACCCGTGTCCCGACCTGTGTCCGGGGAGACTCGGTCGCTGCGGTTGACACAGGATCCAGCAGACCGCGCAGGGCTGCGATCCCAACCAGGTTGCGGGGTTGCAGCGGCACTTCGGACCGGGGAAGACAAGCCACAGCCTCCGGCATCTGAGACAGCGCCGAGCGTTGGCGCGCCAACCACCCCTGGGCCACTGGATCGTGGCTGCCCGTATCCGGCAGAACCCCGTTGATCACCACTTGCTGGTTGGTGATCCCCAGCGCCGCAAGTTCGCCACTGGTCCGCGCGGCTTCCACCAGCGAGCCCCGCTGCGGACGGGTGACAAGGACAAACGTGGTGTGCTGCCCATTCGCCAACTCAGCCACAGCATGGGCATAACGTTCGCGCTGCTTCTCAAGGCCGGCCAGCGGTCCCAGGCAGGAGGCACCACTTTCATTGTTTTCCAGGAAATTTGACCACGCCGATGGCAGTTGCAGGAGTCGAAGCGTGTGCCCCGTGGGAGCTGTGTCGAAAATCACATGGTCAAAACCGGTCGTCACCTCACCGCCCGTCAACAGTTCTGTGAACTCGTCGAAGGCAGCGATCTCTGTGGTGCAGCCCCCCGAGAGCTGCTCTTCCATCCCCTTGAGAACGTCGTCTGGCAGGACGCCCCGCACCGGGCCGATAATGCGGTCGCGGTACGCCTGCGCCGCCGCCTCGGGATCAATGTTCAGTACAAACAAACCCGGCAGATCGGTGACCGGTACGGGCTCATGAGCATCCACGTCAATCCCGAAGACCTGCCCAAGGTTTGAGGCTGGATCGGTGCTGACCAGCAGAACGCGCTTGCCCCGGTCCGCCAAAGCCACTGCAACAGCACACGCCAGCGAGGTCTTACCGACGCCCCCCTTGCCTGTGAAAAACAACATCCGCGTCGCCTGCTGGCTAAATGGCATCATGACCGTTATCTCCGTCGGCTGGTGGCAGGAACATGATCCTGCCTGCAAGTGCGTTCTGACTCGAGGGCGTATTCAGGGAGACCACTCTGACCAACCACCGAATTCCTGCTGAGCCACCGTAGTCTAGTCTCCACCTTCGGCCAAATCTCGTCAAACAGTTTGGGGTAATACCTCAATGCCTCGCCTTCTCTCCTGAGGATCTCCGCACAATCCAAACTCAGGCCGGACACGGCCTGTTGCCATGTTCCTGCCGAACCAAATCCGGAAGAAAACTCATTGACAGTTCGGAATGTTCCGATATATTTGATAATCAAAGGAGCCGGACGCCGGGGAAAGCCACGAATTGCCTCAGGATGCGTTTCGACAGAGCCAACCCTGGATAACAGCTTCTTTTTTCGCCAAAAATGTCGATGTGTTCCGATGTGTCGATTCTTTTGTGGTCACAATCAAATTTCAGGAGTCAAACATGAGCGTCACCACCATTACTCCTCAGAAGTTTTCCGAACTCATCCACTCCGGTAATGCGATCGAACTGATCGATGTGCGAACGCCGGTTGAGTACCGCGAGGTGCATGTGAGCTGTGCAAGGAATGTCCCGCTTGACCAGTTGAATGCTGGGCAGTTCGCTGCCGGCCGCAGTGGCACAGAGCCACTGTACGTGATCTGCCGCTCGGGCAGTCGTGGAAGGCAGGCGTGCGAAAAATTCCTTGCCGCAGGATACACCAACGTTGTGAACGTTGAAGGCGGAACTCAGGCCTGGGATCAGGCGGGCCTGCCGGTGGTTCGCGGAAAGAAGGCGATCTCTCTGGAGCGACAGGTTCGCATCGCAGCGGGACTGCTGGTGCTGACCGGATCAGCTCTGGGGGCTTTCGTGAGTCCATACTGGATTGCACTGTCCGGATTCGTCGGAGCGGGGCTGACGTTTGCAGGAATCACGGATACCTGCGGCATGGGAATGCTGCTGGCCCGGATGCCCTGGAATCAGGTCCCGAAACCAGCTTCCGCAGGAAACGTCGCCAGCGGGACGGCGTGTGCCCCGCGTTCCACCTGCTGCGGATGAATCGCAGTCGGTTGTCGCTCTCACTTTCCCCGCTCCTTTGAAGGAAGACGATCATGCTGCTCAAATACTTCTACGACAAAGCCTTGGCCCATGCGTCCTACATGGTGGGCTGTCAGCGGACCGGCGAGGCGATCGTGATCGATCCGGGCCGCGACGTGGAACCTTACCTCGCAGCCGCTGCGGCCGAAGGGCTCAGGATCACCGGCTCCGCCGAGACCCACATTCACGCCGACTTTGTGTCTGGTTCCCGAGAGCTGGCCGACCGGGTTGGTGCGAAGCTGTACCTGTCAGACGAAGGTCCTGCTGACTGGAAGTATCAGTTCGCTGACAAGCACAGTTCGCAGCTTGTGAGAAACGGCGATGTCATCCGGGTTGGGAAGGTAAAGCTGGAGGTGCTCCACACACCGGGGCACACACCGGAACACATCTCTTTTGTGCTCACCGACGAAGGTGGTGGGGCGAACGTCCCGATGGGCATCTTTACCGGCGACTTCGTATTCGTCGGCTCGATTGGTCGCCCCGATCTGCTGGAGACGGCGGCAGGCGTGCAGGGAAGTGCGGAAGCGGGCGCACGACAGCTGTATCACTCGATGCGAAAGTTCCGCGACCTGCCGGACCATCTTCAGGTCTGGCCCGCACACGGAGCGGGCAGCGCCTGCGGTAAGGGGCTGGGCGCGATCCCGTCAAGCACTGTGGGGTATGAGAAGCTGTTCAATCCCGCGCTGCAGTTCGACAACGAACAGAAGTTCGTGGACTACATCCTTGCAGATCAACCGGAGACGCCCTTCTATTTTGCGGTGATGAAGCGAGTGAACAAAGTGGGGCCTGAGCTGGTCCGAAGCCTTGCTCCGGTGAAATCTCCGACGCCCGACCAGCTGCCGAAGATTGCGCGGAGCGGACAGACCATCGACGTCACACCTGCAGCGGAGTTTGCCGCAGCACACGTTTCCGGCACGATCAACGTCCCCCTGAACATGCTCGCGCAGTGGGCAGGATTCCTGGTGGACTATGACAAGCCTTTGCACCTCATCGCAGAGCCCACGGCCCTGCCGGACGTGCTGAAGCAACTGCGTTCCATCGGGATTGACAACGTCTGCGGTTCGTTTGACGCAGGTGCGGTCCAGGCAGCGGGCCTGCGGACCGAATCCTACCGCTCGGAAACTCCGCAACAACTCCGCGAACGACTGGCCGCTGGGACGGTCAGGTTGCTGGATGTGCGGGCGGCTACCGAGTTTCAGGAGGGACACATCGCCGGTGCTGAGCATCGATTTCTGGGAAAGTTACTGCGTGAAATCGAGACGATCGACCGTTCGCGTCCGGTTGTCGCGCAGTGCCAGGCCGGTGGGCGTTCAGCGATTGCCACCAGCATTCTGCAGCGGGCAGGCTTCGACGTGACCAACATGACCGGGGGATACAGCGCCTGGCTGGCTGCTGGACTGCCGGTGACGCGCGCTTGAGGGTGGCTCCTGCAGTCGGGTGAAGACTCGGGAGGGCGAGGCTCCTGCCGAGCCGTGGAACTCATGACAGACACAAATCGAACTCATCGATTCGCGTGAAATCCAGGTCGGCGGGGTGATGGCAGGAAAATTGCCTGGGCAGTCGACGAGAGTCAGGAACGCACCATGGAAATCCTGGGCTTAATCTTTGGAGCGGTGGTTGGTCTTTCGCTGGGGCTGACTGGTGGCGGGGGCGCAATCTTCGCAGTTCCGTTGCTGGTCTTCGGACTCGCGGTGCATCCCCGTGAAGCCGTTACGATCTCACTGGCTGCAGTGGGATCGACGTCTTTTGTTGGCTTTCTGCATCGATGGAGGCTTGGTGAAGTCGAACTGCGGACAGGATTGCTGTTCGCCATTGCCGGAATGGTCGGTGCCCCAGTGGGAACGTGGATTTCCAGTCTGATCCCGGAAGCGATCCTGCTGTTGGCCTTCGGGGGATTGATGGTGATTGTGGCGCTGCGACTGTGGCAACAGGCAGCGCATCCGATCCTGACTCCAGTGGCCTGTTCGCTTGCAGAACAGCAGGACGGGCCCACCTGTCAGCGCGATGCGAGCGGCGCGTTGATTCTGAACTCGCGATGTGCCGTGTTGCTGCTCATCGTGGGAGTATTGACGGGAATGCTGTCGGGACTCTTCGGGGTCGGCGGTGGGTTCGTCATCGTGCCAGCCCTGGTGCTGTTCAGTAGCATGTCAATTCATCGGGCCGTCGGGACGTCCCTGATGGTCATCGCCCTCGTCAGTGTATCCGGTGTGGCAGCGCAGGTATGGTCCGGTCAGGTCATCGATCCGGTCGTGACGTCGCTGTTCGTCGCAGGTGGGATCGCCGGGTTGTTTGCCGGTCAGCGAATCGGTCGCCACCTGTCCGGCCCCACGCTCCAGAAAGTCTTTGTCGTCGCCATTCTTGCAGTGGCGGCGTTTGTGATTGTGCGGAATG
This sequence comes from Planctomycetaceae bacterium, assembly GCA_040382995.1. Lineage (GTDB taxonomy): Bacteria > Planctomycetota > Planctomycetia > Planctomycetales > Planctomycetaceae > SXXK01. The sequence goes on from JBEIEK010000095.1 coordinate 13,961, forward strand.
CTGGTGTCTGAAGACCAGGTTTGTACGAAGACTTTGGGGGAGCTGTTTCGAGGGATGCCTGGGGTCAGCCAGTGTTCGACGGGCCTCTGCGAGCTTGCCGTTGCTCTGAGGATCGCAGGGGCTTGTGCTGGCGTGCGTCACCCCGGAGATCTTCACGTCGTGTCCGGTCAGATCGGCCGCGAACACAGCAATGCCCTGGGGAACGCAGGTCTAGCTGAACACCCCAGCCAACGGTCCTTGTGAAATTCGGTTCGTAATTCTGTAAGCAGGCAGCCGAGCACATTTCTGCCCACGAGGGTTTCTGAACCATCCCATTCCGGTCCTGCCCCCCAGAAGGAGTCTCGCGTAGAGAATTCCACGATCGGCGTGTCGGCATCCAGAATCTGAAACTGTACATCCGGGAGGTGCGGAAATCGCATCGCCTGGTACAGGTGCTCAGACGATTGTACTTCGAACCCGTAAATCCTGATTGGCATGCCAACGGCAAAGTTTGTCAGGTCACCAAGGGGATCTTTGGTTCTGCGAAACCAGGCTGACTCATTCAGCTTCCAGTTCCTGACGGGATAGTCATCTTCGATCTCAAATTGAATATTCATGGGGTTCGTGTTCCGATAGCACACAAACGTGCAGGCGTGACACCGATTCCCCAACTTTCCTGTGAGTGGTCACTTTCTGACATCACTGTACGACATTGAACCACGAGGCTGGCGCAGGAAGAGGGTCTTCGCAGCCACGGGGGTCCTCGGTAAGAATTGTTTTACCAGGAATGATTCCCTCCGAAGGAGCACCCCGATGGCAGCACGGACGCTGACCCCGTTAATACTGACCTCGTGTGAGTATGTGGCGACTGCAATGGACGGACACAGTCGGAAGTCCTTCGCCCCTGCAAGGCTGGTCAAGTGACCAGCCAGGGACACTCTCGGTAGCGATAGGGGCGACATCGTGTCGAAATCCTTGTGGCAGGACGCCATGACATTCTGCGGCAGGATGCTGGCATCTGCGGGAACACGTTCCATTGAACGTGCATGGTGCCGTTGAGCAGCACGAAGAACCAGGATTTGTGTGCAGATGTCAGAAAGTGCAGTGTCCAATCTGGCAGGAATGATCTGCCATTCAGCCCCAGTCACCGTGCCGTTTCATCAGGCCAGGCCAACGACCGTTACCAGGACGTCGACAAGGGTCAACGCACTTGCTGGACGGCGAGCAGATATCCGATCACACCGCGGATTGAAACCCCGATTTCTTCGTCACGGCTATCAGTGCTGATGCTCAATCCGACCAGTTCAGCTGATGTCGCTGCGAGTTCCTGCAATCTGTGGAAGGTCGCCGCGGAGATACAACCTGCCGACCTGGAAAGTTCCAGTAACATTTCCGTGCAACACGCCAGGCGTTTCTGCTCTGCCTCGTCTGCTCGCCCCAACACGGAACACATCTGTGGTCCGGCCAGCAATTCATCAATCCGTGAAACGGTCGTAGTAATTAACGCCTGATCCAGGGCGGATCGCCGTTTTGTAAACAGTTTCCCGCTCAGCTTAATACCCTGCATGGCACGCCAAACAAAATCCGGCGGATTGATCGTGGTTAAATCCGGACTCGCTTCCTTGAACCACTCCTTCACATCCAGTTTGGTTGCAAGTGCCCATTCACGATATACAAGAGTCTCTTTCCGCTCACGGAGCGGATATTCAAGGAATTCCGAGTCAGAAGACACTGGACGGGGATCGGGATGATCGAACGATGCCGGCCAGTCCCAGACGTCCAGATGCCGTACAAAGTCCTGAATGTCATTATCGAGTTCGGTGATCCCTGTTTCTCGCGGAATTCTGCTGACGATTGTGACGTACCCCTTTACGAACAAATGTCGTATCGACGAGACCTCGTTCCGGAGGTGGGTTGTCAGCATCCGTAGCCATGCAAGGTCGATGTTGAATCCATCAGAAAACAATAAGCCACTTACCAGATTCCGGTACAGCCAGATTTTGCCGGATTCATCGCTCTTCACCGGACTACCGGCGATCGTCACCTTGCCTTTGAAAGCACCCGCAGTATGTGTCACAGAAGCTCGATTCATACAGGTGAACCCTCGGAAGCCCAGGCGTGATCGCACTCGCATTGCTAAAAGCTGTCAGTGTGGTGCGTGGCGAACGCCTGACACACTTGCTGCATCGACGCACAAATACTCCGAATCCAGAGGTAATCTTTCCCAGCCTGTACCCATGACAAAAGCAAATGCCGGGTGCAGCGAACCAATGTCCAGAAAAATACGCAGCACTGCCAGCAAATCCCTGAGCCATCGGTCTGGTTGAATCGCACTTCTTGCAATGAGCGCGTGGAAAACCTGTGAAAACCGTTCCGCTGCGGTGGGGTAATTTTTGTGGTGACGAAGGCCTGCTTCAACAGGCGATCGTTTGAGGATCATAACGTGAAAAAGAATGCATGCTGCTGCGATTCCAACGGACATCGTGACTAAGACAGAGTCTGCGTCAGGGGCGTCTGCCGCAGACAGACTGGTCAAGAGCATTTCACAGATCGCGAACCCATCCGCCTGCAACTCCCGTTCATGAGTTTCCGGAGACTGGTCAAAGTGCCCCAGACGAAAGTGGCCAATCTCGTGAAGGATGACAAACAGGACAGCGAAGCTGACGGATGCATAAAAATTGTCTTTCCGCTCGGCTGACAGGCTGGAAAGTGCATCTTCGTACCAGTCTGGAACCAATTCGTGGGTGTGACCATCGACGGCCTCGCAGCTTTCGGATTCAAGCCACAGGCTTTCAAGCCCCCATGGCAATTCGCTCCTCGCGTCCTTTGGAAAGTACAACGTCGCTGCACCCTCAGTGTCGTTGGCCATTCCGCTGTCAGCCCAAAGACGCAGGCAAAGGAGTCGAATCGCTTTCAGATAGTCTTCGCGGATCGCCACAAAACCGAAGAATCGTGAAGTCGGCGTTCGTCTGGATTCAGCGGGCAACGCTGATTTTTGCTGACTGGCAAACAGACACAACTTCTGTTGGAATTCGCCTGTCCCAATAGAAAACTCGTGATACGGACAGCCATCCACGTTCAAACACGTTCCACCCAACAGGCGGGCTGCGATCTCCAGCACCAGCAACGCATCGCTGCCGACCGGATCGCAGACTGAACGGTCCCGAACATGCAGGATTGCTTCATCTGCGCCATCAGCCACATTGATGGACTTCATGCTTCACTTTCGCGAACTGCAGCATCATTGAGCAAAAATGGATCATTCAGTATTTCATCCACAACGCTCTGGTGGAATGCCAGCGTTGACGCCTGCGGCAGGAACTCATTCGCTGCAAACTTCCAGTGACGACGACTTCCGTCGTCCTCTAAATCCAGCTTGGTTTTGCTGTCTGTCAGACTTTGGGTGCCCGCGCTGGCGACTACTGCAGCCACGCCCACGGAAAGGGGCGTCTGGCCAGTGTCCGGGGTGGCATACGGAACGAGCGATAACTGGGATTGTCGCGAGCCTGAAAGAACGTCGTTGGTTTTCGTTCCCGGCAGCAGTGTCTCAAGTGCACTGGCGTACTGTTCCGCGGTGTCGTTGGCTGTGTTGATCCAGTCGTTGTTCGGTGTCTCCTGCACGTAATCGCCATCGAGTAAGTTCTGAAGGAAATCAACTTTTGCACGAAAAACGGTCGAGGTGCGGTCCATCAGCGGGATCAGCCGATCTCCCAGAGTCAGATCAACATGGACGGGAATTCCAAAGCTGGGCATGGACTCAAGTTTACGAAAATCGATCTGCGGTCGAATGATCAGCTTATCAAACGCTGAACTCATGAGCGTATCGACAGCGACAGCGGTTCGCTGCTGCCAGCTTAAAGACGCGCCAAAGGCGTAGTGGTAGCACTCGTTGCCCAATCGCATCAATTCGCGAAGTTGCTGCTGTTGAAGTTCATGCGACAGTCCGGAACCGACAACTGCGTTCTGGCA
>JBEIEK010000096.1:0-17844 GCA_040382995.1 Planctomycetaceae bacterium
AAGGCGTGCAGTGGATGTCAATCTCCCGGTAACAGTACGTGCCCGCCCGGCCAGCGCCGTACCAGGAGCGCACGAGGGGCGTTACCGGCCGATTGACATCGACCGCTCGCCAGGGATGATCGGTTCGAGGCGTTTCAACGGAGTGCGAGTCCTCCAAAACTTTTGAAACACGAGAAAGTCAAGGCCATTGGGCCTGCACCCCAGGTTACATCGCTGTGGGGGTGTTTCCTGGCGCCTGTGGCAGGACTCGGGTGCGGCAGATTCTGCGGATTTTCAGGCCGGGTGGTTGGTTGCAGGCGATACGAGACATCCGCGCCGCCGTTCTTAACAATTCCGCAAGGAGCGGTTGTAACGATTTTGACGATCTTCCGCCGCAGATTCATGAATTCTTCATAGAACGTATCCCGGCAACATGAAAACCTAACGCGACTGGCGTCCCGATGAATGCCCGATATTCGTTCCTGCTCCTGCTGACGGTCTGCGGTTTGCAACCTTCTCTGGGATTTGGCGAGGAACCGTTTCTGACCGCGACAGCACCCGCAGGCACTGATCGGTATGAATCGGCCCTGCTGGATCTGGAACAGCGGCTGAGGACACTGGAGGAAGAGAACGAGCGTCTGCGACGGCAGTTCGACAGCTCGATCGTGACCGGTGAAGACCTTGCTGTTCCGGCCATCGATGATTCCGGTGTGCCTCGATTCACGGAATCCGCCTCTGCAATTTCGGCGTTCCAGCAGGAGTCTGCGAAGGCAGCGGAGGCAGCCAAATCCGAAAAGGCCGAACCGCCGAAGGAGAAAAAGTGGTTCGAGAAATACACAGTGCGTGGCTATGTGCAGCTCAGAGCCAGTGACGTGCTGGATGACGATGGTCCGGCAGCTGCACAGGTCGTTGGTGACAGTTCCATTGGAGATCGCCAGTCGTTCCTGCTGCGGCGGGTACGAATGATCATTCAGGGAGATGTTTCGCAGCATGTGGCGCTCTATTTCCAGCCGGATTTTGCCGCCGGTGTTCCCGGCAGTCCGGACTCAAATCAGTATGCACAGATCCGTGACATCTACGCCGACGTGCACCTTGACGACCAGAAGGAGCTGCGATTTCGAGTGGGGCAGTCGAAGGTTCCTTACGGCTGGGAGAATCTGCAGTCCAGTTCCAATCGCCTGCCCCTCGACCGAAATGATGCGCTCAACAGCAGCTTCAGAAATGAACGTGATCTGGGAATCTTCTTTTACTGGACTCCGGTGGAGGTTCAGGAGTTCTTCAAGTACGTGAACGACGAGGGGCTCAAGGGGTCGGGCAACTATGGTTTGCTGGGATTCGGTGTCTGCAACGGCCAGGGTGGTTCACTGCGGGAGCAGAATGACAACCTGCACACGGCCGCGCGACTGACCATTCCGTTTGAGTACGGCAATGGTCGGCATGCTGAAATCGGTGTGCAGGGGTACATCGGACGCTACGGTGTGCTGTCCAGCCCGATCAGTCCGCTGGGTGTGGGAGCGGCTGTGCGTCCCGCCGGAACGATTGAAGGCAACGGCACCACGGCCCTTCGCGATGAGCGACTGGCGTGGACGTTTGTGGCGTATCCGGAGCCGATTGGTTTTCAGACGGAATGGAACATTGGCCGGGGCCCAGCGCTGAATGCCGCGCAGACTGCAGTTGAGGTGGAATCGCTGACCGGTGGCTACGCAATGCTGATGGCTCGGAAGAAACTGAGGAAGGGTGAGTTGCTGCCATTTGCCCGCTGGAACTACTTTACGGGTGGCTATAAGACGGAACGCAATGCCCCATACGTGGACATCCGGGAATGGGAGCTGGGGCTTGAATGGCAGTTTTCCAAAAGCCTCGAACTGGTTTCCATGTACACCATCACGGACCGCACGAATACCACCGCCATCAGCTCAGCGAATACTCAATCCTATCAGCAGTTTGAAGGCCAGTTGCTGAGGTTTCAGGTGCAGTTGACATGGTAGGCAGGGCGGGATGCAGGGCGCTGGTTACAGCTCCAGCAATCCTCGGAAGCCCCGGGCTGCGAAGTACGATTCCGCACCGTTGTGAAAAACAAAGACTGAGTCGTATCGGCGTTCGCAAAAGAGTGCACCACCGCGCTGGCGGATGGTGGCAGGGGTGTTCACCCAGCTGGATGTTTTGAGATCAAAGTGTCCAAGCATCTGCAGTCTGCGGTACTGCTCTTCGGAGAGCAGTTCAATTCCCAGATCCTCAGCCATGTTCACGGCGCTGGAGCGAGGTTTGGCCTGTCGGCGCGACTGGAGCGCGGTGTGGTCATAGCACAGACTGCGACGCTCTGCCGGGCTTTCCGGTGAGCAGTCAATGAAGACGATGCGCCCGTCTGATAAGCCGAGGTCCACCACATCGGGCTGGCCACCGGTGTCCTCCATCCGGCTGAGCGACCAGAGTTTTGCAGGATGAGCCTCGAGCAGATCAAGCACAGTGCTCCAGCGCGTTTCGGCATGCCGTTCGGGGTGCTGGTGAAACCGAGTTTCCAGTTGCTGCAGAAGTGTTTGACGGGTCTCGGACTTCAGAAAACGCCTCGGGGTCATGTCGTTCCACCCGGCTTCGCTGCTTTGATTTGTTGGACTTTCCCGGTTTGATTGAGCACACTGTGTGAACTGATCGGTTCAGCAGAACCGTTTGAGTCTGACACGCGACTGCAGAAATGGGAAGATCAACAATGGAACAAAAGTCGATTTCGTTTGCCGCTGGCCAGGCCAATGGTCAGAGTTGGAGTTGGAAATGGGCGGCAGTACGGCTGCTTCTGCTTCTCGGCAGCGTCGCCACCAGCATTCCGGCGTTTGCTCAGGAGACGGAGTCCGCTGCGGCGCCGGGATCCGTGGTGCGGGAGTTTGCAAAGGAAGTGGAACAGACGTTGCCCATTGTCAGCGGGGCATGGACGAAAAGATGGGTTGCTGAGGCGCCTGAACTGGAAGCGGTTCGCCCTCGGAAAATCAGAGTCATGGAACGCGAAGTGCTGGTGGATGAGCAGCTGTTTTACAGCGGTCGCTACGGCTCTCCTCTGACCTACGCCCGTGCGTTGGATCTGGCTGAAAAACATGGTTTTGCGCCGCAGGACGGGGCGAAGGTCTTCGACTTTGGCTACGGCAGCATTGGTCATTTGCGGATGCTGGCACAGCTTGGAATCGATGTGACTGCCGTGGACGTGGATCCGCTGCTGGCGGCGATGTATGCAGACAGCTCCGGCCCTTACTCGAAAGGTCACGTCAGACTGCTCAACGGGCGTTTCCCTGCCGAACAGACGCTCGTGCAGCAAACTGGTACCGGCTTCGATCTGGTGCTCTCGAAAAACACGTTGAAACGCGGCTACATTCATCCTTCCCGCAAGCCCTCCAGTCCACGGCATATCATTGAGCTCGGGGTGAGTGACGAGAAGTTTCTTGAACAGATTGCCGGCATGCTGAAGCCGGGGGGCATCTTCCTGATTTACAATCTCTGTCCGCCGAAATCGCCGCTCGATAAGCCCTACATCCCGTGGGCCGATGGTGAATGCCCATTTTCCACGGAGCAGTTGACCGTCGCTGGTCTCGATGTGCTGGAATTTGACGTGGTTGACGACAAACCCGCACGAGAGCTGGGACGGAGACTGGGCTGGGATGCAGATGGCGGAATGAATCTGGAGACTGATCTGTTCGCCTGGTACACTGTGGCCAGGCGAAAAGCGGCTGCTCCCTGAGAATTTTGCGAGGCCCTTTCAGAGCGTGGTTCCGGGCTTATTCGTCTGCAGCTTCGGTCTGATAGGACAGCAGGCTGACGACCGGAACCGGCGCCAGTCGTGCGCGGCCGTTGAGAAACGTGAGTTCGATAACGAAGGCCGCACCTGCGATTTCGGCCTGCTGCTGCCTGGCAAGTTTCAGGCAGGCTTCCATCGTCCCGCCCGTGGCCAGCAGGTCGTCCACCAGGAGCACTTTATCGCCCGCCTGAATCGCGTCGGTGTGGATTTCGAGGGAATCTGAACCGTATTCGAGGTCATAGCTGAATCGCTGAGTTTTCCAGGGCAGTTTGCCGGGCTTGCGAACCGGTACAAAGCCTGCGTTTAATTCCAGCGCCAGCGGGGCGCCAAAGACAAAACCACGTGCTTCGGCGGCAACGACCTTACTGATGCCGGCATCCCGCCAGGGGGCAGCCAGTTGTCGGATCGTTTCCTTCATGGCTGCTGCGTCTGCCAGGATTGGGGTGATGTCGCGAAACATGATACCTGGCTTTGGAAAATCGGGTATCGCACGCACGCAGGATCGCAGGTTCATTCGGGCCCCTTCCAGTGAATTCATCAGCAAAGGACTGGTGGAGTCACATGATGGCAGCAGTGGCCCGGCGATACAAGGGAGATTATTCGGGAGCGGAGCGGAGAATGCGGTCGCCGGGCTGAAGTCCCGCAAGGACGTGCACGTGGTCCTCGAAGATTTCGCCTGTCTGGATTCCGACGGCCGTGGTGATATGTGGCTGTGCCGGATTCTGTACGAAAACGCAGAGGCCGTCGCTGCGGCGCTGGATGGCGGATCGCGGGACAACAATCGCGTTGCGGTGATCGGCCAGCGAGAAGGTGACTGTGGCATCCATCCGCGGATGCAGGTGCAGGGCCTGTTCGGAGGTGGGCTGCAGATATGCGTCTGCCCAGTATTCAGAGAGTTCGATGCCGTTGACCCAGCGGATGCGAGGCATGGGCGCGATGCGTTCGATCGTGCCATGCACCACATCGTTCTCTCGCCCGGCCAGACTGACTTCGATGCTTTGGCCCACCGAGACGCGGGACAGTAGTGTTTCGTTAATGGGGAAGGAGACCTTCAGACGCGATTCGTCGGGAATTTCAAAGATGGGTTGTGAGAAGTAGACGGAGCGACCTTCTTCGATGGTGCGGATGCCGCGACTGCGTGCGTACCAGTTGTTGGCATGAATCAGTCGACCGGCGACAGGGGCCTTGAGTGTGCAGGCGGCAATGCTTTCTCGGGCGGTGCGAGCGTAGCGTTCATAGATGTCAAGGCGTCGCTGGTCAGCGAGCGAGAGCATGCGAGCGCGGGTTTCTGCGAGAGAATTCGCGAGGTCGGTGCGGGCGAGGTTGAGCTCCAGCATTTCAACGCGGTGCTCAAGCTGCCGTTGGGTTCGCGGAATGGAAAACTTTTCCAGCAGTTGCTGCTGGCCTGCCTGCCTGCGGAGTTGTTCGGTGCGGGTGGTCACCAGGAGTTGGGATGCCGCCACTTCGGCGTGGCTGGCGAGTCCCAGCATCCAGAGGCGGCTGAGAAAATGCTGATCGTCGGCGGCTGTTTGTGCCTGAGTCTCACTGACGGCGATTTCGTTTTCCAGCCGATCGAGCTGAGCGGGGAAGGTGCCATCGAGCGTTTCGGCCAGTTCCAGCTGGGCATTCTGCAGGGCATAGCGAGCATCGGAAAGACGCCGCTCGGCCGCCGCCTGCTGAATCTGCTGTTGCTGAAGCGAGGCCGTGAGTGCCGCGTTGGCGCGAATCAGAGCGATCTCTCTGGAACGCAGAAACTCTTGAATTTGTGAAGAGTCAAGGATGCAGACAACCTGGTCTTTCTGGACGAAGGTGCCCTCCGGAAGCAGGCTGAGAATGGGAACGGTCCACTGGCAGCCGGATTGAACCACTTTGCTGGCCTGAGCTTCAATGGTTCCCTGCACGTTGTGTGGGATGCGGAAGCGAGCCGGCTGGACGGTGTGGAAGGCAGAACTGGGGAGCGGTCGCTGTTTGGAGAGAAACCAGCCGGCGAAGAGCATGCCGAGCAGCAGGGCCGCCGGAATTGCAAATCTGCGCGAAATTTTGGCGGAGCCGGACGGGGGCGCGGAGGATTTGAGTTGGGCCATGAGTGTACCCCTTTGGGGAGGGACCGAGGCGGCATGGCGCGCCAGCGGCGGAGGAGTTTTTGAGGTTGGAGGGACCGGGGGAGCCCCGGCAGGGTGTGGCGTTGGACAGCCACTGGGAGAGGAGTCGCCAGGAAATGGCGACCCTAGTAGTCTAGGGTTAAATTCGGCTGTGTCGGTCGGGGAAATTGCGAGGTTCGCGGGAATTCTCGGAAGCAGTTGCTCCGCTGATTTATGACCGGAAATTTCAGTAAGATTCCAATTTTTCAAGTTCGGAAAAGTTGACAGAATTTCAGGAATTCACGAAATAGTCGTTACGCTGGCTGAAGTCAGCGGTCCGCTCCCCGGCGGTAACTTCCCAGTTTCTCCCTTCCTGACCAGGGGAAAAACAGCATGAGAACCGTAGCCTGCAGGTTCCGGCGTGCGTTCACGCTCATCGAACTTCTCGTGGTGATTGCCATTATTGCCATCCTTGTGGCCCTGCTTCTGCCGGCCGTTCAGCAAGCCCGAGAAGCAGCTCGCAGGACCCAGTGCAAAAACAACCTCAAGCAAATTGCCCTCGCACTGCACAACTACCACGATGTTCATTCCACATTCCCCCCGGCCAACGTTGTTCGTTTCGATCCAGTGGATGGTCCCTACGGCGATGGCTGGACGTGGCACGCGCGGATTCTGCCGTTTCTGGAGCAGACGAATCTGTATCAGCGCGTGAGCGACGTGATGGGTACGGATGCGGGGACCCAGACATCGGCCCGCCAGGTGCTCGCCGGTCGCACGACGGTCCTGGCCATGTTCCAGTGTCCGTCTCACCCGACTGGAAGTGGCAATCCCTCGAAGAATGGCTACCAGCTCAGCACCTACAACGCCTGTTCCGGGACCACCAGCTTCAACGATGATCAGCAGGACCAAACGACGGATCTGGCCTACCGCGGCAACGGCCTGTTCTTCCTGAACAGCCGCGTGCGGATCGCAGATGTGCTGGACGGCACAGCGAACACGTTTCTGATCGCGGAAGTTACCGACGACCTGCGCGGCGCCCCCAATTCCAATCGCATGACGGGCAGTGACCGCCGTTACTGTTTCAGCGCGGGCGGCGATGGCAATGCGCCGACGGATGCATCGGAGTACATGGTGGGCATGGAGGCAGACGACCCGATCAATGCCAAGACGCGGGATGCCGCAGGCTTCTTTAACAACGATGGCGAGTACGCCGGCAGCTACCACACCGGCGGTGCCCAGTTTGCGATGACTGATGGTTCTGTGCGATTCGTCTCTGAGAACATCAGCATGACGATTTACCGGGCCGTCGCCAGCCGCGCCGGCGGCGAAGTGTTCGGCGAATTCTGATTATCTGCCTGTCTGCCTGTCGTAAGTGGAGCCTGCCGATGAGTGTGTTTTTTATGCGTGCGGGTCGCTGCTGCGCGCTGCTGTTGACATTTGCACTGTGTGGCTGCGGGGAATCTCGTCCCCCGCTGGCCGTGGCCGGAGGCAGGGTGGTCTGCGAGGGAATCGCGGTGACCTCCGGTTCGATCACCTTCGTTCCGATCCCCGAAAACGGCCAGAAGAATCCTGGCAAAGCAGCAAAGGGAGAGATCACCGGGGACGGGACTTTTCGGCTTTCCACCTGGGATGTGTTCGACGGCGCTGTCGTGGGGCGACATCGTGTGGAATTCGAGGCTGCCGAGGAGGATGCTGAAGAAACGGAAGAAACAGGTGAAGCTGCGGAAGATGGTGAAAAGGAAGCCCGGCCCACCCGAAAACTGGCTCCGTCTGTCGAATCCTTTCATCTCCCTGGTGAATCGATCGTCGAGGTGAAATCGGGGGAGGACAATCAATTCACGATTGAGCTCAGTCCCGGAAAGGGACAGATGAGTGAGGACGAGTAGTTGCTCTTTTGTTGGATGTTGCCCCGAGGCCCAATCCCATGTGTTGTCCTGCATGAAAAATGGCGTTTGGGGTGACGAAGGAAATCTGCGCAGCTCTGTCAAACTTTGCTGATCACGAACTCTGCAGGGCTGCTGGTCCCTGAACATGGGGGAAGCCTCTTCCGGTCAGCCCGGAATTCTCAATACAGACGGCAGGAGCAGTCGAAGTCAGAAGCAGGAGCGGACTTTGAGCACTGCGCGGCGGCCTGAGGGTTGCTTCAGTGGGACTGCGAAGTTCGGCTGTTGGAGGGGAGTCGGCTGGACGTCGAAACTGCTTCCACCAACTGGCAGTGCAATCCATGGAGGGGGTTGGAAATGCTTCGAAGAAGTCTTGTCGCGCTGTTGCTGGGCGTGATTGGTGCGGGTGGAGTTCACGCAGATGACTCCCCGGTTCGACAGAAATCGTCCACGGGAATCGTGGGCTGGCTGAAAGGACGCGGGGAATCGCGTCCCGCAGGTGCAGCGGGGAACGCACGGGGTGTTGAGCGCGCCGTCGTGCAGGACGCAGAGAAACAGAGCGTGGTGCGGCGGACTTCGGCTGGTCAGCAGGACCAGAAGAGTGTTCGCTCTCCGGTCACTCCAGTCGCGAAACCGGGGTTGCGTCCGACCGGGCTGCGTCAGGAAACGGCTCCCCCTCCGGTGCCAGACACTGGCGTGTCCGCGGGCCCCGTCTATGCCCCCCAGACTGCTCAGGCAGGCTATCCTCAGACCGGCGCGGCTTTGTACCCTGCTCCGATCCCGGGCATCCCACATCAGGTTGGTGGTACGGTGATCATGAATCCCGCACTGCAGCCCCATGAGATGCTCTATGGACACGAATACCGGGCGCTCTATCCGCCCTACTACTACCAGGTGAACGGTGAATGGCTGGTCACCCCGTTCGGTGTCTGGTCTCAGGAACACTGGAAGCTCAAGGGGACTGAAGTGAATGTGCGGTACCGCACCAGCATCAGTCCATTCAGCTTCTTCACACCTCCAGCGCTGCGGTAGTGCTGTCGAGGTCCGTTTGCCGATTCGGCGTGTGTGGCTTTCCCGAGAGTTGTTTTCGTCCGATCAGGTGGTGCAGTATGAGAACTGTGCGATGTCTGCTGCGGCCGGCTGCTGCAGCCTGGCTGTTGTGTTCGATGGGGACTGTGCTGGCTGATGAAGGCGTCGCCCGTACCTCCGACCTGCGTCCTGCTGTCGGAGTGGCCTCGACGACCGCCCTTCGGGCCTCGCGGCAGGAGGCTGCCGCAGCGCCAGCTCCCGAGGCTGCCCCCCCGGCCGCAGCGCCCGGGGCTGCCGAGCACGTTGGCACGCCGGCGAAGAGTCACGCAAAGACCTGCGGTGAAGGTGGCTGCGGGGACGATGGTTGCGGCGAAGAAGGCTGCAACGGACACAACGCAAAGAACCCCGGACTGCTCGGACGCCTGTTTGGCGGTAAAGGATCAGCATCCGGCGGGAAGAATGGAAAGCTGAGGAGTGGTGCTGGCAGCGGGCAGCATGGTGCGACGGCTGGAGCTTCTGCCCACGGTGGCGCAGGTCACGGCAGTGGCCAGAACGCCGCGGGGGCCGCTGGTGGCGGAGTCGCGGGTGCTGGTGTCGATGGCTCAGCTGCACATGGTGCTGCTGCCGGACATGCCGCTGCAGGAACCGGTGCTGGCGGTCATGGAGCCGCTGGACATGGAACCGCCGCAGGAGAGCTTAACGGAGCCGGGGCTGTGACTGGTGGCGGTCACGGGCTGAGCGGTCAGGCCGATGCTGTGCTGAATGGACACGGCAACGGGCAGCATGGATCCCTCTACAGTCCCTCGTCCCCGGGCAACTGGTTCGGCGGCCACGGAGCTGGTGTCTGTCAGAACTGCCAGTGTAATCCATGCCGCTGCAATGGTGGTTATGGTCCTGGGTTTGTGGATTACGGGGATCGCGTGTTCAGCTGTTTGTTCGGCTGGGCGTTGCCATCCGGAGCCTGTGGCCAGGGGCTGCCCCTTGTTGGGAAGTATCACATGGTCTATGCGGACCAGCCTGGCTATGTGAACCCCGCCGACACTCGACTCTACAGTGCTCAGGGCTACGGCATGCCGATGACTGTGCCCATGGCCCCCACCGTGAACTATCAATACAACTACAGCTCTGGAATTCCAGCCAGTCGCATCACGACGATCGGCACCTGGAACCCGATCACTTCTCCCCAGGCCCTGCCGCATCAGAGCTGGTGAGCACCGGATATTGTCTGCCTCGATTTTTAGCGGAGTGCCCGAGAAATGAAATTCACGTCTTCAGTCTGGCTGTCTGCCACACTCCTTCTGGTCGGCAGCCAATCCGCCCTTGCTCAGCAGCATACGCATGCTGTCGTCAGTTCGGACTGTGAACAGTGCCGTAATGGAGTGGCTTGTGAAGAACCCGGCTGCTGTCTGAGCCGCGTTCGGCTTTATCCGGATACTGGCTGGAACCCCCCCGGTGAACATGCCTGTGAATTACAACTGGGCGTGGTACGGCCTTTCAGCACCTCAGGCCCCCTATGGCGCTCCTGGTGGAGGCTTCATCGCACAGCACCCCAGTGTCTATCAGCCGACCGACACCACGCAACTTGGTTACTACTATCACAAAGTGCCGACATGGCAGCCACAGCCGGGACGTGTTCCAGGCGTACCGAACCCTGCCATGTTTCACTCAAGAATCTGCCCGAACAATTGCTACGGCGCGCCCTGCTATGGCGCTTACGGGCACGGTGCAGTCATGCATTCTTATGCGGTCCCCACTCTGCCGCAGACGATGCAAACCGTTTCGTCCGCAGGCCAGGCTGCAGAAGCCACTCCCGTGACGGCACCGGCACCGCTGAAATCAGTGCGTCCGGTATCATCCAACCCGGAACCCCAGCTGCAGAAAGCGGTCAAGCCCTCGAAGAAGCCACTGCTTTCCGCGAAGCCCGTAAGTGGCCCGACATCCACCGCAGAGGAGCGGCCGGCCGTCGTCGCACCTGAGCCGGCACCGAAGGCGTCTTCCGAGTCAGCCTCAGAGGCATCCGCGACGCCGTCCACGAAAGCCCCCACGAAGCCAGCCCAGCGGCCCTCTGCCATGTCGGCAGCGAAGGCTTCTGCGAAGCCGGCAACGAAGCGATCCGCGCCGTCTCTGCTGAAATCCCTGTTCGACTGATTCCACGTTCGCAAGCGAAGCTTCCTCCGCCACGGAAAGCTCGGCAGACTCTGTCTGTCCGGGCTTTCTGTGTTTGCAGTGTATCGCCAGGCTCACCAGCCCCCTATGCCGCCTGGCGACGATTGCGAACAGCACGGGCAGCGACATAGTAAACGATTCCCGCTCCAATCAGCATCAGTACCGAAATCGTTTGTGCCGGCTGTTCCATCAGCAGGCTTACAAATGCACCGACGTAAGCTGCCAGCAGGAGCAGCGGAGTCAGGGGATAGCCCCATGTGCGATAAGGCCGTTCCGCATCGGGACGTGTGCGTCGCAGCACGAAGACGGCCGCCACTGCCAGCCCATAAAATATCAGCCCGGCACAGATCACGGAATCGGTGAGGTTGTTAAAGGCAACGGACAGCTGCTCTGTGCCGCTGGAATTTTCGGCCCCGGCGTCCGCACCGGGCGTCCAGAAAGAGAACAGCAGCACGAGCAGAATGGTCCAGACGGCCTGCAGCACGATGGAATTTGCCGGTGTCAGATAGCGTGGGTGAATTTTTTGCAGCCAGGCGGGTACCAGGCCGTCGCGAGCGATCGCAAGGTAAATTCTGGGGCCCGTGATCATATTGGAATTGGTGGCGCCAAAGGTGGAAATCATCACGCCCAGCGCCGCGATGCTGCCACCGACCGGGCCGAACATCACCCGGAACACGTCAGCGGCCACCGTCTGACTGGAAGACAGGTGCGACAGCGGCAGGACCGCGTGATAGCTGATATTCGCTCCCAGATACACCGTGATGACCAGGCCCAGTCCGATGGCCATTGCCCGAGGGACGTTTCTGATGGGATTGCGGATGTCCTCAGCCACCGGCCCCAGATTAATCCAGCCATCGTAGGGCCACAGCACCGCCACCATCGCGATCCCAACCGCTCTCGCAAACGCGCCCCAGCCACCTGGTTCCGCCGGCGTTGTCCAGAGCGGTTGAAAGTTGGCAGCAGATGCGCCCTTCCAGAAAAATGGCAGCACGATCAGGGCTACAAGAAAGCCCACTTTGGTGACCGTTGCCAGACTCTGGATCCCCGCGCCGACCTGAGTGCTGCGGTAGTTGGCTGCCGAAAGCCCAATCACAATTGCGATGGCCATCAAGGTCTGCTGCGTCGACGAAAGCTCGACCAGCTGAGTGAAATACAGCACCGTGGCACAGGCGAGCGCCCCAACAGAACCCGTGCGAACCACCCAGAATTCCGTCCAGCCCCACAGGAATGCCGGGAGCTGGCCAAAGGATTCCCGGATGTACAGATAAGGGCCACCTGCATTCGGAAACATCGCTCCCAGTTCGGCGAGGGCCAGCGACCCACAGAGCGTGATCAGTCCGACGAACAGCCATGTGCCGAGAATCGCAAGCACCCCGTAGGGAGCCAGTTGACTGTCGATGGAGCTGACTTTCAGAAAGATGCCGGACCCGATAATCGAGCCGACGACGATCATTGTGGCGTCGAACAGCCCAAGCACCCGTGGGAGCTGCTGAGGTTCGGGTGATTCGGCAAGCTTTGTCATTTCCCGGAGCCTCTGGGCTGAGTGTTTAGTTGGCGCCCGCTGCCGGAGCATCCGAGCCGCTGGAAACGCCGCGTGGGTCCGCGACTTCCACCATCACCACTTCGATTGTGTAGCCCTGACCGGCACCACCCGGGCCACCACCGCCGGGGAGCCCCGGGGCCCCGGGCGCGCTTCCGAAGCCGCCGGGTTCTCCTGATCCACCTGCTCCGCCGAAGCCGCCACCTGCTGCACCACTGCGGATGAGCACATCAACGGAGCGCCGCATCCCGGTGGAGCCAGCTTTCACGCCGTCCATCCACATCATCCCGTGGGCGGCATCAGCCCGCTGAATCGCAGCTCCCAGGCCACGGTAATGTTCGAGTGCATCCTTTCGCTCGCGCTCTTTGCTGGCAGAAAACGATGTCCGCGCGTAATAGATGCGAGTTTCAGAGATCCCCGTGCCAGGTGCTGCGTTGGCCGCCGGCGAAAGCTTGAGCAATCCCGTGTATTCAAATTCCGCCCCGCGATGGGCTCGAATTGGAAACCCTTTTGGGTTGGCCGTCATTCTGCCGCCCCCCTGAGACATGCTGCCAAGCTTTGAGGCATAGTTCAGGACCAGCTGTTGTGTGGCAGCCGTCCATGAATCCATCGGGGGCGCCTCACCCTCGTCGCTGCGTGGGGGACGCTGTCGAGGCAGTGACTTGAGCACCACCAGGGCGCCGGGATCGGCCATACCGTCCGGGAAGACTCCGGCTGTATTCAATGCGTCAGCACCTCCGGCATGATGCTTTTCCAAAGCCCGAAATAATGCCTCACGAACTGGCTGCAGTGGCAGGCTTCCCGCCAGACGCAGCAACGCCTCCGAGCCTGCCAGATCCTGAACCTGATCCAGCCGGGCTGCAACCGCCTGAGCAAACGCAGGGGTGTAAAAAAATTCGCCGGATAACTTCAAAACGGCTTCAGGAAGACGCTCGACCGGGACCGCGGCAGTGACGCCAGACGCGCCGCCAGCAGCACCAAACCCAATACCCCCCAGTCCGCTCATCTCACCTGTTGGTTCGCCACCGCTGAGCCCCGCTGCTGCACCCGGGAAGCCCGCTGCACCGCCTGACATTGCAGGCAGACCCGGAGCACCGGGAAGTCCCCCCGCAGCTCCAGCGGCGCCTGGAGCACCGGGCATGGCTGGCATGCCTGGAGCACCCGGCAAACCTCCGCCAAAACCAGCTCCACCCGGCATCCGACCTGCGCCGCCCGGCATACCCGGCATGCCTCCCATCCCCATCATGCCCCCACCCGCAAATTGGCCTGCTCCTGCGAAGGACAGTGCATCCGAGGCGGACGGGAGGCCAGTCTGTTTGCTGATGACCTGAGCCGCTACGGTCGCCAGCGCTCTCAGGCTGGCATTTTGTGCGGTGGTGGAAAAGCGATCGGGATTGGTGATCATGGCCAGAAGCACCTGACGCGACTGTTCCGGGTCGATCTGCTGGTGACTGCAGAGCGCGAGCACGACGACTTCGATGGTTTCTTCCGGAGCGAGCGGACTCTTTGCGGTGCCGTTGACGATTTCGAGCAGTCCCTGCCAGGCCTCTGCTGAGTTATTCACGAGCAAGCCGGTGGCGATCGCCTTCACCAGTTCACGGTCGGTCATCGTTGCGATCGATGCGGCTGCGGCACCTGGAGCCATGCCGCCGGGTGCCATACCGGGCATACCGCCGGGCCCCATTCCGGGCATGCCACCGGGCATCATGCCTGACAACCCTCCGGGCCCCGACAGGCCACCAGGGAGCATTCCCGGGCTGGCACCGGCAGGTGCGGCTCCGAGACCTGAGTTCAGTTCGGCAGACCCACCTTCAGCGGACTGCAAACCAGGGGCCTGACCGGCCGCAGCACCCGCATTCAGCAGTCCAGGTCCGGTGCCTGGAGATCCCAGTTGCCCCCGCACAGCGCCCACCGCAGGACCCTGCCATGCAGTCGCGTATTCGATGACCATCAGTGAGAGCGAGTCCAGGGGGGTGGGTGAGACGGAGGATTGTGGAGGAGGCGAGGCACCGGGCGGTCCCGCGGGAACGCCGAGGCCACCTGGGCGGCGTGGCAGACCACCAGGTCCGCCACCCTGCGGGCCACTGGAACCGCTGGACGGTGCGCTGAGTCCGGGAGCGCCGGGAGCACCGGGTGCGCTGCCGTAGCCGGGAGCGCCGGGCGCACTGCCGTAACCCGGGGCACCGGGGGCGCTGCCGTAACCTGCTGCGCCGGGTTCGGAGCTGGCACCACTGGCGTCTCCGGAGGGTTCCCCTGGGAGCCCGAAGCCCGGTGCTGCTCCTGTGGGTTGGGCCGGGGGCGCCGGCTTTTCATTTGCGGCGGCCAGAAGTTTCATGAGCGTATCAGCGACGCCGGCATCTCCGGGTTTGCCTTTCACGCGTTTATCGATGGCATCGAGCGCTTTTCGGTCACGGGCAACAACTGCCTCACGCAGTTGTTTGTCGGTCCATTTGGCCACGTCAGCGGGACGTGCAGGTACCGCTGGTGCAGCGCCAGCCGCGCTGCCACCGGGCATTCCCGCCATCCCGGGCATTGCTCCACCCGGCATTCCGGGCATACCACCGCCCGGCATTCCGCCCGGCATGCTGCCTCCGAGCATTCCGGCGGCACCCGGGCCGCCTGGGCTCATTCCGCCCGGCGGCCCCATCGGCATTCCACCGGGTGGACCGGAGGCCATGCCCGCTGATGCCGCGGCTGAACCATCGCTGCCGCCAGCTTCTTCGGGCGCAGCGAGTGCCATGCTGTTGCTGCCTGCACCGGGTCCGGCAGCGGCAGCATCCCCGCCGCTTACGTCCACTCCTGCGGCCGCAGCCGCGCCACCACCGGACGAGGCGGCTGCGGGTTCCGCTTCTGAGTCACCGCAGCCGGACAACAGAGTCACGAGGCCGCAGAAGCCAATAAATGCCACGAGCGAACGAAATGAACCGCGACATAGACCATTCACAGGCTGCTGCTCCGGGAATTTCAGTGAGGAGTGGCAAGTCAAACAGGAGATTACGAGTTTGAAGAGGGCGTTGCAAGCTGGAGCTGGCAGATTCTGTGGGAGGTGAAGCCTGAAGCCCCACCGCAGGTTCCCCTGCCACTGTTTCGCCGTCCCCCTCCAATCACCGAGGTTGCTTCAGCCGCTCACGCACCAGTTCGGGGAGGTACTTCATGGGTACGGAACCGTGGCTGAGCACCGCTTCGTGGTAGCGGCCCAGATCGAAGTCAGCCCCCTGTTCCCGCTGAATTTCCTGCCGCAGACGATAGTGAGCCATGCGACCCACGAAGTAGGTGCTGAGCTGCGTAGACGTCTGTTTGGCGCGAATGATTTTGAGTTGTGCTTCGCCCTCGGACTGGTAGCCGCCATCGACAAGCAGTTCCCAGGCCAATGCATCCGACATCTCAGTGCAGTGCATGCGATGATCAAGAATCGCGTTGATGACCGCGCGGAGGTAGAATTTCAGCTGATTAAGTCTCAGTGCAAGGTTTCCGTCACCGTAGCCCTGATCGAGCATCATTTGTTCGGTGTAAACGGCCCAGCCTTCGATGAATACGCCCGACTGCAGGACCCGGCGAATCCGCGACGGCGAACGATTGGAATACTCAAGCTGCACATAGTGCCCAGGGTAGGCTTCGTGGATCGTGAGCACCTGCAGCATGTGGTTGTTGTATTCTTCAAGGAAGCTGCGGACCCGGGGCGCGCCCCAGTCGGCTGGCGGGGGACTCACGGCGTAAGAGCTGATGCCTCCGGGATCCAGTGGCAAAGCGGATTCCAGATAGGCCAGAGAATTGCCGCGGCGAAATTCGGGCATCTCGATAATCTGGCAGCGATCGGGTTCCGGCAGCCGCAGAATATCGCGATCCCGGATAAAGCTGCGAATCTTTTCGACACCGGATCGAGCATCAGCAACGAGCGTTTCCGGGGCACCGTGTTCCTGGGAAACTGAGGCGATGACAAGCCGCACGGTTTCGCGGCGGCCGGCCTCGTCATCCGGTGGGAGCACCTTTCCGGGGAAGCGTGAGGCCCAGAGCTGGCGGGCCACGAGGTAGAGTTCGCTCTGTACGCGTGCATATTCCCGCTCGGCGTCTGCAAGCACTTCATCGGCAGTCACGCCGGCGTTGAGGGTGTGTTCAAGTTTCTGAGCGAAAAGTTCGCGGCCCAGTCGCCAGTCGCCGCCAGCTCGCAGTCTTCGGCTGTCCTCCAGCCAGGCCTGATGTTCGCGGAGCACTTCGAGCACGGGCTGGGCGGCTGCACGGACCGCTTCCGTCTGATCAGACCCCTGAATCAGCTCGTAAATGCCCTGCTCGTAGAAGCCGATGGCACCGCGATTCTGGAGGATGGCGGTTTCGAGAATGGACGGAGGAGATTCGCGGAGCGTTTGCCAGGCCGTGCGGACAATTCGCGGAATTTGCTGCATGCGGGCGATGGCGTTGCGGATGTTGACTTCACGAGGCAGAGTGGACTGCACGAGCAGCGAATAGACGCTGTCACTGATCCAGGCTCCGTAGGTTCGTGGATCCTCTTCAAAGGGACGAGTGTTCTCCATCAGCCAGATGTTGCGAACGAGGTCGTCCCGAAGGATCTCGTAGTCGATCTGTGCATCACGGCTGAGCTGATCTTTGGGAATCTCTGCTTCCAGCCGCCGCAGTTGAGCACGGTAATGTTCAAGCCACCCGGACCGTGCGGCTGCGGAGATGTCGTCGAGCTGAGCATCGAAGCGGTGATCTCCGAGCAGCGTGGCATCCAGCGGTCGCTGCTGGAAACAGGCTTCCAGGTGAGCATCGAAGAATTTTTCAAGCTGCTGATCGGCCGTTTGAGCGTTGACCGATGGCAGGAGCGGCAGAGTGAGAAGCATGCACAGGAGCAGATAGCCGTGTTTCATGGGGAAGCGAGCCCTTGAGTGAACTGCCGGAGTTGGACGTGGCGGCGAAAGTCTAGCGTGAGACCCGATCTGAGTGCCAGGCACCAACGGCAGCTGCCGGAATTTCGCTCGGCCCACCACAATCAGACTCGGTGACGACGGACAGGTAAGTTGTGTGGATGTTGCAGCATTGCAGAGCCGCCGGACGGCAGTCCGCGGGCCTTGAAGTTCTCTCCATCACCTCAAAAAAGCGGGAAAGTCGTGCAGGGGATGTCAATCCCCCGGTAACAGTGCGTGCCCGCGCTGCCAGCGTCGCAGCAGGAGCGCACGAGGGACGTTACCGGCCGATTGACATCGACCGCACGCCTTTCGGGAACGCAGCCAGGCGTGTTTATGGTGCGCTAAAGGTGCATGGCACCCTGACGTGCGTTTCGATACAGAAACTATGGTGCAGATTGGCTTTACTGCGTGGAGTTTTCCCGACTCCCTGACGGTCGCGGCTCGCTTGTGAACGCGACGGGGCGAGCGGGGGATGTCAATC
>JBEIEK010000097.1:0-17738 GCA_040382995.1 Planctomycetaceae bacterium
GCCCTCGCAGGCCTATTTCCTGACGGCACCTGCCGTCAGGAAATAGAGCAGGAGAATGGAGAAAGGAGAGAGTCGACTCTCGACTTTCTTCATGCTCCTGCGGTCTCCTCTCCACTTTCTTCGTCAGGGTGGCACGCACCTAACACGGCTCGTTTCGATCCTGAAAGGCGAGCGGTCGATGTCAATCGGCCGGTAACGTCCCTGGTGCGCTCCTGCTGCGGCGTTGGCCGGGCGGGCACGTACTGCTACCGGGGGATTAACATCCCCTCACGCCTTTCCTGCTTTCTTGCGGCGATTGATAGAACTTCAACGCCCTTGCCCGGGCCCTTCGGGGTCAGGGAGTATCCGAATACCCGGATGAGCTGGAAGTCCACGTTGATCTCGGCACTCTCGCCAGGGATATCAATAATTGTTCCGGTTGCCTCGAACCTGCCAGGGCTGGTGGAATCAGTGGCCCGCTGCAGGCAAGGCATCCTTTGGAAGACTCTCCCAGGCGATCAGGGAGACCTGCTCGACAGTGAAGTCGGGGCGGACAGAAACGAGGTAGACACGTGGCTGTTTCAACACATCGGCGAGAGTCTGCTGGCCACTGTTGAGTTCGCCCAGAATGCTCGCAGTCACCGGAACAACAACGTACTGCCACAGGGGTCCGACTTCCTGAAGCCAATGGGCAAGGCACAATTGTCCGTCTTCATCGAGAAGCGTGAACGTGCGAGGCCCGTCGAGCCAGATATACATCTCGACGGGTTCAAACGCAGCCGTCCATTGTGCGAAAACTGCTGCTGAAAGGGTTAGCGTTGAAAATGCAGGTGGCGCCACTGTCGTTCCCACGGGCGAAGGTTTACTGGTTCGCCGCCTTCTCTCTGGCTTCAAGCATGGCCTTCACCCTTGCCTGCTCCTGCGCCAGAGCCTGGCCGGTCACTGGCATCGGTTCGAAGTAAGGCTCTGGCACGATGACTTCGTCTTTTGGAATTACCCGCCAGCGCAGGTTTCGAAACCAGACGTCCTGACCGTGGTCCTGCAGCCAGAGTTGTCCCTTGCGTCCTGTAAGGTCGCCACCGCGGGCAGCGAGCAGCTGGATATACCAGTTCCATTTGGGATCATCGTAATCGAAGGACAGCACCCGTTCGCCGTTCAGCCAATGCTCGATCACACTCCCCTGACAGATAATCCGCGCCGTGTTCCATTGTCCGACAGGCTGCGTGGCATCCCTGGAAGGTGCCATGCAGAAAAAGAGTGAGGCCGCTGCCTGTCGCGCGTTCTCGCCGTAGGGACTGCCTGCGTTGTCAAGCACCTGATACTCAACCTGTCCCGGACGGTAGTAGACTCCGCTGTTGCAGCCTGCGGAGACCTTCCAGTCGAACCGCAGTTCAAAGTCGTCCGGGACTGCCGTCGCCGTGTACGTCAGGGGACCTCCGCCCGACTTTCGGTAGAACGCTCCATCCTCGATAACCCAGTTCCCGGACTGTTCCCAACCGTCGAATGATTTACCGTCAAAGATCGGTGTAAAGGCCGATTCGGGTTTCGTGAAGCGGGCGAGCGGCCGACTGATCAGGATCTTGAATTTTGATTTCGAGCTTTTTAGTTCTCTCGCCAGAATGTCTTCCTCGGTGAATCGAGCCAGCAGGATTTCACCATCGGTGGCTCGGTTGCGATCGTACGAGATGTAGATCGTACCGTCGGGGGCTTGAAAGCCGTCGGGATAGGAAATGCCTTCGCGTTCATCGAGGATAAGCCCGCCGTTCCATGTCTTGCCATCATCATCCGAAAGCCAGGCGCTGAGCTGCACGCGCCCTTGGTGGGCGTCGATTCGGTCACCGTGCTTCACCAACAGCAGACGTCCGGATAGAAGTCGCCGCACATGGAAACGCGCGTTGGGCTGACGAATACCCTGCGGTTCGGCCGCCGCCGACCATGTGCGTCCGGCATCGGACGAAAACGATTCCATGATCCCTTTCGCGGTTCGTGCCAACATCCAGAGTGAACTATCCTTCCGCTCGACGATCATGTGCTCGTGCCAGTCGGGATTTGGAAAGGTGGCCATGCCTCGGCGCTCCCACGTTTTCCCTTCATCACCCGACACAAACACGTTTGCACCTCGCATCGGATCGAGCTCGGCGAAGCATCCCTGGAACGGCCCGAACCCGCCCCGCTGATCCAACGAGATCGGCAGCATCCACTCCCCCGTCGAGAGCACTGTTGGTTTGTTGAGGGTGACGCCGTGCCAGATGCGGCGGGGAGCGGACCACGATGGCGCGTCAGCATCCGGGTTCTCACACAGGGTCGCCCAGACTCCAGCGCGACCGTCAAACATGTCCATCGATTGATCGAAGATCAGCCACAGTCGTCCGAGCGGATCCGTCCAAAGATTCCCGACGAGGATGCTGCGTTCGCGGGGCAGGTCCTTTGAATGCGAGTCCACGACCAACCGCGGCTTCGACCATGTCTGACCGTCGTTGTCAGAAGTGGCCAGAACAAAGTAGGCTGCGGGACTGTCCCCGCCCGCAACCCAGCAGGCCCACAATCGACCACCGGGTGTGCGTTCGATCCCGATCGTCATGCCGTAGTCCAACTTCTCGTAGTCGTACTCAGGCAGTGGCGACGTGTTCAACACCGGTGGCAAGAGGGCATGGTCAGCCACTTTTTCCATCTCAGCGATTCGAAGTGCCCTTTGCTCCGCAGTCTCCGGCCTGGGCCTTTCTGTTTGCAGGACCTGCACTTCGAGTCCCTCGGAAAGAACCGGGAAGGCGAGTTTCTTCAGCGTGATCCGGTCGCCCGGCTGGAGTTGCCGATGCCACGTCGAAACGCGGTTGATTTCACCGGGGACCAACTGAAACACGGGAGTATCGACTTGCTCGAATCCCAGCTTCTGCAATGTCGCACTGTGATTTGATTCATGCGGCTTGCTGAGCGTCATGACGAAGATCTTGCCGGGCTTTGTGCAGACAAGTTCGTACCCTTCGATACTGGTGCGCAGGAAAGAACGGCCGAGCAGGAAGTCGGGCGCTTCGGTCAGTGTATAGTCACGATCGGTGAACAACTTCACGCCGACCTTCATCACGGTTGATTCCGCAGGGAGTGTCGGCCATACGATGCGAGTCTGGTCGCTTTGTGATTCGAACTGGCCGACCTCTTCCAGCTTGCCGAACATGATGCGTTCTTTGCGGCTTGCGTCTTTGTCTCCCTGCGTGACGGCCAGCCAGATCGCGCCGTTGTGCTCATGGAACGTTGGGTATTGAAAAGACCTGGGAGTCTCAAAGCGATACTTGCGTTGCCAGTTCTTTCCGTCGCGCGAAATCTCCACGTTGAACACGCTGCGGTTCGCTCCATGGATCTTCGTCGCTTCCTGCCAGCCGAGGTAGTACGTGTCGCCGAACTTGTCGAAGGTGGGCTTCGAGCTGGCACCATTCGGAACGACAGGAAGTTCTTTTCCCACGCTCCACGACTTGCCATCAGAACTGGTCGTGAAGTGATAATTACCGCGATCATTGCGGCAGATGGCCATCCATGTCCCATCCGGCAAACGGTTGACTGCCGATTCGCTCAACGCGGCTGACTGCGGCTCGTTGTAGTGGCCGAGCACCTCGAACGTCGCCAGATCGTCATGAACAATCGCCAGTGCATTCTGCTGGCCGGGGAAGTTGTTCAGAGCGATGTACTTCCGGCCGTCGAAGTCCTTGAATGAGTCGAACAGGTACAGCCCGAAATCTTGCACCGGTTTCCTGAACCCATGTGCTGCTGCATCGTCGTGGAAGAAGCGAGGCTGCATGTCGACGATGCCTGCCGACGTCTTCAGTCTGGCCTTGTGGACCGACGCTTCAAACTTTCGCGTCGTCAGATCGAAATCGCGAAACCATGTTTGAGCCTGACGTTTGCCCGGTTGCTCGCTGGCGAAATAGCACCGCAGTGACTGCTCATCTTTTTTCAGGATGCGGGGAACAAAGCAGGCTCCCACAGGAAGTGTTTCGTTCTCAAACTTTTGTTCGCTGCGGGCGAAGGGAATGACATCTTCAAGCTTGAGCGTTTTCAGGTTGACGATGGATAGTGCACAGTAAATCTCCGGCCACGCAGAGCTTTCTCCGGCCCGTGTATCATTGACTTCGGCGACGATATAAGCACGATCGCCGACACACACGAACTCAGCATCGTGGGCACCTTTCACTTCCGGCCCCGTCACCGTCACGAGGCCTTTCATCACGTCATCGCCCGCCAGCGCAGCGTCCCAGCCCTGGGGAATGAGCTTCAGGTCGTCCGACCGTGCCACGTTGCATGAGACCATAACCGCCGACAGCGCAGCGATTATGCAAAGGCGTTTGCTCAAATACCACATCATATTCAACAACTCTCCAGCTCAATAACCGAGTGTCGACTGCAGCACGTTTGAAAATCGGTCGAGATCCTGCAGGAACTCCTTGATTCCGACCTGAGTACCGGCTACGTGATTGATTATGGCCAGCTCGGGCGTTAACCTCAATGGAACATCGACGAATGACCACCGCGCTGGCTGACAACATGGCAAGGTGATGGAATCATCGTTCGCTGTGATACGCCACAAATGGCACGTGCCGTATTGAAAACGGGGATTCCCCTGATTGATGTGCGCGGTAGAGTCCCCGAAGCAGGTCTCCCGCTGGCAGGCGTGGATAAATCGTCGGTTGTTGAAGCAACCTTCGAACACTTTCGGCAACGCGGCTTCCGACATTTCGCAGGGTGCGAATTCTTTTGCAATCCGCGAGTCTGGATCGATCAGCGGCGGGAGCGGTTCCAGCAACTGGTTGCTGAAGTCGGATCGACCTGCAGTCTGTTTCGCGATCAGCGGTCCATGCCGCGAGCTGCCACCTGGTACTTGATGTCTTCGTAAGCAAATGGATAAAGGTTGTCGTACGGAATGGCGGGGCCGGTGAGGGTGTCGAAGGCCTGCAGGATTCCGGCACCGACCAGTGTGATGGTGAGCCAGCATCCCTCCAAACATCTCCCCAAAATCTGCATCCGTTTTTCAAGATCTCTCAACAGGCCAAACTCTAAGTCCCGTCTGACCAGTACACGTGAAGGTCGTTCTTTGCCCCCTCACCCCCGGCCCCTTTCCACTGGGAGGGGAGAGGGGGGTCAGGAGTTGAAGATCTGTGTGACTGGTTGGCCTTTGGCGAGTGGCAGGGGGCGGTTGAGGTTGTCGTGGACTTCCTGGGTGTGGTCGATGCCAAGGGCGTAATAAAGAGTGGCGGCGAGGTCGCCGATGGAGACGGGGTCGCGGTCGGGGACGGCGCCGTATTTGTCAGAGGCGCCGTAAACGGCGCCGCCCTGAGCTCCGCCGCCGGCCATCAGGGCCGTGTAGCATTTGGGCCAGTGATCACGGCTGATGCTGCCGTTGATTTTGGGTGTGCGCCCGAATTCACCCATCCAGAGCACAAGGGTGTCATCAAACAGACCACGATCGCTGAGATCGTTCAGCAGCACCGGCAGCGTGTGGTCGGTCATCGGCAGGTGCCACTCCGGCAGAATCTCGTACATGCGAGTGTTGTCAAAGCCGTGTGTATCCCAGCCGCCATCCGTTTTGCTGCGACCGCCGATGCTGGCGGCGAAATAGACCGTGACGAACTTCACGCCATGTTCGACCAGTCTCCGCGCCAGCAGGCAGCTTTGACCGTAGGTCGTGCGACCATAGGCTTCGCGAAGCTCCTGGGGTTCTGCCGAGAGGTCGAAGGCCCGGCGAACATCGGGTGAATTGAGCATTTCGAGGGCACGGCCGTAGAAGGCATTCAGACCCTGAGCGGCGGCGGACTGGTCGAGTTCACGTGCCTGGCGATTGATGATTTGCTGCAGACCACGGCGGCTGCTGAGACGATCCAGTGAGACATCGCCGGGCAGACTGAGCTGGGTCAGGCGGAAGTCCGGGGAATTGGGATCGTCGCGGAAAAACAGGGGATCATGCCGGCGTCCAAGGAAACTGGCCCGCTGCCCTGGAGTGACTGAGCCATCGGAAATCTGATAGGGGAAGGAGACACTGGCAGGCAGCCCTGTGGAGGCAGTGGACATCGCACCCACAACGGAACCATAGCCGGGGAAGAGATCCAGTGAGTCGCGGAGACGCTGATCATCAATCGGTGGTTCGACTCCGGTGAGTGCTGTGTAGCCGGCGGAGTTGTGGTTGTTCATCGTGTGGTGCACCGTGCGAATCTGGGCGATGCGATGCAGCACTTTGGCGGTTTCAGGCAGATGTTCGCAGACGTGCAGTCCGGGGACGGAGGTGGACACGGGCGTGAACAGGGATCGATAGCCATCGGGGGCGGTGGGCTTCATGTCGAAGGTATCGACGTGACTGGGGCCACCCCACTGAAACAGAAAGATGACGGACTTCGCGCGGCCGGAAGGCTTTGAGGTGGCCGGTTGCCGAGCCTGCAGCTGGCGAGCTTCAAGCAGTCGCGGCAGTGTGAGTCCCAGCAGTCCGGCACCGCCGATCTGCAGCAGCGGGCGTCGGGGGAAGCGGCGATGAGCGGAGGCGGGCATGGGGCGTTACTGTTTGAGGAGGAATTCGTGGGAATTGAGTACAGCCCAGGTGATGTCTTCGAGGGCCTGTCGGCGGGATGGGGCCTTTTGGAGATATTCGAGCATCGCGGTTTGTTCAGCGGGAGAGGGCGAGCGCGCCAGTGCTGCCCACCAGAGGTTGTCAAGAAAATTCGAATCGGAATCCGGCGAATTGAGCGTGTTATCGATGAGATTACCGGGTTGTTTCAGGAGTCCGGCGAGGACTTCACCGCCGACCAGTTCCATGGTTTGCGCGAGCGTATTCTCGGCGGAGCGTTCACATTCACAGGTGAGCAACCGACCGGGCTTTCCGAAGAGTGCCAGAAAGCGGTCGCCGGCTTCAGGACGGCTGTAGCGGTGTCCACCCGTGCGAACTCCGGAGATTTCCACAGCCATGGGTCCTGGAGGCAGGCCGCTGAAGCGGACCGGTGTTTCCAGCACCTGACTGAAGGCGTCAAGCAGTTGTTCGGCGGTGAGGCGGCGTGGAGTGGTGTGTGAGAACAGCAACTGATCATGGCGATTGCTGTCACTGGTTTCAGAAGCAAGCTGCCAGGTGCGGGAATTGAGGATCAGCCGCATCAGGGGTTTGACCTTGAGTCCGCCGCGGATGAATTCGTCGGTGAGCACCTGCAGGAGTTCGGGGTTGGCGGGTGGGTTGGTGGCACGAAAGTCATCGATGGGGTCAACGATGCCCTGCCCGAACAGCTGGAACCAGATGCGGTTGGCCTGGGTGGCGGCGAAGCGGGAATTGTCGGGGCGTCGCAGCCATTCAGCGAGCTGCTGGAGGCGGTCCTGCCGGGGATTGGGCACGGCGGGGGCGGGGGCTGAGGAATCGGTGGTTGTGGCGGTGGTGGCGGTTTGAAGGCTGCCGGCATCCTGAAGGAAGCGGAGTGCTGCGGGCTTGCCGGTGGCGGGATTGAGCATTTCGCCAGCGGCTTTCTGGAAGACAATCTGCTCGCCGTCGAACTCGTGCTTGTCGTTGATATCGCGGCGGCGATTTTCAAGGATCTTATAGTCGATGCGGGCAAAGAAGGCGGACCATCCGTAATAGTCATCCTGAGTCCAGCGATCGAAGGGATGGTTGTGGCAGCGGGCACACTGCAGGCGGACTCCAAGGAACACCTGAGCAGCCGCTTCGGCGCGTTCTTCGGGTGTCCGCAGAGCGCGGTGAAAGTTGGCTGGCGGCTGACTGTACGTGCTGCCCAGTCCGGCCACGATGTCTGCGGCAAATTCGTCGAGTGGGCGATCTTCTGAAACGCACGCTCGGATCCAGTGCGAGAACACTTCGACGCCTTTGGCATCAAGCGTTTTGTCTTCGACGCGGAGCAGATCGCACCAGCGAAGTGTCTGGAAGTCGACGTAGCCGGGGGAATTGAGCAGTTCATCGATCAGCTGGCTGCGTTTGTCGGGCGCGGGGGACTGGATGAAGCTGCGGGCCTGTTCAGCGGTGGGCAGTCGTCCGGTGACATCAAGGTAGACTCGTCGTACGAAGACGGCATCGCTGCAGAGGGGGGCTGGATTGATCTGCAGTTTTTGCAGTCGTGCGAAGACCTTTTCGTCGAGGACATTGGCGGGCTTGGGAGCGGTGAATTTGAAGTCTGGCTGAGCAGGGACGCAGGCGACCATGACTGCGGACTGCTGGTCGAGGTAGCGCACCGTAATGGAAGTCTGGCGAGCGGCCTGAGATTCGGGGAACTGCACATCGCCGGCTGGCGAAACGATCACGTCGGGGCTGGAGGATTCGAACACAGCCAGTTCGTTGATGCGGCGGCTGGTACCGTCCGAGAATCTGGCGGTCGCTTCGATTTGTACGGTGCGCTGATTGTTGTAGAGAGTGACTTCGGCGGGTTCGACCTGCAGTGCCACGAGTGTGGGAGCGTTTTCGGGATCAGCCGGCATCCCGGCGGCGATCCAGTCGTGGAGGATGCGGTATTCGGTGCTGTTTGTGTGCAGCCGCCGGCCTCCTTCGTGGGGAACAAGTGCCAGTGGTTTTCGGAGCAGCAGGCTGTCGGCGGGATTCAGCAGGTTAATGCGGCGTGAGGCATGGCTGCGCGTAAGCGTGGTGAAGTCGGTGGCTGAGTCCTGTCCGCGGAGTGAAAGTTTGAAGCCCCCCTTGCCATGCTGATTGCCGTGGCAGGTGCCAAGATTGCAGCCGGCTTTGGAAAGCACCGGCATGACATCGCGACGAAAGGACGGCGGCGAAGCCCAGCCCGGTGTGGCTGACCCGGCCACGCAGGCGAGCAGGCAGAGCAGTTGGAGGACCAGTCGCGTTGGCATTGGCGGAGTCCTGCGGCGCGGTGAACAGAGCGATCAAACCAGTTCCGGAGGCACCTGACCGGCCGGGACAAGATGCGTGGGGCGCCCGGACAGGTCCATGATGGTGTCGTCCACTTTGAGTCCCATGGAGTGGTAGACGATGGCGCAGAAGTCTTCGACGGCGACGGGCCTGGTGATGGGATATTCGGCCTTATCATTGGTGGCACCGATGACCTGACCGTGTCGGAAGCCACCCCCGGCGATGAGAATGCTTTGGGCCTGTGGCCAGTGATCGCGGCCGGCGTTGGCGTTGATTCGGGGGGTATGGCCGAATTCACCGGCGACGACCACGAGAGTGTCATCGAGCATGCCACGTTCGGCGAGATCCTGAATGAGGACGCCGACAGCGCGGTCGTGGCGGGGAAGCTTGTCCTTCAAAGCCGGTTCGATGCTGCCGTGGTCGTCGAAGTAGCCGGTATTCAGCGAAACAAACCGCACACCGGCTTCGATCAGGCGACGAGCAAGGAGTGCCTGTTCGCCCCAGCCGGTGCCGTAGCGTTCACGCAGCGGAGCGGGTTCCTCTGAGATGTCAAACGCCTTGCGGACACGGCCGGAGAGCACGAGGTCCATGGCCTGAGCACCCACGGCGTCGACCTGCTGGAAGAGCCGATTGCTGTCGATGCGGCGTTTGAGACTGTCCAGCTGATTGGAGAGTGACACACGATCCATCAGGCGTGTTTCGGAAAGGCCTTCCGTGAGCGAGAAACTTTTGTGATCACCTGTCGGCAGCTGACCGGCTTCGTTGCCGTAGCTGAAGTCGCCGTAACGGAATGGGTTGTGGTTGACGCCCAGCCATGCAGCCCCGTGGAAGCCGAATCCACCGTCGTTCATGTTGACGGTGGGGAGTGAACCTGGCTGAGTGGGGCCGAGCAGGTGAGAAGCGACGGCGCCCATGGAGGGATAGCGTGGGCGTCGATCGGACCCGTTGGCACCCATGCGGCCGGTGAGCATCCAGTGGGCGGCGGCCCAGTGATCTCCGTTACCGTGCGAGAAGCTGCGGATCACGGTGCATTTGTCCATGACCTTTGCGTGTTCCGGGAGCAGTTCGCAGACGTCGAGTCCGGGGAGGCTGGAGGCAACGGGGCGGAACGGACCACGGTATTCGGCCGGCGCCTGCGGCTTCATGTCGTACATATCCAGCTGCGACGGGCCACCGTGCATCCAGACCAGGATCACCGACTTTTTGGACCGAGCCGCGGGATGCACGTAACCACCCTGCTCTGCTTTCAGCAGACCGGGAAGCGT
Source organism: Planctomycetaceae bacterium (assembly GCA_040382995.1). GTDB lineage: Bacteria > Planctomycetota > Planctomycetia > Planctomycetales > Planctomycetaceae > SXXK01. Next base: position 10,084 of record JBEIEK010000097.1, read on the forward strand.
CAGGCCGAAGGTGCTGAGCGAACCGATCTGAAGCATCCGACGACGAGACAGACCATCACAGAAACGACGACCGGAATCGGGTTGGCTGACGATGCGAAGCACGGGCGTGGTCCTTTGGGCTGGCGGGGAGCGATGCGGAGGGATTTCGGGTGCGTGGGGATGAGGTGCAGGGGGGGCTTTGGGGAGCTGTTTTGCCCCTCACCCCCGCCCCCTCTCCCTGGGGCAGAGGGGAGATTGGGTTTTCATCGGATGGTTTCGCTTCTAATCTACCGGAATTCGGGAGCGGGTCCAATTCGAAAATTGGCTGGAGGGCGGATGTTCGGGTGAATCGCTGCAGCCGGAAAACTCCTGGAAATTCCACTCCCGGCAGTTTCATATTCTTCCTCACCAGGAGCGTTGTCATGTCACCTGCGGGTATTCCGAGACGCTCGTTTCTGGCTGCTGGTTCCGCGGCGGGTGCGGCAACGGGTGGCCTGCTGCCGGTCCCGCTGACTTCGCTCGTGCCGGGGCTCCGTCTGCCTGCTGGGACAAACGCACCCATTCGCATCGGTCAGATTGGCACCGGGCACGCTCACGCCACCAAGCTGTCCGTTTACCGTCAGTCACCGGACTATGAAGTTGTGGGGATCGTCGAGCCCGATCCTCAGCTGCGTGCGGCCGCAGAGCGGAATGCAGCCTTCAGGGACCTTCCCTGGATGACTCAGGAGCAGCTGCTGAATCAGCCCGGCCTGCAGGCAGTGCTTGTGGAAACCCGGGTGCGTGACAGTTTGCCGGCTGCGGCTGCCTGCATTGAAGCCGGCTGCCACGTGCATCTGGACAAACCCGCCGGCGAATCGCTGCCGGACTTCGAAAAGCTGCTGCAGGCAGCCGAAGCAAGGAAGCTGCTGGTGCAGCTGGGTTACATGTATCGCTACAACCCCGGATTCACCGGACTGCATCAACTGCTGCAGGAAGGCTGGCTGGGGGATGTGTTTGAAGTGCAGGCGGTGATGAGCAAGGTGGTGGGTGCAGCCGATCGTCGTCAGCTGGCGGAGTATCCTGGCGGGATGCTGTTCGAGCTTGGTTGTCATCTGCTGGATCAGGTGATCAAAGTTCTTGGCGTGCCGCAGCACGTCCATGGGTATGCAAGGCATTCCGGCGAGCATGAGGATTCGCTGAAGGACAACATGCTGGCCGTACTTGAGTACCCGCGGGCACTGGCGACGGTGAAATCAACGGCGCTGGAGGTGGACGGAGGAAATCGTCGGCACTTCACGGTTTGCGGAACTGCCGGAACGTTTCACATCCAGCCACTCGACGCCCCTTCCGCAATACTCACACTGAACCAACCGCGCAACAACTGGAAGGCAGGTTCACAGCACATCGCACTTCCGGCCTACACGCGTTATGTGGACGACGCCGCTGATATGGCGGCCATCATTCGCGGCGAAAAATCCCCGGATTACTCGTATCAGCACGATCTCACGGTGCAAAAGACGCTGCTGCAGGCGTGCGGGCTGTTGTGGACGTTTCGGGCGACGGGTCAGGGCTGTGTCACGGCCGCGACAACTGCGACGGCATCACCAACACTGACGCGTCCCGGCGTGTGCACAATGGCAGTGATGCCACCGTGCCCCAGCATGGCCGCGTAGCCACCCGGTCCGAGATTTTCTTCCATGCGTGAGCAGGGTGGGCAGTTGCCTGAACCTTCCAGGATTGCATCGCCGATGCGGAAGGTCTGATAGCGAAGTGCGGCGAGGCAGATGCCGGAGACAACGATGTTTCGGCGGAGCAGTTCGGGGGGCAGGTCCTTTCTGCCGAGCAGTGCGGCGACGACCGGCAGATGTTCGGCCTGAATCAGCGTTACCTGGCGTTTTGAGTTCCGTTTGGGCCGGCAGTGATGATCCCCTTCAATGCCGCCGGTGACAATCCGGACTTCGGTTTGGGGCTGAATGATGCCGCGGGAAGCGTTTGAGAAGCCGATCCAGTCGACGCGGCCGGTGATGGTTTTCTGAGCGGCAAGGAGTTCGTGCAGGATTTCCATGGTTGGAAGAATTCTTCGGAGCAGACAGGATTTTCGGTTCAGCAGACGACGGGTGACTGACTATGATTGCAGCTTACTGAAAACATCCGTGGGCTGCGAACCACACCCGCGGAAATGCGCTTCACCCGCAACGCCCATTCGGCTGCGAAAGTCCCGTCGCTCCATGAACGAATCTGCTCCTGCCGACTACATCATCCGCGAAGCCTGCCAGGCCGACATTCCTCAGCTGGAAGACTTCGTCAACCGTTTCGTGCAGGCCAATCGGCTGCTTCCACGCACCACGGATGAACTGAGTGATCTGATTCCCTTCGGTTTTGTGGCTGTTTCCGCAGGGCGGATCGTCGGTTTCGCGGCGCTCGAGATTTATTCCGCAAAGCTGGCAGAGGTTCGCAGTCTGGCCGTGGACGAAGATTTTCAGGGGCGTGGGATCGGCCGCGGACTGGTACAGCGGTGCGTGGATCTGGCCATCAAGCGCAATGTGCTCGAAGTCATGGCCATCACATCCTCAGATCGCTTCTTTCAGGCCTGCGGCTTTGACTTTACACTCCCCGGTGAAAAGAAGGCCCTGTTCATTCAAACCCGCGAACACTTCTGACCTCCCACAGGCATGCCATGACTCCCCGCTCCTCGCTTCGATCCGTCGCTGTCTGCCTTGTCCTGCTCGTGGCTGGCCTGTCGGTCACCGCTGTTCCCGCAGTGGCCCAGTCCCGCGCCGCCGGACTGCTGAACTTCAACGCCGACGGTTCCCGCTTTGCCTGCTCAAACCGAGACAGCGGAAGCGTCACAATCGTCAGCTGGCCCGACCTGCAGGTGCTTCATGAAGTCCCCGTGGGGCTGCATCCCGAAGGTGTCGCGTGGCTGGGGTCTTCCCAACTGCTGGCCTGCTGTGTCTACGGGGACGACACAGTAACCGTGATCGATGCAGCCGCCGGCAAAGTTCTGCGGCGGATTTCTGTGTTCGATGAGCCCTACGGGGTGGTCAGCAACCGCGACGGCAGCCGCTGTTACGTGACTCTCGAATATCCCGGAAAACTGCTCTGCATTGACCCCAATACCGGCAGCATTGAACACGAATGGGCCGCCGGTTCCATGCCGCGGGGCATCGCCATTACTGCCGACGATGCATCACTGCTCGTCACCGAATATCTCACCGCACGCGTGCTGCAGCTCAGCACAACCGATGGCACTCAGCAGTCCACATATGAACCCGCTTCCACCGATAACCTCTGCCGCCAGATCGTGCTCTCACCGTCCGGCAATCGCGCCTACCTCACTCATATCCGCTCCCGCATCACAGCCGCCCACGGCAATGGATCGATCTTCCCATACGTGTCCGTGCTCAGGCTGGGCGGTGAGAAAAAGGGGACACGGCATCGCGTCCCCATGGATACGATCCGCGGCACACGTGTGACTGCCAATCCCTGGGACTGCGATGTCACGCCTGACGGCAACGCTCTGTGCGTGGCCTTCGCCGGTACCAACGACATGTATGTCTGCCGCATCATCGGTGATGACTACGTCGAAATCGACTACCAGACCGGCTGGAGTCTGGGCAACAATCCGCGGGCTGTACGCTGCACTCCGGATGGCTCCGCAGTGCTGGTCTACAACGCACTCGACTTTGAAGTCGTGGCCCACAGTCTCCGTGATGGCAAACCGGTTGGCAAAGTCGCCGTCACAAGGAATCCGCTCCCCGATGACGTGCTGCTCGGCAAGAAACTCTTTTACACAGCACTCCCGCCAATGACATCCCGTGGCTGGATCTCCTGTTCCAGCTGTCACCCGGATGGTGATGCGGACGGCCGCACATGGCAGCAGCCGGAAGGGCTCCGCAGCACTCAGCCACTTGCCGGGCTGGCATGGACCCATCCCGTGCACTGGTCAGCTGACCGCGACGAAGTTCAGGACTTTGAACATACCATTCGCGGTCTGCTGATGCAGGGCCCGGGACTGCTCAAAGGCAGCCTGCCGGATGCAATGGCCGAAAAAATCACCGGCCGCAGCGAACGCCTCGATGCACTCGCCGCCTACACCAACTCCCACCGCTTCTCGCTCAGCCCACACGCCAAAACCGGACTCAGCCCCGCGGCCAAACGTGGTCAACAGATCTTCCTGTCCCCCGAAACCCGCTGCGCTTCCTGCCACAGTGGCCCCTTTTACTCCGACTCCCAGCCACTCCCCAATGATCAGCTGAAACTTCATGATGTCGGCTCCGGCAGCGACGACAAGACGGAACTCATGGGCCCCAAATACGACACCCCCACGCTGCTGGGACTGTACCGCTCAGCTCCCTACCTGCACCACGGCCGCGCCGCCACGCTGCTGGATGTGCTCACAACCAGCAACCCCAATGACCAGCACGGTCGCACCAGCCACCTTTCAAAGGAACAGCTCACCGACCTCGTCGAATTCCTGAAATCGCTCCCGTTTGAAGACCCCGAACCGGCCGCCAAAGCCAGCGGCCTGCTCAGAGGGGCCGCGCCAACTAGCCCCCCTCTCCCCTCAGGGGAGAGGGGCCGGGGGTGAGGGGTGAGAGATGAACGCCCCGGGTCCAGGTCCGTGTCCGGCCGGCAGCCAAAGAAAACCACAACGCACCCCGCAGCTGCCAGGCGACTCAGCTGTTGTATTGCGGTTCAGAGCAGGGAAACGCTGGGTGTACGTTTCGCGGAGCGAAACGCGACTTTAGCAGGAAACGATGGTGCGAGTGGCGTTCCCTGACTTTCAGTGAGTGACTCAGAATTCAATTCCAGCTCAAGTTCCTCCTTATGCACCAGTCACCCGGCACAGACAGTCTCCCCGCACCGGCACCGGTTCCGACCCCCGCACAGCCAGTGCTGGAACGCAACCGCATCTGGAGCGGTCTTCGATTTCTGTTTCGGATTTTCTGCCGCACGTGGCTGCGTGTCAGCGTTTCCGGCACTGAACACCTGAATCTTCAGACGGGTGGCCTGCTGCTGCTCAACCACCAGTCCTACCTTGATCCGCTTGTGGCTGCTGTCTGGCTACCGCGTCCGGTGTGCTATCTGGCCCGCGATAACCTCTTTCGCATTCCCCTGCTCGGGCGACTGCTCAGGAAAGCCTTTGTGATTCCGATCAGTCGCGAAGCAGCCCGCACAAGCAGTATCAGAGCTGCGATGACGCAGCTGGACCAGGGTTTTCTGGTCGGCATCTTCCCGGAAGGCACTCGGTCCGAAACCGGCGAAGTCCGTCCGTTTCGTCCCGGCTTTCTCGCTCTGGCCCGCCGCACAAATCAGCCAATTTATCCCGTGGGCGTCGCGGGAACTCTGGGGGCCCTGCCACGGAATGGACTCTGGATTCGCCCTGTTCGCATTCACATTCACTTCGGCCCGGCGATCACCGACGACGAACGTGCACTGCTGCACGACAGTCCGGACGCAGAGTTGTGTGAACGGATGCGCGGCAAAGTGGCGGAATGCGTGCGGATCGCCGAGGAGCGTCGGTAGAGTGGCTACGCGTTGTCGTGCATGGTCTCAACAAGCCTTCTCCAGTTTCGACAGGACCATTGCAGCGAGTCCGGAAGTTCTGCTCCGCCGGATTGGTTGAGGCATCGCCCTGCCAGAACTTTTGCGGCATCTGCTACTTTTCGATTGTGGGGAACGCGTGGTCCTTCCCTGGACTCATCTGTCGCACCGGTTAGCAGGAATTCAATCCAGTTTTCGAGGCGATCTTTGGCAAAGACAAACACGACGCGATCGAAATCTGAATCGCTGGTCCCCGCACTCAATGCTTCCCTGCGGAATTTCTCACGGAGAGCATCGCAGTCGGGCGTGTCATGATCCACATCAGCACAGACCACGAGGGTTGTTTCTGCGCCGGACTGAATACAGGCACGCAATTCCCTGGGCATCCGCTGGATCAGTTCCGTTCGGCCTCCACAGGGCACAAATCTCGCAGGATTGCTGCCTTTGTGCTGCCGAATCCATCCGGGTCCTGGATAGCTGAAGATTGGGTTTCCTTGTTTCTGCGCAGCTTGCCGCCAGCTCAGCGGAAACTGAGCCTGGGTTCCATTGCGGCGAGTAAAACGCACATCATCAGGGTCACGAGTGAATAATTCACTGCCGTCGCACAGAGCGCGTTCATGGATGAACCGATTCCGGAAAGACCTCGAAACACTGAACGATCACTTCCGCATCAAAGCCCCCTGCACGACCGGAAGGATGTCTTCCGCCAGCTTCAGATGTCCTGCCGGGTTGGGGTGACACTGATCGGTGGTCCACCCTCCGATGTCAGTGCCACCGGCCGCCGCGGTGCTCCAGATTCGATAGTGGTCGACCAGCGGCAGCGAGAGTTCGCTGGCAACCCTGCGAGTGCGTTCCATGTAAAGACTCAACCGTTCGTTCGGGTGTTCACCAGCGCCGTTCAGCCCGGCTGTTTGACCCCACGCTGGTTCTGTCATCAGCACCACCTGGATTCCACAGCGTTTGAATTCCGCCGCAAGACGCCGCAGATACCCTTCAAACTCGTCGGCACTGATACGGCTTTCCTGACGGCCTTTGTCCACGTAGCTGTCGTTGGTGCCATACATCACTGTCACCAGCTGCGGTTCCAGCGACAACACGTCCCGCGATAATCGCTGCAGGGCCTGATCCGTGCGTTCACCGCCAATCCCGCGATTGATGACTTCATAATCCAGCCCCTGTTTCAACAGACGTCGCTGAAGCACAGCGGCGAATGTTTCTTCAGCCGTGACACCGGAACGCACGCCTTTCGTTATGGAATCTCCCAGCACCACAATCCGCGGCTTTGCAGCGGGTGTCAGACTTTGGCTGGGCTCCTTCCAGCGAACACGAGCTGCGAAGACGCTTCCATCTGCTCCGCGGGGATGGGGAGCGTCCGCCATCAGGTACTCCGCATCAGTCACCCACGACTCCTCCGCTGTGATCGCCGCCGCTCCAAAATTGCCCAGCATCACACCACGTTCCGGCATCAGCACCTGTTCGGTGGATCGCAGAACCGTTTGAGTGGCGGGGTCGACCTGAGCGATCAGCAGGGGAGCGCGATGGCGGGGGATGTGATCGTTGTTCAGCCCCCTCCGCGTATAGCACAGAAACAGACCACGGTCGTGCACCAGCCAGTGCTGCTGAGTGTTGTAGCTGCCAAGGTCACTGCCGTCGTCAAACGTCCATGGTCGGGGTTCTGAAAACTGCAGCCCGTCCTCGCTGACAGCCACAAAGCCACCGCCGTCGTTCCGCAGCGTCAGAAAATAGCGGCCCTGAAAAAATGCCAGCGACGGTTCGACGAATCCCCGGCCACCCTGCTTTGACAACACGCCACCCTCACGGACCAGTCGCAGGTCCTGACCGTCAAAGTGACACTGATAAACAGCCGACGCATAATCCTCACCCGACGGACCACGAATATAGAGCGGCAGCAGCAGTTCGCCGTCAGGACGCACCAGCCACTGCATGCAGCCCGCAGCGGCCAGATAATGCCGCCCCGACTCGTCCGGAAGCTCGAGCATGCGCCAGGGCGTCCAGGCGTCCTGCTCAGGGTCCCAGGCCGCCCAGGCACACTGGTGCGATCGCGGCTGATCAAGCAGCTGTTCACCGGACTGGCTGTAACGCAGCTTTGTGCCGATGGCCAGCAATCGCCCTGAAGGTGCGTGCCAGCC
>JBEIEK010000098.1:0-17411 GCA_040382995.1 Planctomycetaceae bacterium
GGCGCATGTCTTCTCCCCGACCCTGATTCGCTCGTGGGCGCTCGAACGTCCTCGCGGATTGCCGGAATCCCGTCGTGTCGGGCTTCTTGATTACGGCTGGACGCCTTCGGGGTCCTTCAAACTCTTCGGGGCGTGCAGCTGGATGGCGGCTCACCACGGCCAGCTCAACGGTCGTCCCGTCGCCGCCCACTCCTCCGGAAATTTTGCCTCGGGCATCGCCTATGCCGGCATGCGATTTGGCGTCCGCGTGATCGTCGTCATGCCGGACACCGCCCCGGAAGTCAAATTTCGCCGCACGCAGTCCTTCGGTGCGGAAGTGCGGACCTACAACATCGCCCGCGATCATGAAACCGGCGAACGCGATGCACTCACCCGACAAATCGCCGAAGTGGAAAATGCCGTCCAGGCCTCACCCTATGACGATCCTCACGTCATCGCCGGTAACGGCGTCGGAGCACTCTGGACCGCCCGGGAACTCCAGCGGCAGCAGCGCACGGTCTCCCACTTTATCTGCCCGGTGAGCGGTGGTGGCCTGATGGCCGGACAGGCACTGTCCATTGCGCACTGCTTCCCGGAAGCCCGCATCATCGGTGTCGAACCAGCCGAAGCCGACGACTTCCGCCGCTCACTGCTCGCCGATCAGCGCGTGCGTCTCGACCGCCCCACCAGCATCTGCGATGGCCTCCTGTCCTACGACGTCGGCAAACACAACTGGCCCATCCTTAAAAAACTCGTCCGCGAATCACTCGCCATCCCCGACCTCGAAACCCGCCGCGCCATGCGCTGGCTGTATGACCATCACGGTCTGAAAACCGAACCCTCCGGCGCCATCGCCGTCGCCGGACTGCTCACCGCCGGACTCCCACTGCAGGGCGAAGGCGACATCGTCGTCATCATCAGCGGCCGCAACGCCGATGAACACGCCTTCCGGGAATGGATCAACGTCGATTGACGGTCCCTCGCGCCCCCCCTTGCCGACCCGCGAAAAATCGACCCGCGACCGTGCGGAATCCGGGCACCACCTGTCGCCACAACGCCAATTCTGGATTAACTTTCCACCCTCAGGTGCCATGCACCCTGCATTTGCCTAACCTGGCATTTCATGCCAGGCTGACAGAGCTGGCCTTACAGGCCGTAAACACCGCCGCTATCACTGAATCACTGAATCACTGAATCACTGAATCTCTGTGTCCTCTGTGCCCTCTGTGTTTCAAAAAAAGAATCCCGCCACTCACGCCACCGACGGCCAACTGCGAATGCTCCACAGCTCCACCGCTCCTCCGATTCGCAAGGCCGGCTGCGTTCCTCCCTCTGCGATTCCGGCCTGTAAGGCCAGCTCTTAGCCTCGCCCCTGCAACGGTCCGCGTGGGTGCAGTCGATGCCCGTACCGGGGTGACGTTGGCGGAGCGCCTGGAACATGCCACAACCGAACGAAAAGCACGCCCGCGAACAACACGAGTTCACCATCACTCCCGCCACCGATCCGCCACGCGCGCCATCCTGAACACGGCGGGTTCTTACTAAGAGCTGCCCTGACAGGGCGACAGCGCATGGAGACCACGTCACCTGGCATTTCATGCCAGGCTGATCGAGCTGGCCTGACAGGCCGGAAACACCTCAGCCAGCCCTGAGTCTCTGTGTCCTCTGTGCCCTCTGTGTTTCAAAAAAGAGAATCCCCCGCCACTCACGACAGCCACTTGCGCCATCCCCGCTCCTTATTCGGCAGATCTTCAACCAGCTTATCCAGACGACGAATCCTCTGCGTGAGCGGTGCCGATTTCAACGCAATCCGTGCCCCGCAATTACGGATTCACCATCCCTGCATTGCCCTTTTGTGGATAGCCGTCACTGCAGGGCCATGCGATGTTGGTGTCTCACACCACAAACGGTAGTGGCTGGCCGGTGCTGGCGGGTTGGGTGAAGCCGTCGGGGCTGAGGCGTGTGGCGGGGTCGATGCCGAGGGCGGCGAGGATGGTGGCGCTGAAGTCTTCGACGCTGACGGGGCGTTCACGGACGTAGGCGGCGGTGTCATCTGAGGCCCCGTAGATCAGACCGCCGGGAATGCCGGCTCCGGCGAGCATTCCGGAATAGCAGTTGGGCCAGTGATCGCGACCAATAGCGGAGGCTCCGCGGCTGATCCGCGGGGTCCGTCCAAATTCGCCCACCAGCACCACCAGCGTTGAATCGAGCAGTCCGCGGTCTTCAAGGTCGGTGATCAGCGCGGCGACAGAGGCATCGGCGCGAGGCAGTGCCCAGCCGAGTCCGTTCCAGCCGTTGTCGAAAATCCCGATGCCTGCGTTGCCGTGCATGTCCCAGGTTTCAACGCTGACGAACTTGTCGTTGGGGGCCAGACCCATCCACGCGACCACGTTCACCAGTCTGACACCCGATTCGATCAGCCGACGGGCGAGCAGCAGGTTCTGGCCGAAGGGGTGGCGACCGTAGCGTTCGCGCATGGCCGGTGTTTCCTGTTCCACATCAAACGCGGTCCGCGCTTTTGAGCTGTGGAGCAGGGTGAAGGCGCGTTGCTGCAGATCGCTGAGCGATGGTTCTGCCGGCTGTGGCGTCTGCAGCTTTTGCAGCAGCTGCATGCGTGCTTCAAGACGCGGCAGGGCAAGGTCCGTTGGTGACTGGAACAGGGGCACGCTGTATCCGGGAGTCCCCGGGTTGTCGTCGTGGCGTTCGCCAACAAGGAGCGGGGCATACTGCAGGCCCAGAGAACCCCCGCTGAGCCAGGTGGATTCCGCCGGCGCTGCGCCACCGCCGAATTTCTGCAGCCAGACGTGCGCTGGCATCACGGCGGACGTGGGGCGGAGCTTGCTGACCACAGCTCCCAGGGACGGGGCGTTGCGAGCCGGTTTGGAATTGCCGGCCAGCAGCATTTCGTTGGCGACGTTGTGCACAGGAACGCTGTGGCTGAGCGAGCGAATCACGCAGCAGCGGTCGGATATGGCCGCCAGCGATGGCATCAGTTCGCCCACCTGAAACCCGGGCGTCCGAGTTGCGATGGGTTTGTAGGGACCGCGAATTTCCGCCGGGGCGTTGGGTTTGGGGTCCCACGAATCCAGCTGACTGAGCCCTCCGTACTGATAGATAAAGATGCAGGATTTGGCAGTCCGCTGCTGATTGGCCGGGGCATCATCGGCCGCAAGCAGGTTTGGGAGCCCCAGCAAAGCGGGCCCGGGTCCGCCGGATGTTGACAGCGACGCGAGGCCACCGATGGCACCGCAGCGGAGCAGACGGCGACGGGACGTCGCATGGGCGGCACCGGTTCCGGTGACCGGAGCGGCAGCAGGCGCAGGCGATGGGTTTGCGGTTGGATGGTCCACGCGGACGGATCCTTTTCAGGCCGGGGAGAAGCTGGCGAAGTCGCCGAACCGCTTATCCTGCGCTGAAATGGTTCTGAGTGCAAGCACAAATCGGATCAGCCGGCCGGATGTACGCCGCGGGCGAGTTCCTGTTCCCATTCGTCAAGGAGCGGCCAGTCGACGGCACAGGTGCCGAAATCCGCCATGTGCTGGTAGCGGTCGAGTCGGTCGATGGCGGATTGCAGGAGTTTACGGTCGTTGCGGAAGGCGGGGCCGTGGCTTGGAAGCAGCCATTCGACACCGCTGTTCTGGATGCGTGTGAGCGATTCGATGAAGGCGGGCAGATCGGAACCGTGGTGGGCATCAATGCTGCCGACGCAACCATCCCGAAAGATGTTGTCCCCGGAAAAGAGCAGATTCCCCAGTCGGAATGAGAGTTGTCCGACGGCGTGTCCCGGGGTATGCCAGACCTGAAGATTGAGGCTGCCGAGGGGCAGCAGGTCACCGTCGTCGATGGTGCGGTCGATTTTGAGTTCCGGGAGATCGATGGAAATTTCCTGAGCCGGAATTTCGGCGAATGCGGCGATGCGGTCGTTGGATTCAAGGATGGTGCGGGCGTGGGGATGAGCGAGCAGCTGGGAGCCGGGGAGCAGTTCCTTGGCGCGACGGAAGCCCTGCACGTGGTCCGCATCGGCGTGCGTGGCGATCAGGTAACGGCAGCTGTTGAGAGGAAAATCGAGCTGGCGAATGATTTCGATCAGGTCGTCCACGGTGTCTTCATAGCCGATATCCAGCAGCAGCCAGTCTGAACCGGAGTAGACGAGGTACACGCAGCAACCCAGGCGCCGACGGGCCTGAAAGTTGAGTTCGATGACGTTGGGGAAAAGTTCGCGACGTTCCAGCATGCAGTGGTGTTCCGTTGGATTCAGTAGCCGAAGCCGTTTTTGCGAACGTGCACCCACGGATCAAATTCGGCGGGGTCGCGGTGAGCCATGGCGGCAGTGAGGGTGATCAGCAGAATGTCGTGGTCACCCGCAGACAGGCGGGATTCAACGCGGCCTTCCATGGAACACATGCCGCCTTTAAGCAGCGGCAGACCTGTGGTTCCAGGGATCCAGTCCAGACCAAAAAAAGCATCAGCGCCAGGTTCAAAACCCTTGCCGAAATGTTTCAGCAGCAGCGAATCACCTTTCGGGGCCTGGTTGAGCGTCACCGGGGCACCGGTATGCAGATATTCGCTGATCCAGCGGACCTTGTTGACCGCCACCGTGACCTGCGGCGGAGCAAACGAAGCCTGCTGCACCCAGCTGGCCAGCATGCCTGTGGGGCAGTTGCCGGAACCAGCAGCGACCAGCACAAACAAGCCACTGGGGATCCGCCCAAGAATGGGAGCAAGCTGGGTTTCGACGGAATCGGCAGTCATGGGAGTGTGCAGCGGAAAGGAGAAGAGAGACGGGCAGCGTGCAAGTATGGTGCATCGCGGTTAAAATCGCGAGTGCAGCGGTCACCGCCGGCGGAAATTTCCTGGGTATCGGCCAGACTGTTCGCAGCCGGAGTCGGCCATTGTCGCCTTTCGCTCTGCGAAAGGACGTCCCCAAACACACTTGCCAGGAATCCCCATGCCCGCCGCTCTTCACGAAACGCCCCCCGTGGCCGTGGTCACTGGCGCCGGGCGACGACTGGGTCGGGAAATCGCTCTCGCCATGGCCGCCCGGGGTTACTCTGTCCTTGTCCACCACCGCAATTCCGGGCCAGCGGCTGCAGAACTGGTTCGGGAACTTCAGCAAACCGGCGTCGCGGCCACAGCAGTCCAGGCCGACTTTCAGCAGCCAGCCCAGGCCGCCGCTGCCGTTTTTTCCGCCGCCGCAACGCTCGGAGAAGTCCGCGTGCTGATCAACAGCGCGGCCGTTTTCGAGGATCGCAGTTTGGGGGAAATTGACGAGCCCCACTGCAGCGAACACCTCTCCGTCAATCTGCTTGCACCCCTGTTTCTCACCCAGCATTTCACCCGGCAGCTGCCGGACACGTCCTCCGGACATGTGATCAACATCCTCGACTGGCGCGCCCTGCGGCCTCGCAAAGGCTGGCTGGTCTACACCGCCACCAAGGCCGCACTCGCCGCCACCACCAAAACGCTCGCACTTCAGCTGGCACCCCGTATTCAGATCAACGCCATCGCACCCGGCGCAATCCTGCCCCCCGCCGATCGACCCGACTGGCACACCCAGCGCGCCGCTGACGCCATTCCCCTGCAGCGTACCGGAACCCCCGAGGAACTCATCCGCGCCCTGAACTTCCTCCTTGACAGCAGCTTCATCACCGGAGAGGTGCTGCACGTATCCGGTGGCGAAGAATTGCAGTAGCCTGTACCGGTCAGACGGGACTCAGAGTTTGGCCTGTTGAGAGATCTTGAAAAACGGACGCACCGGTCATGGAAAGAACTTCAAGGCCATTGGGCTTCCGCCCGACTGCTGGATATCGCTGCGTCATCCCAGGTGGTGCCATTGTGCGGCTGGCGTCGTGGGCTGGGCGATGGTCGGGGAAACAGCGACTGGAACGTTACGGGTATGCACGTCAGTGCCACCGGCCATCGCGGCAGCTCGCTGTCGTCCCAGGCGGAAGGCAGCGTTGCCAACCACGGCCCCGAGCGCAAGGTGCAGAAGAGCGACTCCCCAGAATTCCAGCGATTGCTGAGCACCTGCGTTCCCCTGAAACGCATTCCCCACGAGGGCCGTGATCGCCCAATACAGGCCGACAGGGTCGCGTCCCAGCAGAAACATGAGTGCACCGACAGTCACGGCCCCGGTGCGTGTTGAGCATTGACCGGCGATCGAACCGGACAGCATGCCCCACAGTCCGACCGGGACTATGTAAAGCAGCGGCAGCGGTGAGAGATATTCGAAGGAGCCGCCGGTTGCTGCCAGAAGCGAGGCGACCGAAACCAGTACTGCAGCGCCAGCTCCGAGTTTTTCGCCGGCCCGGGATCCCTGGGCAGCGGCAGTGTGAGTGCCCTCGAGGCGTTCGCGGGCTGCCCGGATCCACCAGTGAATCGCCCCAAGCGTCATGGTGATCAGCAGCGGTATCATTGAGGCCAGCAGGAACAGATAAGCGGCATACAGGAACACGACAAGGATGTTTGCTTCGGAACTGGTGGTCACCGGAAAGCTTTCTTGAATGGAAACGTGGAGGGGAAGGGGAAACAAATTCTGCAACGTCTGCGAATTCCCGCAACTCGTCAGCGAACGCCGCCTGACTCAAATGGTGGAAACGGGAGGTCGGCCGGCGGGTGATTCGATCCGGCAAGTGCAGCGGCACGCCTTTGTCCGATGCAGACGGCCACGGTGCCCGTGCCGGCGCCAACAGAAAACACAAGCAAACATTGCGATCCCATCAGTAACAGCGGTGTCAAATCCGTGAAACCAGTGGCTGACAGAAGAGCAGACCACACCACAAGCACTCCAAATCCAATGGTGAGTGGATTTCCGAGAATCAGAAACAGGAGGCCTCCAGCAAGGGCCGCGTTGCGCCGCGTTTTGCACTGCCCCGCGATCGCCCCCGAGAGCATTCCCCAGATTGCTGCAGGTGCCAGGGTAGCCGCGAACAGCAGCAGCAAACTCCTGTCGAATACAAATCCACCCGGAGGACTCCCGCCTGAAAACAGAATCGTTGGCAGCACCACCGACAGCACCCCGGTTGCAAGCCCAAGCCTTGCCCCCAACCGTGATCCCTGTGCCGCTGCCGTATTACTGCCCTCCTGACGCTCCCTGTCCCGACACCGAGCCCATGTTCTCAATGCGGTCACGACCCCCACGAGCAGCGACAGAACGATCGCTCCTGCGAAAAGCACGATCACACCAAAGAAATAAATGAGGAAATCCAGATTGATGTCCACGGGCATGGGATGACTCCGAGTGCGTGATATTGACAGGACCACTGCTGTTTCACATTCGCACAGCATTTTTGATGCCAGATATCAACATTTGTTGCAAGTGGTTCACAGAAAGCCACTTGCAGCAACGTCACCGACCGCGGCAGAGGACCAGCAAGCTAGCATCTAAACGCCGGTTGCGCATGTGGTGTACATTTTTTGCCAGGCCCAAAAGTGATTCCGCCTGAATCACTTTCTGCGACATCCACGATTCCTCAGGACTGGGGTTGAGGCGATGTGGGCTGTTGCGGCATACTTGGCCGAAACGGGCAACATCCACGGAATGGAGAAGGCTGGTCAGGGATGGCAAACCAGGATCGCAATGTGTGTATTGTTGGGGCCGGGCCGGGGGGGCTCGCCAGTGCGATGCTGCTGGCACAGTCCGGAGCTCGCGTCACGGTGCTTGAGCGAATGAATCGTCCGGGCGGTCGCTGTTCGGCGATCGAGGCTTCCGGGTTTCGCTTTGACACCGGTCCCACGTTCTTTCTTTATCCGCGAGTGCTCAGGGAAATCTTTGCGGCTGTCGGTCGGGATCTGGATCGCGAGTGCCCGATGGTGCGTCTGGATCCGCAGTACCGCCTGGAATTCGGCGCTGGAGGACGGATTGATGCCACCGGAGATTTGGCCCGGATGGAGCAGCAGATAGCCGCGATTTCGCCGGCCGATGCCTCGGCATTCGCGGGGTTTATGAACGAGAATCGAGTGAAGCTGGAGCGTTTTCGCCCGATTCTTGAGTCTCCGTTCAGTTCGGTTCTGGATCTGCTGCGTCCAGCGGTGCTGCAGGCCGCTCCCTGGGTGCGGCCATGGCGTTCTGTGGCGGATGATCTCGGCCGTCATTTTTCGGATCCGCGGCTGGTGACTGCGTTTTCGTTTCAGTCGAAGTATCTGGGGATGTCGCCGTTTCAGTGCCCAAGTTTGTTCACTATTCTGGCGTTTCTGGAATACGAATACGGCGTCTGGCACCCGCTTGGGGGATGTGCGGCGGTGAGTGAGCGGATGGCCACGATCGCTCAGGAGATGGGTGTTGAGATTCGTTACGGTGAGGAGGTTGAGTCGCTGCAGTTTGAAGGTCGCCGTGTGGTGGGGCTGAGAACGTCGGCCGGCGAGCGGGACTGTGACGCGCTGCTGATTAATGCGGACTTCGCGCGGACGATGGAGCGACTGGTGCCGGATGCACTGCGGCGTCGCTGGAACAATCGTCGGCTGGCCAGCGCGAAGTATTCGTGTTCCACGTGGATGATGTATCTGGGTGTTGAGGGACTGCAGCGGGACCTGCCGCATCACACGATATACATAGCGAAGGACTATCAGCGCAATCTGCGGGAGATTGAAGAGGGGCGTGAGCTGCCGGAGGATCCTTCGTTTTACGTGCAGAACGCGTGTGTGACGGATCCATCCCTGGCCCCAGACGGCATGAGTACTTTGTACGTGCTGGTGCCGGTGCCGCATCAGAGCGAACGGATTTCGTGGCCAGCACTGTCTCTGCAGTTCCGGGCACGCGTGCTGCGGCAACTTCGCCGAATTGGCCTGGATGACGTCGAGCGGCGGATTCGTTTCGAGAAGGTGCTGACTCCGGACGACTGGCAGCACGGTTACCAGATTTACCGTGGCGCCACTTTCAACCTCGCACACAACCTCGGGCAGATGCTCATGGGGCGTCCTCAGAACCGTTACGAGGATCTTGACGGTGTGTACCTGACGGGCGGCGGGACTCATCCGGGCAGTGGCTTGCCGGTGATCTACGAATCGGCCCGCATATCTTCACGACTGCTGTGTGCCGATCTGGGACTTGAATTCCCGGAATATCGGGGATCAGCGGGCGTGGTGGAGTTTAACGCTTCACAGCGAAGGGCGGCCTGAGATGGATCTGGCGGCTGCGCGAGCCGGACAGGTGGAATGGGCTGGCAGACCGTTGTCTGAGCGGCTGGCCTGCCTGCGTCGCGCGCGGCTGCAGCTGGCGGAAAAGCCGCGGCGGCTGGCCAGTCTGGTTCCCCGTGCGGACCAGGCAGAGACTCTTGCAGCCGAGGTTCTGCCGCTGCTGGACGCCATGCGTTATCTGGAGGTGTCGTCGCGGCGAGTGCTGCGTGAGCGACGTGCGGGCCCGAGGGGCCGTCCACAGTGGCTCTGGGGCACAGCGGTTTGGACGCGGCATGAACCCGTGGGTGTGGTGCTGGTGATCGGCCCTGCGAATTACCCGCTGATGCTGCCTGGGATTCAGCTGCTGCATGCGTTGGCGGCTGGAAACGCTGTCTTGGTGAAGCCGGCGCCTGGCTGCAGTGCCTGCCTCGAGCAGTTGCGACAGGTGCTGGTGGAAAGCGGTGTTCCGTCCGCGGTGCTGCAGATGTGTGGTGAATCGCCAGCAGAGGCGGAGGCGGCAATTTCAGCGGGTGTGGACAAGGTGTTTCTGACCGGCTCGGCTGAAACCGGTCGCGTGGTGCTGCGGCGATTATCCGACTGCGGGACTCCGGCTGTGATGGAGCTTTCCGGGTGCGACGCTGTGCACGTACTGGAGGGAGCCAGCGAGCAGCTGGTGAGTTCCTGTGTGGCCTTTGGTCTGGCCTTCAATGGCAGCTGCACCTGCATGGCTCCGCGGAGGCTGTTTGTGCGGGAGTTTCAGGCGGACAGCCTGATTGCTGGAATCGGTCGTGAGCTGGCGGTTCGAGGTGTGGCCGAGCAGCTGCTGACCGGACCATCAGCCGAGCGTGCCGCGGTGGCCGTTCGGGACGCTCTGGCCGCTGGCGCGGTGCTCAGACTGGGACGTCTGGACATGACTTCCGGTCGTTGTCAGTTGTATGGTCCGGTGATTCTGGATCATGTTCGCCCGGAGCTGGAGGCAGCGCGGATGGACGTGTTTGTGCCGGTATTGTCGGTGCTGCGAACGGCAGACGAGGATGCGGCGGTGCGGCTGTCGGCTGAATGTCCGTACGCGTTGAGTGCGGCCGTGTTTGGCCGCGCGCTGGCCTGTCGACGCTATGCGCGACGGCTGGATGCCGGGTGCGTGGTGATCAACGACATGATTGTGCCCACGGCAGATCCGCGAGTGGCTTTTGGGGGGCGTCATCGGAGTGGTTTCGGGGTGACTCGTGGTGCCGCGGGACTGCTGGAGATGACGCAGCTGAAAACCGTCGTTCGGGGCCGGGGATTTTTTCGACCGCACCTGGATCGTCCCACGCCGGCCGACGCTGAGGTGCTGGAACATTTGATTGGTCTGGAGCATTCCCGCAATCCTCTGGCGAAGCTGGGGGCAGTCTGGGGTGTGGTCCGGGCCGCATGGAAGCAACGTTCATTTCGAGTTTCGCTGAACAGGAGAGTGCAATGAAATCACAGACGGATGTGGTGGTGATTGGAAGCGGTCTGGGGGGACTGGCAGCGGCGTGTACCCTGGCCGCCAGAGGTCATCGAGTGACGGTGGTGGAGAAGAATGCGTGGGTTGGCGGCAAGGCGGCCATTCTGGAGGACCGGGGCTATCGGTTCGACATGGGCCCGACAATTCTGACGCTGCCTTCCGTGCTGCGGCGGATTTTCAGCGAGTCGGGGCGACGACTTGAGGACTATCTCGACATGGTGCGTCTGGACCCGCAGTGGCGGTGTTTCTTTGAAGACGGCACGCATTTCGATCTTGTGGAATCGATTCCCCGGATGCAGCAGCAGCTCAGGGAATACACTGGCAGTGATCGTACCGGGCAGGGCTATGAAAAATTCATGGCCATCTCGAAGAAGCTCGACGATGTCTCACAGAAGTTTTTCTTCTGGAAGAGTGTTGGCGGGATTGGCGACACGATGGACCTGAAGCAGTCGTTCTCGCTGAGCGTGCTGAAGGACGTGCTGAGTCTGCGGTTTGGTCGCACCGTGGCCGGAATGGTGCGATCGCACATTCCTGATGCCCGAATCGCGCAGATGATGGACCACTTCACGCAATACGTGGGATCTTCTCCGGAAGCCTCACCAGCAGTGCTCTGTGGTATCGCGCACATGCAGACAAACGAAGGCATCTGGTATCCGATGGGTGGCACCCGTGCCGTACCTGAGGCCCTGCAGAAGCTGGGGCGGGAACTGGGCGTGCAATACCTAACCGGTCGCCAGGTGCGGTCGATCAACGTGCAGGCCGGACGCGTTTCGGGAGTGACGCTGGAGGGTGGCGAAGTGCTGCAGGCCGGCGTAGTGGTGTCGAATTCGGACTGCGTGCGAACGTGTGAGGAGCTGCTGCCGAAGTCTGTGGCTGCGAAGTTCCTCGCAAAACGCTCCTTCGAAGCCGCCTGCTCCGGTGTGGTGCTGTATCTGGGATTGAAGAAGCGTTACGAGCATATTCTGCACCACAACTTTGTCTTCAGTCGTGATCCGCATGTGGAGTTTCAGCAGATCTATGAGCGGGGTGAGCCGGCGGACGACCCGACCTGCTACCTGTGCGCACCGTCGCTTTCCGGCGACCGCGTGGCTCCGGCGGGAGGCGAAGCTCTGTACGTGCTGGTCCACACTCCCTATCTGCGGCCCCATCACAACTGGAATCAGCTGCTGCCGAAGTACCGCGACGTGATTGTGCAGAAGCTGAAGCGTGTGGCAGGCATGGAAGACATCGAGGAGCGAATCGAAGTCGAGCATGCCCTGACGCCGCAGGGAATTCACGAGCGTTATCATGTGCTGAACGGCGCCATTTACGGACTTGCCAGCCACGGTCGATTCCTGGGGGCGTTCAAGCCAGCCAATCGCGTGTCGGAACTGCCCGGGTTGTATCTGGCAGGCGGATCGGCACATCCAGGTCCCGGCATGCCCATGGTGATGATGTCCGGCTGGATTGCCGGGGACACGGTGGATCAGGACCTTGGCGGCGTTTCACTGCGAAAGACTCGGGCGGCCTGAAATCACGGCCTTCTTCGGAGCGGCTGATGGTTGATTCATGGGGCTCGCGTGTGTTGAATCGGGGCTTTCGGCGGTATGTGCGGCGGTTTGTGAAATCGTCGTTCAACGCCGTGCGCGTGGCCGGTGCTGAACATCCGCGAGGGCTGCCGTCCGGATCGGTGGTGGTCTACGTGAATCATCCTGGCTGGTGGGATCCGATGGCCGCCGTGCTGTTCACGGATCTGCTGCTGAACCGAAAGTTTGCGGCTCCGATGGATGCGGCCGCTCTCGCGCGCTATCCGGTGCTGGAGCGGCTGGGTTTTTTCGGGGTGGAGCGGGATTCGGCCGCGGGAGCGCGTGAGTTTCTGCGGCAGAGTCGACGTGTGCTGGCGGGTGGTCAGGTGGCACTGTGGATCACGCCGGCTGGTCGCTTTCACGATGTGCGTGAATCGGTGCCATTTCAGTCGGGGCTGAGCCATCTGGTGGATCGGGAATTTGGCGGGAGCGTACTGCCGGTGGCGCTGGAGTACGTGTTCTGGAATGAACGCAGACCGGAACTGCTCGCTCGCTTTGGCCCGGCAATCGCCGGCGGGGCACTTCCGGAGGAGCGGGGGGAACGTACGGTGTTTCTGGAACAGCGTTTGGCAGAGCAGCAGCAGGCGCTGGCCGGGCAGGCACTGGAACGCAGCGGCGCCGGGTTTGAGCAGTTGTTGGCGGGGTCTGGCGGAATCGGGGGCTGCTATGATGCATGGCGGCGTCTGACGTGCTGGCTTCGTGGCGGAAGTTTTGAGGCGCGGCATGAAGCGGAGCCGGGAGGTGGTCAGGTATGATGGAATTCCGGCCAGACCTGCCCAGCGGAGCGTGCATTGCGGTGACGCTGTGGGTCGCGGTGCTGTTTTTGAGCAATCTGCTGCAGTTTCGGCGAGCACCTCGGCTGGGGACCGCTGGGGTTGCGGGCAGTGGCGTTGAGCCGGGCGGGACGCTGCGGGTGTCCGTGCTGATTCCTGCGCGGAATGAGGCGGCTCGGATTGGCGCGACTCTGGAGTCGCTGGTGCGAAGTCAGGGCGTGGACCTCGAGGTGCTGGTGCTGGATGATGAGAGCACCGACGGCACTGATCAGCTGGTGGAATCGTGGAGTCAGCGGGACAGTCGGGTGCGGCTGCTGCGGGGCCGTCCGAAGCCTGAGGGCTGGAGTGGCAAGCAGTGGGCGTGTCAGCAGCTGGGTGAATCAGCGCGGCACGAGGAGCTGGTGTTCGTGGACTCGGACGTGCAGGTGACTGCGGATGCCATTGCGCGAACGGTCGGCCTGAGGCGGCAGCTGGGTGCGGATTTGCTCAGTGGATTTCCGAGACAGCGTGTGGTGAGTTTCGGTGAGCAGTTGCTGATTCCTCAAATGCACGTCATTTTGCTGTGTTTTTTGCCGTTTCTGCTGATGCGAAAGACGCGGATGCCCGCCGCATCAGCGGGGTGTGGCCAGTACATGGCGACCCTGGGAAGCAGCTGGCGGGCTGCAGGAGGGCATGCTTCAATTCGTGAGTCGCTGCACGATGGCATTCGGCTGCCTCGGGCCTATCGGGAGCGGGGTTTGCGGACGGATGTCTTCGACGCCACCGACATGGTGGAGTGCCGGATGTATGCTTCGCTGGCGGAGACCTGGCGGGGGCTGTTGAAAAATGCCGTGGAGGGTTTCGCGAAACAGCCCCTGCTGCTGGTGATGACGGTGCTGATTGGGTTGACTTCCGTGGTGCCGACAGTGCTGCTGGTGGCCCTGCTTTGGCGGGGCGGATCCACCGGTCAGGGGCTGGAGGTGGCAGTTTGTGCTTTGCTGAGTTATCTTCCGCGGGTTGCATGTTGCCTGTGTTTTGACAGGGCATGGAAAGTGGTGTTGCTGCAGCCCGCAGCGATGCTGCTGTTTCTGGCGGTGCAGTGGACAGCATGGGTTCGCAGTCTGCTGGGACTGAGTGTGCAGTGGAGGTCACGAACCTATGAAGCAGCGGGTCCATGATTGACCGAGCCTTACCAATTCTGCGACTGGATGCTGTTCGCAAATCCTGGCGCGGCCGCGAAGCACTGCGCGGAATTTCGCTGCAGCTCTATCCCGGTGAGATGCTCGGTTTTTTCGGCCCGAACGGTGCTGGTAAAACCACCATGATCCGCTGCATCGCCGGTCTGGTGACTCCTGACGGCGGTCAGATCGAATTCAGAGTGCCCGATGGCTTTCCCGGCGCGAAAACAGTGCGTCCGGGACTGGTGCCACAGAACATCGCAGTCTATCCGGATCTGACGGTGCGTCAGAATCTGGAAGTCTTTGGACGTCTGGAGGGTGTTTCCCGCCAGCAGTTGCGGGAACGCATTCCTGAAGTGCTGGAATGGGCCGCGCTCACCGATCGCGCCGATTCGCTGGCAAAAACCCTGTCCGGGGGCATGCAGAGACGCCTGAATATCTCCTGCAGCGTTCTGCATCGTCCGGCTGTGCTGCTGCTGGATGAACCCACCGTCGGCGTGGATCCGCAAAGCCGTGAGCGGATTTATGCGATGATGCAGCAGCTGAAGGAGCAGGGCACAGCGGTGCTCATCACCACACACCAGCTGGAGGAAGTGGAAACGCGTTGCGACCGCATCGTGGTGATCGACCACGGGACAATCGTGGCGGAAGGACAGCTTCAGGACTTGATTTTGAAAAGTCTGGGCCTGCCGCACCGCGTCATGCTGGAGTTCGCACGGGCTGTCGAAGACGAGCTCCCGGGCTTCGAGCTCGATGCACAGCGAACAGCGGCAGTTTGTCGAATGGCCGATATGCAGCAGCTTCCCGCCATCCTGCAGGTGCTTGCAAAATTATCCCAGACACCGCTGCGGATTGACGTCCGCAGCTTCGGCCTGCAGGATGTCTTTCTGGCGCTTACCGGCAGGAGTCTGCGGGAATGATGCTCACCATTCTGCGGATCCAGTTTCTGCGACTGCGAAACAATCCGCTCGAACTGCTCCTTGTATTCGTTATGCCAGTGCTGTTTTTCAGCATTTTTGCGATGATCTTCAGCCGGGGGATCGCCTCGGGAACCGAACAACCCGTGCGGCTGGGGCTGGCGGTTGCCGAACGAACTGCAGCCGCTCAGGCCCTGCTGATCGCTCTGGAAAAAGCCGAATCGCTCGAATGCACGGAACTGGAATTGCCCCTGACCACAGCCGGGGAATCAGCCGTTACCCAGGCGGTCGAGCGGGCTCAGAATTCGGGCCGATACGACCTCGTCCTGCAGCTCCCGCAGGGGTTTGATGATTCCGCAGAAGCTGCGGCGATTTCCGGGAAACAGCCTCTGCTTCGTGTGATCACCGACGGACAGAATGCCATGGCCGTGGCGATTGTGACATCGCGACTGAAGGAGTACTACGCGCGCAGGAGAATGGAGGAAGCGGCGCAGACACTGCAAACCCTTGTTTCACGACCGCCGAGGGTTGCCCCTCGACCTGTGATGCCCGCCAGGAAGACAGGTCCCGAGCCGGCCACCCCCGCAGAACTCCCGCCAGCCTTTCCGCATCCCCCGCTCCCCGATGAAATCTTCAGTACGCCTCCCGCCGACAGACTGCTGGGCGAACCGCCAAATCGACTGATCACGGTCTGGGATCCGCCGGCGCTTGAATTGCAGCTGCGTCCGGCCGAGATGACGAACACGGCACTGCTCGCGGAGTCGGCAAGGTCGGCGATGGCTGCCCCCGCAACTGCCCCAGCCCCGGCCCCCGCCCCCGCCCCCGCCGCTGCCGCACCCGCTACCGTGAAGGCAACTGCCGCAGAGCCAGCTCCAGCAGAACTGCAGTCCACAGTGCCGGCTGCTGAAGCACCGGTCACCCCGAATGTCGCTGCAGGTGATGATGTACGTATCGACGTTGTCAATCCCCAGGCCGATGGACGCACGAATCCGCGGATTGCGATGTACGCTGCCGGGATCGCCGTTCTGTTTCTGCTGTTCGCCTGCACGGGGCATGCGGGAACGATGCTGGATGAGGCGGAGTCCGGGACGCTGGATCGCATCCTTGCCAGTCACGCAGGACTGCTGCAGATTCTTGGGGGCAAGTGGCTGGGCATTTTTTTGATGGGCTGTCTGCAGCTGACAGTGATGTTTGTCTTCGCGGATGTCGTGTTTGGAATTGAACTGCGCAGGCACGCGGTTGGTTTTGCGGTAATGGCGGTCTGCACTTCAGCGGCAACCAGCGGGTTTGCACTGCTGCTGGCCACACTTTGCCGTTCCCGAGCTCAGCTGAATGCCGCAGCAACAGTGATCATTCTCAGCATGTCAGCGATTGGCGGCAGCATGATCCCGCGATTTGTGATGAGTGAACGCATGAAGGAGCTGGGGCGCTGGAGCTTCAATGCGTGGGCGCTGGACGGCTTTCAAAAGGTCTTCTGGTTTCGCACACCACTGGCAGAACTGCAGACGGAAGCTGCCGTGCTGCTCGGCAGTGCCTTCGTCATGGCCGTGCTGACACTCATGTTTTCGGGGCGCTGGAAGCGGGGTATGTAGCGTGGTACAGCCGACCGGGCAAAAGCCGACCGCCGCAGGACGTGGCCGTGTCAAAGGGCTTGTGGGTGTGTGCGCAGCGGTCGCTGCTGGTTTGGGGCTGATCTGGCTGCTGCAGCCGGGATCACCGCCGGTGGCGTCCCGAACGCCGGCGCCGATCGCGTCCTCGGCAGTGCCGCAGCAACCACCGCCGCAGAAACCAGAGCCACCGACGGACCAGACGGTGACGGTGCGAGTATCGGGGCTGGGATCGCGGTCGGCAGCGGTGATGGTGGCCGTCTTTCTCGATGCGGCCGGGTTTCCGGATGTGAGTGCGGCAGACAGCACGACCGAGACAATCGGGAACGGCGATGCGGCCCAGTGCGAACTGAAACTGCCGCTGTCGGGCACGGCAGCATTGGCTGCGTTTCAGGATCTGGATGGCAACGGGGTACTGACAAAGAACGTTTTGGGATTGCCGATGGAACCCTACGGTTTCTCACGCAACGCCCGAGCAACTTTTGGGCCACCGGAATTCGAGGCGGCCGCAGTGGATCTCAGCACAGTCGCAGAGCCGCTGCAGATTACCGTGCGCTGAGGGTTAGGGATCTCTGAGCAGACCGGCACCGGGAGGGCGAAAGGGTGTTAAGGGCACTTGATATCGTCTCTCGGACTCCGCCCCACGTGACAATGCGAGCGGGGGATGTCAATCCCCCGGTAACGGCATGGCTAACGCGCGGATGTGTCGGGCGTCGAATGCGGATACCGGCGTCGCGGTGGTGTCTGCCATGGCGAACGTGCGCCGCGGGAGGGATGTTACCGGCCGATTGACATCGACCGCTCGCCTGA